>CAYNBE010000332.1:0-1651 GCA_964395045.1 uncultured Prolixibacteraceae bacterium | reverse complement strand
CTTATCAAATATATAATAAAAAATTCAATATTAAAACAACCTGGATTTCCATTATACAGTTTTTAACGGCAACTCAGATAGTGAGAGATTTTCTTCATCGCCTCTTCATCAAAGACCTTTTTTTCAACCAGTACATCAATGCCCCTGATCGGCCCTTCAGATGAACGTATATTCACGATCATCCTCGCCTGGCTGCTTGTAATGTATGGATGCCTGCTAAGTGTACTGACATCGCTGAAATTAATCCTCAGAGGCCTGATCAATGTAGAATCAACCGTTATCTGTGGTGAGAACTTCCGGAAATGGTCTTCGGTCATTCCCCAGACTTCCATTATCTGTAAAATGGAATAAAAACCACCCAAAGCCTCCCTGAAGCGGATAATCCTTGAAGCATAGACAGCTCCGACACCGGGCAGGGTTGTCAAAACTGCTGAGTCAGCCATGTTTAATTCAATGGGGGTGGGTATTTCCTTTACCTCCGGTTTAGCAGGTTCCGGACCAAGATCAATCCATTTCTCAAGCTCCCTGTACAAAGCCGAATCCACTCCATACACTTTCAACAAATCTTCATTTCTGATAAACCTTCCTCCCTTATTACGGTAGCTGATCAGATTTGAACACTGGAACCTGTTCAATCCAAGAGAAACAAGTTCTGCTTCGGTTGCCTCATTTGGATTAAACAGAAATTTGCCGGCACGGGTGTGCTGTTCTGGCTTCAATTTTTCTTCTTCTTTGTCTTTTTTATCAGGGTTATTAAACCTGAGGTAAGGCCTTACCAATGAAAGAATGCTGTCGTTCATTCCATATAGTTTTCCGAAATCGTCGGCTTTCCTGAAATGTCCCCCTTTTTCCCTGTACCTGATCATATTCTTTTTGATATTATCGGGGAGATCGAGCGAGTCGAGTGTACCGGGAGCGATGGTGTTGGGATTGAAAAAGAAAAGATGCTGATACTCCCCGTTTCCCCCTTCCGTCGCTTGATTCATGGTCTGAAGCAATTCCTTCAAGCGATCCGGTTCTGGTGGGACCCTGAAAACAATTTTATCTGCAAAAAGATCGAAAATCAATGTGAGGAACATCACAAAACAAACAAAATATATTGCATTCCGTTCCGACTTTGTGAACGAAAAGTATTCCTTCACGAAATGCCTGAAATCACCAGCCATCCTTCTTATTTTACTTCAAAGGGATTCCGAAAAGAAAAGGGCTTTCCAATTCCTTCGGATTCAGTTTCCGGTTACGTCCATCTTTTCAGGCTTGAATATAGGAATTATTCTATTGTTATGCAACGGTCAGTATCAGGAAATGCAGATTTGAAATAAATAGGAATCAGCACCGGATTTGATTTACTCAGCAATCATTCTTTAGATATATAAAATTCAACAGGTTAAATTCTTAAATTACATCTAACCGGGTATTATAACCTAACCAATCCGATTCCGTTCAGAAAGATAACAGCAAGGCCGATTGGGGCGATAAACCTGATAATGAACCTGAATAAAGGGAAATAACTGGTTTTAAAAGCTCCGTCGCTTGAAAGTTCCAGGAAGACTTTTTCACGTGAAAAAAACCAGGCTACAAAAATAACGATAAAGAATCCTCCGACAGGTAAGAGAATATTGGCAGAAGTGAAATCAAATACTTCGAAGAA
>CAYNBE010000331.1:0-1752 GCA_964395045.1 uncultured Prolixibacteraceae bacterium | reverse complement strand
ATCTATACAAAATCGTCGTAAACAACATTTATGATCTTATCCGGAAAAAGAACCGGGAAAAACTCTTTGCAGAATACGTTTCCCATCATCAGACGCAAGGTGCCGATTTATCCTGGGAAGAAATCATCTGGAATGAGATGCGTTCAAACCTCGACCGGCTGATCGAACAGATGCCCGAACACAGACGAAAAATTTTCATCCTCAGCAGGGAAGAAGGTTTGAAAAACCAGGAAATAGCCGACAGGCTGAACCTTTCGCTCCGAACAGTTGAAAACCAGCTTTATCGCGCAGTCCTTTACCTCAAGGAGAACCTGAACCTGAACTCCTGACTATGAAATAATATGATTTGTACAATCCGCAATCATTAATGTATGGTGAAATTGCATAAACGTAACACCAAAATTTATTCTCTTACAATTTGGGAATTTAATTCCAAAATTGTAACCTTGCACCATGATCAGACGTTATGCCGAGGATGCGTTAAGAAATCTGGCCAGGCAGTTCAAAGCTGTTGCAGTCATTGGCCCCAGGCAATCGGGAAAGACCACACTTTCCAGGGATTTTTTTCCTGATAAACAATATGTGAATTTGGAGAATCCTGATACACGGATTTTTGCCATGGAAGATCCGAGGGGATTTCTATCTCAGTTTCCGGATGGCGCAGTCCTGGATGAAATTCAGCGTGCACCGGAACTGTTCTCATACCTTCAGTAGATTCTGGATGAAAATCCGGGGCCGGGTCAATTCATCCTGACTGGTTCCAACAATTTTCTTTTGCAGGAAAATATATCTCAAAGCCTTGCAGGAAGGATTGCCTACCTTGTCTTACTTCCCTTTTCGGCATTTGAACCGGATGAAAACATCACTCCGAAAATACCTGAATTACTTATCAAAGGATTGTACCCGCCCCTCTATGATCAGCCGGTTGATCATTCTCAATGGTATGCAAATTACATCCGGACTTATATAGAAAGGGATGTAAGACAGATCAAAAACATTTCAAATCTGTACACTTTTGAACGTTTTGTCAGACTTTGTGCGGGACGTTCAGGCCAGATGCTTAATATCAGCAACTTAGCCATCGAAACGGGTATAGATAACAAAACTATTGCTTCATGGATCGGCATTCTTGAAAGCAGTTTTATCCTTTTCAGGTTATATCCCCACTCAAGGAATTTTAACAAGAGGGTGGTAAAAATGCCGAAAATTTACTTTTATGATACAGGACTCGCATGTGCCCTTTTAGGGATCAGAGATGTAAATACGTTCTCGCTTCATCCGTATGCAGGATGCATTTTTGAAAATTTTGTAGTTTCTGAACTAATGAAGTTCCGGTACAACAAAGCCCTTCCTCTCAATCTCTACTTCTGGAGAGACAATGTGGGACATGAGATTGATATTCTGGCTGAAAATGGAGACCGGCTGTTTCCCCTGGAAATTAAATCGGGAAGAACCATCACGCCTGAGTATTTCAAAAATTTACTCTTCTTGCAATCCATCAGCGGACAAAACCATGGAGCTGTTGTTTATGCAGGTGAAATGAAACAGGAACGGAGCAATGGCATTTCAGTCCTTCCGTGGAAAAAAATGATCGATCTGGTAAAAATGGGAGTTATTTAAATGACTCTTTCACGTGATTTATTTATCCTGATGATAGATTGTTTTAACGGCTACGATTAGGTTTTCTCTTTCCGGAAACATATTTTTATCTTTCAATCCGGGGATTCTCTTTTCCCATTCCCACCACACACA
>CAYNBE010000330.1:0-1968 GCA_964395045.1 uncultured Prolixibacteraceae bacterium | reverse complement strand
TGGAATTGAAAAAGGTTGTGAGAATTTCATTGCCCTTGGGGCCAAAAGGGCCATGAAACTGATTGTCGGGGGGGCCTTTCATTCCCCGCTTATGGAACCAGCCCGTAAATTGCTGGAAAATGCCATTCGAAACACTCGTTTTACGGAACCAGTATGCCCGGTTTATCAGAATGTAAATGCATTAGCTGTCACAAATCCCGATGAGATCAGGGAAAATCTGATTTCCCAGCTTACAAGACCGGTACTTTGGACCCAGACCGTGACGAATATGGTAGAAAATGGTGCAACAAGCTTTACCGAAATAGGTCCTGGCAAAGTATTACAGGGATTGGTAAAAAAGATCAATCCGGAAGTTATGGTTGCCGGAATCGAAAAATATGTTCCGGTTCCCTGATACCGCCACTATCGCTTTATCTTCCTGATACAGAAAAGATAAAATGAGTGTCAGAAGGCCTGGTATCTTCTGCTTTTTCCTTTGATCTTATTCTCCTTCAGCAACCGGTAGATGGTTGATTTGCCGATGTTAAGTTTTACTGCTACCTGGTTCACATTGTGGTTGTACTTGTTGAGGAAATGACCGATTATTTCGTTCATGTACTCATCAAGGGTTTTTTCCGTTGCCAGGAGATTACTGGCAATTTCCCTGCCAACCATGTGAAGATGCCCCTCTTCTATGTAGTTCCCGTCACAGAGGACGCAGGCGAGTTCCATGACCGATTTCAATTCTCTGACATTCCCCGGGAAAGGATAATTTGTTAGCGCTTTTTTTGCACCTGGTGTAATTGACTTTGGTTTCATTTCGTTTTCCCTGCAGAATTCGTCCACAAAAAATTTCGCCAGAATGATAATGTCGTTTCCACGGTCCCGGAGTGGAGGAACGACAATGGGCAATCCAAGAAGACGGTAATAAAGATCCTGCCTGAATTTATTCTGGGCAACCAGTTCCTGTAGGTTTTTATGGGTGGCGGTGATAATCCTAACATCAAGAGGAATGACCTGTGTCCCTCCGAGACGGGTGAGTTCCCTTTCCTGTATGACCCGGAGCAGTTTCGCCTGTAAATTCAAGTCCAGATCTGGAATTTCATCGAGGAAAAGTGTGCCACCGTTGGCTAGCTCAAATTTTCCGATTTTCCGGAAATCAGCTCCGGTAAAAGCTCCTTTCTCATGTCCAAACAATTCGCTTTCAATCAATCCGTCCGGTATGGCTGATACATTGACTGCCACAAAAGGGGCACTCTTTCTCTTCGAGTTGAAGTGAATGCCTTTTGCAACCAGTTCCTTGCCCGTTCCGGTTTCCCCGGTGATGGAAACAGAAATGCTTGTAGTAATCGCCTTTTCCATCAGATCAAAAACATTCTCAATCTCAGGGCTATTTCCTTTCAGGAGCTTTCTGAAATTGTACTTTTCTTTTACAGCTTCGCGTAATATCTCATTTTCACGGCGCAATTTGTCGGTGTGCAATATGTTTTTGATTGAGTTATTCAGTTGTTCAAGGGTTCCCGGACCCTTTGAAATGTAATCATATGCCCCGTTTTTCAGAAGCTTGACAGCAGTTCCGATATCCTCCTGACCAGAAATGACAATCACATGTGTGGTTGGATCGGCTTCAAGGATAGCCGCAAGCATTTCATCCCCTCCGATATCAGGCAATCTGTAATCAAGGGTGATAATGAAGGGATGCTTATCAAGTTGTGCAAGGCATTCACGACCTGTATAAAAGACAGATACATTCAGGTTGTCGTCCCTGATCTGTTTCATCAGTACTTTTGCATAGAGCTCATTATCCTCTACAATA
This sequence comes from uncultured Prolixibacteraceae bacterium, assembly GCA_964395045.1. GTDB lineage: Bacteria > Bacteroidota > Bacteroidia > Bacteroidales > Prolixibacteraceae > UBA1413. Next base: position 173 of record CAYNBE010000330.1, on the reverse strand, counting down.
AAAACATGGAGCAGATTCTTATCCAGTCTTGTTTCCATACAGGTCTTTCAAGGGTTTTTATTCAATCAGAATGAATACGGTTATTCTGTAATAAGATATTTTTTACAAACGTAGAAAAATTTTCCCATTTTTAAAAAAACAAAACCTCTATCCTTTTTTTTGGATATTTGAGA
>CAYNBE010000329.1:0-1968 GCA_964395045.1 uncultured Prolixibacteraceae bacterium | reverse complement strand
CGAAAAAGAAAAATAAAATGATATATTTGTGATGTCAAAATAATATCATTTTAAAAAAATTATGGAAAAGAAATTTTCACCACTGTCGGGCTACCTTTTACTGGTAGTGGAACTGGTATTGCTGGCAGTCGTCGTTTATTTACCCTTCAGGGGGATGGTATTTGTCCCTGCCATACTCGGCGTTCTCTTTATTTTCCTGATGATTGGATTTATGATTGTGAATCCCAATGAAAGCTGTGTTTGTGTCCTTTTCGGAGCGTACAGCGGAAGTGTAAAAACGAACGGATTTTACTGGGTCAATCCCTTTTATGCGCGAAAGAGAATTTCTCTCCGGGCCAGGAACATCAATTCTGAACCCATCAAAGTGAATGACAAGATCGGGAATCCGATCATGATTGGGGCAGTTCTGGTTTGGCGGGTTCGGGAAACTTACCGTGCTGCATTCCAGGTTGACGATTACGAGCATTTCGTGAATATCCAGACTGAAGCAGCTATCCGGAAACTGGCCGGTTTGTATCCGTACGACAACCTGGAGGACCATGAAGCTGTAGTCACTTTGCGAAGTGGCGGAGAGGAAGTGAATGAGCAGCTCGAAAAGGAATTGTCAGAAAGGCTTGATATTGCCGGCGTTGAAGTGATGGAAGCACGGATCAACTATCTTGCTTATGCCCAGGAGATTGCCCAGGCGATGCTGAAAAGGCAACAAGCTTCTGCCATTGTGGCTGCCCGTTTCAAAATTGTGGAAGGTGCGGTTAGCATGGTCGAGATGGCGCTGGATGAACTGAGTAAAAAAGAGATTGTCAGGCTTGACGAAGATAAAAAGGCCACCATGGTCAGCAACCTGATGGTCGTCCTTTGCGGGGACAAAGAAGCCACCCCGATTGTAAACACGGGTACCATTTACCAGTAAATAGACCCGTATTCCTGATATTATTTTTATGCATATCCGGGGGGCTGTGATTGATGAAAGGAGGCATGTGAGATTTATCTGCCTGATGTCAGGTCTTGTCCGTTCAGGTTTGCATATTTCATTTCTTTCCTGATTCCTGAGCCTTTTAAATGTGACGCAGCAGGAAGAACCGGCTGAATGTCTGAAAGAAAACCATTATTCATAATTGCAGAATTGGAGTATAAGCATTTTGATTGTTCATAATCCTCATGGATATGCATAAGATTTATTATAAAGAGGAACAACGATTTAGGCAATGGTGGACATGGGGCATGCTGACCGCTTTGTTTGCAATGACGGTCATTCCTTTGTGGGCTGGCCTCTACAGGCAGGTTTCCGCTGGCATTCCTTTCGGTGATCGTCCGGCAGGAAACGGTGAGCTGGCAGCAATTACTATTTTTGTTACGCTGCTGATGGGAGCTATCCTGTGGTTGTTTTCGGCGATGAAGCTGCAGGTCGAGATCAACGACGACGGTGTGAGGTTTCGATATCCGCCATTGGTTCGGAGATGGAGGGGAATCGGAAAAAGTGAGATTGTGTATTACAAGGTGGGTAAGTACAATCCAATTGTTGATTATGGCGGCTGGGGAATCCGGATCAGCATCCTGAAAAGAAAAAAGGCCTACAATGTGTCGGGAAATATTGGATTGCGATTGACTTTGCGTAATGGCAAAACAATTCTGCTGGGTACCCGGCGGCCCCAGGCTGTCGCTGCGGCGATGGAAAAACTGATGGCCGGCAGCCTGCACTTCATTCATCCTTAAATACCGGACAGGAACATGACCAAGAAAAAGACATTTGCACTCAGGATCGATAGCGAGGTTTTATCGGCGGTTGAGAAGTGGGCTGCCGACGAATTCAGGAGCACGAACGGTCAACTGGAATGGATTATTTATAAAGCATTGAAGGAAGCACGACGCTTAAAGGGGGATGTAAATCTGAAAAATGAAAAATAGAATTATAAAAAATCACTATTGTCCGACTAACTTGTAAATCCGAATTTTTCAAGCCGTAATTAC
>CAYNBE010000328.1:0-1979 GCA_964395045.1 uncultured Prolixibacteraceae bacterium | reverse complement strand
GGCTTGTATCCGCAGTATACTGTAACAACTCCAAAGGTAAGCGGTTTGAAAATACAATTGACAAAACCTGCCTCAGATAAATAATCCACGAAATCTGTCCCCGATGGAAATTCCCGGGCTGAATCAGTCAGATAGGTATAAGCTGAAGCATCTCCCGAAATCAGTTTCCCTGCTTTCGGAAGCAGATGGTTTGTATAAAACCTGTAGAGTTGCATGAAAGGAAACCGATCAGGATATGAAAATTCCAGGATTACAAGTTTTCCGCCTTTCCTGATCACCCGGTGTATCTCCTTTAATCCCTTGATTGGATTCTCAAAATTTCTCACCCCGAATCCGACTGTCGCTGCATCAAAGCTTTCATCCCGGAAGGGGAGTTTCTCAGAGTCACCAGTCATGAACTCAACCTTGTCTGAAAAGCCCTTTTTTGCCGCTTTTCTTATTCCAATAGCGATCATTTTTTCAGAAACATCGATCCCGGTAACCTTATCAGGTTTCAGTTTCATTAACCCGAACGCCATATCTCCTGTACCGGTAGCAATATCAAGAATCCTTTTTGGTGATTCATCCCATAGCATTTCAATTGTTTTCTTTCTCCACCACCGATCCAGGTTAAAAGATAAAAGGTGATTTAACAGGTCATAGCGCCAGGCGATGCGGTTGAACATCACCCTTACCTGCTCTTTTTTCCCTAAATGGCTGTTTTTATATGGCAGGACTGTCATGGGACAGCGGTCGTCATCTTATCGGTAAATCCCATGGAAACATCATCAATTCTGATCTCTCCTTTCGTTACATGGCCCAGCATAAAGAACGGAACCTTCATTTCACTCATGAAATCGACAAACTCATCCTCTTTCTCCGGATTCACATCCACGATGATTCTGCCCATGGCTTCTCCAAAAAGAAAAGCATCTTTCCTGATCTCCGCATCGGTAGTGATATCAAAACCAAGGTTGTTTGGAAATGCAGCCCTTAAAAGCGTAAAAAAAACCCCTCCCCTGCTCACAGGATTTGCGCTGTTTACCAATTGCGCCTCATTTATCTTTTTTAAAACATTTTGTATTTCCATTTCTGCCTCGATATTATACTCTGGCAGGGGTGAATTCGAAATTCCATGGTAAAACTCAAGATATTCGGAGGCATTCAGATCATTTGCGGGCTTACCTATCATAAAGATATTATTCCCTTTCAATTTGAATTCGTTTTTACGGACATTCACCGGTTTATCTACAATTCCCATCATGCTGATGATGATGGTAGGAGGGATCGGCCCATGTCCTTTGTAATGATCAAACCTTATTTTCCGATCGGTTACCAACAGATGGAACATTCTTGCCGCATTCTCCAAACCCTTTTTTGCCCCTGATGCAATGATATGACCATGGGGATCAGACAAATTGATGTGATACAGAAAAGCACTTACCACGATAGGATTGGCACCGAAACAAAGCATTTTTCTTGCTGCTTTTGAAATCAGGATTTCAGTGGCAGCCTGTGGATATTCGTCAAGGTGATGGTGAAAAGCATGGGTGGTCATGGAAATGCAGTGACCAGTTGAACCAAGCTCAAAGATACCGGTTTCATCTATTCCGTTTTTATCCAACGATTCCGGTGTGATGGTCTGGTCACTGAAATCATTGAAATAATTTATCGTCGAAAGGTTTGGGTTTACCATCAATGTGTAGATCACATCTTCCAGGCTCTCAGGTTCCGATATATCGTCAAGATTGAAATACAACTCTTCCATTTCCCAATTTTCTTCAACATTTGTTAATGATTAAAAACAAAGGTAATTAAGTGCATGAATATTCCATCTACAACTCCTTTTTTTTTAATTTCGGAAGAAATTCCGGTAAAGGGAAAAGATGAAAAAAATGAATGGAACAAGAACAACATGAATAAATTAAACCATACTCACCCCCTTCTCCTCTCTTCGCGAAGAGAGGGGTGGCGCCCGAAGGCTGACGCCTGCCTGCCGG
>CAYNBE010000327.1:0-2064 GCA_964395045.1 uncultured Prolixibacteraceae bacterium | reverse complement strand
AGTTTGATATAGTCTGAACTTCAATAATATGACCTTTGTATTGCGGGAAATTCCAGTGTTCCGCCAGGTGAGGCCAGCTCCAGTGATCCTTTCCCGGATCAATATCGAGCGATTGATCGGCCACCGCAATCCTTACCATTGGTTCATCATTCCACACCGCCCGGTGAAAAGCCGCCCTGGGTTTCTCGAACATGCAGACATCAAAAAGGCCCGTTGGCCAACCTGTGCTTGGCCATCCTGAACTCTCCCCGAGATAGTCCACCCCTGCCCAGATAAACTGGCCAAAAACATAATCATTCTCCTTAACTGCATACCAGGGGTTGACGGGCCGATAATCCCTGATACTGTTATGGCGGCCCGTATAATATGGAAAAGCCTCAGCAATGTACATTATGCGGTCTGGAAACCTCTTTTTATCCCTTTCAAGCCACGGCTCCTGGTAGTTATATCCTACAATATCCAGAACTTCGGTAAACCCGTTATCATTATACGGCCTTGCAGTGATATTGGCCGGAGCAATGGCAGCGGTAACCGGACGTGCAGGATCAACCATGTGAACAAAATCCTGAAGCATCCTGGCCACCTCAGCTCCATTTTCGGTGTTCTGGTCCTTTGTTTCATTACCTATACTCCAGACCATAACCGAGGGATGATTTCTGTCGCGAAGCAGCATCGCTCCAAGGTCCCGCTGCCACCAGAGGTCAAAATACTGGGCATAATACCCCGACTTCCACTTGTCAAATGCTTCATCGATGACAACAAATCCCAGACTGTCGCAGATGTCAAGAAACTCCGGGCTGGGCGGATTGTGAGAACATCTGATTGCATTACAGCCATATTCTTTTAGAATTTTCAGCCTGCGCAGATACGACATATCAGGTACTGCAGTACCAAGAGAACCTGCATCCTGATGAAGATTGACTCCTTTAAGCTTCATATACCTCCCGTTAAGAGAGAATCCCTTGTCAGCATCAAACTTAAAATACCTGACTCCGAATGACGTCATATAAATATCCTTCAGATTCCCTCCAACCCTTACGGTAGTCTCCATCCTGTAAAGATCCGGATCATCTACAGACCATAAAACGGGATTCTCAATATCCATTGATTGTTCGATCTTTTCACTGTTTTCTCCCGCAATGGTTTTTGAAACTGCTGATGCACTTACCTCATTGCCTTTTGAATCCAGAATTCTGTTCCTGACCTGAACTGTTTCAGTCCTGTCCGAGCTATTTTCAACAGTTGTAATTATCCTTACAACGGCCTTTTCATCCGATACCTCAGGGGTCGTTATGTAAGTGCCCCCGGTTGCTACATGGATTTTATCGGTGACTGTCAGCCACACATGGCGGTAAATTCCCGAACCTGAATACCATCGTGATGAAGGATAGTTGCTGTGATCCACCTTGACAGCAACTGTATTTTCGCCTTCGTAGTTAAGAAACCCGGTCAGGTCATATTCAAATCCGATATAGCCATAAGGATGAAAACCAAGGTGGCTCCCGTTTACGTAAACATCGCACTGATGGTAAACTCCGTCGAACTGAATACAGACCTTTTTATTTCTGTAGTCTGACGGTGCAGTAAAGGTTTTTCTGTACCAGCCCGTTCCTCCCTGCATGAAGCCCATGCTCGCGAGGCTTCTATTTACTGCCGGAGGTCCGGCAAGCGGCATTTTTATGCTCCAGTCGTGAGGCAACTGAACATCTTCCCAACCGGAAACATTTATATATCGTCCTGAAGCATCAACAGAATCGTTCAGAATGAATTTCCAGTCAAAGTCAAAATTCTGTCTGCCCCGGGGGGGCTCTTTCTGGGAAAAAGAGCCAACAGGCAACAACTTTCAATCCCTGTCAGTTTGAGACTACTATCCTAGCACGTCCAATATTTCTTACCAGCGCAAAAGGGGTCCGGGAATCTCCTTCCCGCTGTGATTCAACAAGAAGTGAAGGAAAATAAGTTCCCGTCCTCATAAAGATGTGCCGGACTTTTATAGTCGTCACAGATTTGGTAATGCCTGATTTCTTCAATTTCACTTCATCTGTGAATTTTCCCGAGCCTTCA
>CAYNBE010000326.1:0-2075 GCA_964395045.1 uncultured Prolixibacteraceae bacterium | reverse complement strand
TGAATGTTGTGGAATGGGAACAATCAGAAATGATCGTTCCCATTTGTGTTTTTATTTGGTTGAAGGTTCTGCAACCACTTCCATGGAATTCTCTTTACAGGGCAGCTTTTCTGGCGGCACACCGGACAATATCATGGCAGCCATTTCCCCGGCCTGTTTCCCCCAGTCACGGCAGCTTAATCCGATCCCTCCTGAAGCACCCAGTGCCATCAGTTCCATATCGGTCACATAAACCGGAATCCCTGCATTTTTTGCAAGACGTGAAATCACGGGGAAACCGGAGTTGACCAGGTTATCGGCCGACAGAAGAAACGCCTGTGCCCCTCTGGATAGCAGTGACTGAGTGGCTGCTTCGAGCTCAGAGACCGCAGTTACAGGAGCTTCAAGGATTTGAATTCCCTGCTCCTTTCCGGCCTCCAGCAACCTTTCAACCGAAATCATCGAATTCACCTGTGAAGGATCGTAGATGGTCCCTGCCATCTTCAGGTTGCTCCCGTGCCTGACTGCCATTTTCAGAAGTTTGTCCATCTGGGGATTGTCGTATATACCACAAAGATTGGATGGCCGTCCTGATCCGAACAATCCGACCTTTTCCGGACTGCTTGCTACCGTAAATACGACGGGAATATGGCTTACTTTCCTGACGACCGCCATCATGGCGGGAGTAGTCACCGTGACGATCACATCTGGTTTGAGCATGACCACTGCATCGACGATTTGAGGAAGATGACCGATTTCACCCTGTGCTGAGTATTTTTTCAGATGGAAGTCTTTCCCATCGCGAAGCCCTTTCACTCTGAGCCCCTCTTTTATTCCGTCGATCGCCTCGTCAATGACATGGCCGTCGCTGAGGGTGATCAATCCGACCAGCGCAGTTTTCCCATTTTTTCGGTCAGGATTGTTGATAAGAGATGCTTCCTCTTTCATTTCAGGTGAAGGTATCTCTTTTGCCTGTTCCTTCCCGGAGATATCAGGGAACTGTCCTTTAGCGGAGTCCATTTGATCCTGCTTTTTAAGAATCTCTTTAACAGCTTCGGATAATTCCCATGGTTTGCCCAGTTTCGACAACAACGGGAGGTTCAGTTCCAGTTTTTCAGGCACCACGTTTTCGATCCGAATTTCGGCAGGATTTTTTCCATCCAGGATGTCGGCGGCCATATCGCCTGTGTACCTTCCCACGGAGTAATAATTTGCTCCCAACCCAAACAAAGCACCGCTCAAAGCATCCAGATGATCGTTTGTAAATACGGGGATACCAGCCTGTCCGGCCACTTTAATGATCAGTTTAATTGACGAGTTGGCTACCGTATCGCCTCCGATCCAGATTGCCTGGACCCCCCGTGAGAACAAAGAACGGGTCGCTTCCGACACGTCGGTTGGATTGGTGGCAATGGCTTCGATCAGTTCAATTCCAAGTTCATCACAAATTTCCCGTGCCTGTCTTACACAGGCCTCCGAGCATTGTTCGCCGGGATTCCAGACCACACCTACTTTCCTGATTTGGGGGTTTAGTTCACGAATGATCCGGAAAGCAGCCTTCACGGGCTGAAACGTACCGATGCCTGCCATATAGGGTGGATGATCTGAAGGATTCTTACCGGTAATACCCACTCCTGTTCCATAAGGATCGGTTACGGCTCCGAAAACATGCAATTTTCTGATACTCTGGTTGACCCTTGCAAAGGTCTGCAACATTACGGTACTGGAAGTAATGACAATGGAAACAGGACTGTTGGCAACTTCCTGTGCAATGGTATTAGCCATCCCAAGGTCTCCCTGGGCATTGAAACAGCGCAGGTTTCTGCGATCGGCTGCAACATAGCCCCTCTCAGCAAGTTGGTCGATCACACCAGTCACGTGCTTGTCGAGCAACAAGGTAGAGGAGAATTGCAAAATGGCAATTTCGGGAAGTGATTTAGCTGAACGCTTTGTGTTTTTCCTTTGACCCGTATCGGAAAGCAGAAGGATTCCGGATACAGTGACTAACATTACAAAAGCCAGCAACAGAGTTTTGATCGTATTTTTCATTTTTCAGTTCATTGAAACAAAATTAGCATATTGCATAAGTTTTAGAA
>CAYNBE010000325.1:0-2092 GCA_964395045.1 uncultured Prolixibacteraceae bacterium | reverse complement strand
TAAAAAAGCCCCTCTTTAAGGGGCTTTTTTATTTATTTGATGAGTTCAACACTCCTTTTTACAAACCTGTCCAAACCGGCTCCTTTTAGCAGACCGTTTGCAAGCAAAGCCAAATCAACCATCTGCCTGATCAGTTTGTTCTTCCCTCCAAAATCCTTTATCTTGTTTCGCCTCTCCTCCTCCAGCTCCCGCTCTTTTTCTCTCAGTCCGTCCAGCTTTTCTTTGTCTTCAGCAGGTATCTCTTCATCTTTTTTCCCTTTCCATACCTTTTCCAATTCCGAAATTTCAGATTTCAGTTCAGTCAGTTTCTGTTTCATGGACTTCAGTTCTTCCCCCATTTCTTTATCCTTCTGCTTCATAACCTTAACTACCAAAGGATGGGAAGTATTTACCACCAGGTTGAGTTGCTCGGGCAGATCACCGTAGAAATTCATGCCGTTCTGGAACTGGCTCATATCCTTCATCCGGCGCATCCATTCATTCCTTGTTATTGTGACAGGACTTTCACTATCCCCCAGATCTTTGAAATCAACGATAAACGACAAGCCCGACTGATCAGGGGTTACAGCCTGGAAAAGCGGTGAAAGTTCCTGCTTTTCCTCCCAGCTCAGTTCCTTCTTTTCAGAATCTTCCTTTTTGATCAGATGTTCAACCACATCGGAATCCACCCGTACAAAACGCCTATCCTTTTTTTTCTGCTCCAGTTTGTTGATCAGCGGCGTAGTCAGGATATCATCCATGACAAGAACATCATACCCCTTCGCCTGCGCAGCATTGATAAAAGTGTACTGTTCTTCGGTATGGTTGGCATAGAGATAAACCAGGTTCTTATCTTTATCGGTCTGGTTGCCCCTGATCAGATTTTCATACTCTTCAAAAGTAAAGTATTTGTTTTCCGTGTTTTTCAGGAGAAAAAACGATTCTGCTTTTTCTTCAAACCGCTCATCGGTGAGCAATCCATATTCAATGAAAATCTTTAGGTGGTCCCATTTCTTTTCAAACTCCTCCCGGTTGTCTTTAAAAAGCTGGTTCAACCTGTCGGCCACTTTCCGGGTGATATGGCTGCTGATTTTTTTCACATTCGGATCACCCTGCAGATATGAACGGGAAACGTTCAGCGGAATATCCGGCGAATCAAGGACTCCGTGAAGCAGGGTCAGAAATTCCGGAACGATACCTTCCACCGAATCGGTCACAAAAACCTGGTTGCTGTAAAGCTGGATTTTGTTTTTCTGAACCTCAATATTGTTCTTGATTTTCGGGAAGTATAAAATACCGGTCAGATGGAACGGGTAATCCACATTCAAATGGATATTGAAAAGCGGGTCATCGGCCATCGGATATAACCTCCGGTAGAAAGCAAGATAATCTTCCTCTTTCAGATCAGCCGGTTTTCGTGTCCAGGCCGGATTGGTTTCATTGATCTGGTTCTCCTCACCAGTCTCTACTTCCTTGCCTTCCTTCCATGTTTTTTTCTTTCCGAAAATGATCGGGACAGGCAGGAATTTGCAGTATTTCTCCAGTATTTCCGCTATGCGGCTTTCTTCAAGGAACTCTTCCGAATCGCTGTTGAGGTGCATGATGATATCGGTACCCACCTCATCCCTTACGGTCTCTTCGAGGGTGTAATCGGGATTGCCCTCACAACTCCACATCACGGCAGGTTCACCTTCCTTATATGATCTTGTGACAATCTGAACCTTGTTCGATACCATAAATGAAGAATAAAACCCGAGTCCGAAATGTCCAATGATGGCATTCACATCATCCTTGTATTTCTCAAGGAATTCGTTGGCACTCGAAAAGGCAATCTGATTGATGTACCGGTCCACTTCTTCAGCAGTCATTCCGATACCTGAATCACTGACTGTAAGAGTTTTTGCATTTTTATCAACCGACACTCTTACTTTGGCCCCGTTCATATCTCCTTTGTACTCTCCTTTTGACGCAAGTATCTTCAGCTTTTGAGTTGCATCAACAGCATTGGAAATAATTTCCCTCAGGAAAATGTCATGCTCGGAATAGAGGAACTTTTTGATTATGGGGAACAGATTTTCGCTGGTAACCCCGATTTTTCCTGTCGACATATCTT
>CAYNBE010000324.1:0-2132 GCA_964395045.1 uncultured Prolixibacteraceae bacterium | reverse complement strand
CCTGCACCTCACCTGCAACTCCGGCAATCAGGCGAAGACAGGTATGTCTGCCCCGGCTGTCGGTCATCCCGATCACCGGAATATCCTCAGCCCACAACATCTTATAGTAAGGCCGGCACATTTTCCGGGATGCAGGAAGGTTCAGCCAAACCTGGAAGAGCTCCAGTGGATTGGCTTCATCCCTGCTCAGGAGGGGGAACATTTCAGCATGCTGAAGCCCGCTGCCAGCGGTCATCCACTGAACATCGCCATTTCCGTATCTTCCGGTGGCTCCGTATGAATCGGAATGATCGACAAATCCTTTCTGGACGATTGTAACCGTTTCAAAGCCACGGTGCGGGTGGGCAGGAAATCCTGGGATAGTATTGCCATGGTACATACGCCATCCGTCCCGGATTGTAAAATCACTTCCCAGGTTGCGACCAGCGAGGGAAGTTGCAGGTCCCAGTTCGCTGTTTCCGGCAGGATATGCATCCCTGTGATGAGCACAGAACAAAAACGGATTTCTGGTTTGCCATAAAAATCCGAGGGGTTGTATGTTTGAGACTGCTTTATTCACCTTTTTTTATACAAACATACACAAAATCCGGCTTTTATATGAAGTGGAGGCATATCCTGTTTGCAAAACAACTGCCTCCCTGACCACATGGAGGTTGGTGTGCCACAACCAGTCGATTATCCCGACAAAGGAGGTTTTTTAAAAAACCTGGTTGAACCAATTCCATGTAGTCAGCCGATTCATACCGGATTTGCTGGCAAGATGTGCCCTGGAAGCATATATATTGAAACTCAGTCCAGCCAAAAGATTTTTGCAGTTCGATATTGCAATGCAAAAGGATGTATATGAAGTTACTGATATGAGGGTCTGACCATTTTCCAGCCAAAAGAGAACGTCCTTAATGGCTGGATAAGCACCACGTTATACCCTCTGGCTATAAAGTAATGCAACAGAAATAGGCATCAATCCCATAGCAAACCGGGTGAGACTTCCCGATTCTCCCTGGCCGGCTATGCTGAAGCGTCACGCGCTAAGAATGTAGGATCAAGATAGTGGAATTTGCGTTATCTGAAGGAAGCAGAAAAAGCCCGGAGCCCCTTTTACCTAATCCAGGGTGCTCCGGACCGGTCCCTCTTACCTGAAACGGATCAGAATGCGTCCATTGTATCGGTTTCTTCCTGAACCGCGTTATCAACCGTTGTTTTGTCTGCTCTTGGGGTCCAGCATCAACAGGGAGTTGACCACGATCTCGGTTACATAATGGGTTTCCCCGTTTTTGTCGTTGTACGACCGGTTGGTCAGCTTGCCCTCCACAGCCACTTCGGAACCTTTCTGAAGATACTTCTCGGCAACCCCGGCCGTTGGACCGTACGCAACCAGCTTATGCCATGTTGTTTCCGACTTGCGGTTCCCGGCATTGTCCACATAGGTTTCATTCGTTGCCACAGAAAAATTGGCAATCTTGCGGCCGTTCTCAAATTGTCTCACTTTCGGGGTGTCGCCCAGACGGCCGATAACCCTGACACAGTTTCTTAATGCATTCATGATTGAATAATTTGATGGTTGAACGAAAATTTATTTGACGGAACAAACATACACTCCCAGGAAAAGCGTATCCGGTTAATAAGCAATTGTATCCGTTTATTGTCGGATGTAATTGTTTGTAAGTAATTACAAACGGATATTTAGCTCATTCACAATTCGAAATCATTCTCAGTCAAATAACAATTTTTCTTTCTGTTTTCTAAAAATCATTACATGATGTGAAATTTTGTGATTCTATTCCGATCGTGTGGGAGATGAAATCGACACTAGCGTAAAAGAGTCATAAACCCGAAATGAAAATTGGCTATTCCCTTTCTGAAGATAAGGAAGGAATAGCATCGAAAACATGAATTTAAAGTAAAAGGTCGTTGCGACAATTGCATGAATACGGCTTGCAAATTTTTTCAAGTGAAAAAGAATTTGAAGAGAAAGCACCTATTCAAAATATAGTCAGGCTATTTCATGAAATTCATATCTATTTAACTTTCAATATTAAAGTAGATATAAATATGCCCTCGCGAAATAACAGGAGCAGGGAGAGATTCAGGATTTGACATTTGAAAATCGAAGAAGAATGCAGCTTATTAAC
>CAYNBE010000323.1:0-2176 GCA_964395045.1 uncultured Prolixibacteraceae bacterium | reverse complement strand
TTCATTTCCCGGAAAGCACATTAAATCCTCCCCACCCACAGATGGCTTGATGCAGCATCGGAAAGTGCAAGGGGCAAATCGAAAATCGGATCCACCCTGAAAGGAATTGGTCCGGCATACCGCGACAAAATCGGCCGCGACGGACTAAGGGTAGGTGACCTGACCCAGGATTTTGAAGAGAAATACCAGTCAAAAATACGGAGCCACATCAGTCTTCTTGAGAATTATTACCGTTTCGATTACCGGGAATCACTTCAATCATATGAAAAAGAATGGTTTAAAGGGATTGAAGTACTCCGTTCGTTCCCGCTGGTCGACAGCGAATATCTCCTGAACGAATGGCTCACATCAGGAAAAACGGTGCTTGCCGAAGGGGCACAGGGGACTATGCTTGACATCGACTTTGGATCATACCCGTATGTTACCTCTTCGAGTACAATTTGTGCCGGAGCCTGCACCGGACTGGGAGTGGCTCCCGGCAAAATCGGGAAGGTGATCGGCATCTTCAAAGCCTACTGCACCCGTGTGGGAAGCGGCCCTTTCCCGACCGAACAGATCAATGAAACAGGCGATCTTTTACGGAAGGCCGGAAATGAATACGGTTCAACTACCGGAAGGCCCCGGCGTTGCGGATGGTTAGACCTTGTGGCACTGAAATATGCCATCATGATCAACGGGGTAAACGAAATGATCATGATGAAACCGGATGTTCTAGATACATTTGAAACCATCCGGATTTGCACCGGATACAAAATCAACGGAAAAACAACCACTACCTTCCCGTTTGAGATCAGTGACCAGGTAATCCCGGTTTACACCGAACTTCCGGGATGGAATGTCCCTCTGAATGGAATCCGGACGTCAGAAGAATTCCCTGAAGGTTTAATAAATTACATCCGGTTTATCGAAAAAGAAACCGGTGTTCCGTTAACCCATGTATCGGTGGGACCTGGAAGGGAACAAACCGTCACAGTTACTTTTTGAAGTTCAACTTATAGGCAATTCCCACGTTGATCCCGATATATGATAATGATTCATCCTCGGCGAACACAACATTGTATTTCAGGTTGCCGGTCAGTGAAATCAGATCATTTAGTTCATACAGGATTCCTGCCACCGGAGCCAATCCGAAGTAAAGTTCTGAATCCGAGGTCTTTGTCCCTTGATATTTGAACTTTACACCCATGCTGTACAAACCAAGGTCGGCTCCGAGATAGGGAGTCACTTTTCCCTGTTTTCCGAGATAATACTCAAACAATCCTGTTATGGGGACCATAGAACAGGAAAGATGTTCATATTCAGAGCCGAATTTGGTAAAGCCCAGATTGAGGCCAACAGCCATTTTTTCATTCAAAAGGTATTTTCCTGCTACATGAAGGCCGACCCCGGCATTGTACCCGTCTGAAAAATCACCGACCGGCATCTGAAGGCCCAAACCGGCTCCTACCTGAATCTGTCCGTTTACGAGGAATGCAAAAAGCATTACTACCCCTGCTGTTAAAAGAAAACGTTTTTTCATGGATAGAAAATTAATTGAGTTAGACCCTGAAAATTATCAATTTTTTTTCAGTTTATTTCATTATTTCATAAAAAAAACAGGGTATTTAAAATAAATCGTTTGTTTCTGGATTATTTTAAACTTCGATGATGAATTCGTCAAAACTGCTTGAAAATGCAGTGAATGAATTTTCAAAGCTACCCGGTATCGGGCGAAAGAGTGCCCTCAGGTTGGTTTTGCATCTGCTGAGACAGGAGAAAGAGAGTGTTGTCTCCTTTGGTGAAAGCGTCATCAGGTTGCGGAATGAAATCATGCAATGCAGGATTTGCCACAACATATCCGATACAGAAGTATGCGATATATGTTCCAATCCTTCCAGAAATCCATCCATGGTTTGTGTGGTTGAGAATATCCGGGATGTAATGTCGGTAGAAAATACCCGCCAATTCACGGGACTGTACCATGTTCTGGGGGGTGTCATATCACCTGTGGATGGGATTGCACCTTCGGACCTTGAGATAGAATCACTCATCAGGAGGGTTCAGCAGGGCGGGATCAGCGAAGTTATTCTTGCTCTCCCCTCCACCATGGAAGGGGATACGACCAATTTCTACCTTTTCAGGAAGCTGAAGTCCTTCCCTGTCACCATCACAACCCTTGCCCGCGGCATCCCTGTGG
>CAYNBE010000322.1:0-2183 GCA_964395045.1 uncultured Prolixibacteraceae bacterium | reverse complement strand
GCAGGCGGCAGGCAGGCATCTGTTTCAATAAAATGCATTAAATGAACCAAATATTATAAATAGATGAAAAAAACAGGCATCCGCAATCCCTGGGCATGGATTCCCACGCTTTACCTGGCAGAAGGGATCCCTTATGTTGCCGTGATGACCATATCGGTGATCATGTATAAACGACTGGGGATATCGAACACCGATATTGCCCTATATACCAGCTGGCTATACCTTCCTTGGGTGATTAAGCCTTTCTGGAGTCCCTTTGTTGATATTCTGAAGACCAAAAGGTGGTGGATACTGGCGATGCAGATTTGTCTCGGAGCCGGTTTGGCAGGAATCGCATTTCTGATTCCCGTTCCCTTCTTTTTCAGAGCAACGTTGTCGGTATTCTGGCTGGTGGCGTTCAGTTCTGCTACACAGGATATTGCTGCCGATGGTTTCTATATGCTCGCATTGACCACCCATGAGCAGGCCATGTATGTAGGGATCCGCAGTACATTTTACAGGGTGGCAACCATCCTGGGGCAGGGAATTCTGATTATCCTGGCGGGTTTGCTGGAATCAGGCACAGGATTGAAACCGGTTCTGATAGATGTGGAGGCTGCCCCGGGGATTGTAACAGAGGCGTTGGCTGACACTACTGGGCTGACAATTGTGGAGAGCCGGGAAACAGAAGCCGGTTTCATCATGTTTCCAGGAAACATCCGAATGGCAACAGACCAAATTCCGGCCGACAGTGCCGCTTTCCTGAAGGATTTTGCTAACCGTCAGAACCGGCTGAACGGATTTGTCAGCATGCAGGGTGGAAATGCCGGAAAGGGTAATAACGACAAAGTCTCCTGGTGGTCAGGAGAGATTGCACAGCCATTGGGTTCCTGGATACGCAGGAACTTCGGAGAATCGGCGGCACCGGTTCCCACGGTTTCAGGAAGGGGAAACATATCCCTGGCCCGTATTCAGTTGAATCATCCACCCGCACCAGGTAAAGAACGGATTCTGGTGATGAAATTTGATAAAGGCGATAAAAGCATTTCCATTGCCGGAGATGACCGCTTCGTCTTTACTGAAAGAAACTGGAACAAACCTGCGTGGATAGTCATCCAGGCTGATCCAAAACTGAATAAGGCTACTTTTGCTTCGTTCAGGGGAACCTCCGGGAACATCCCCTTTGCATGGTCGGTCACTTTTTTCATTATGGCCGGATTGTTTGTGGCATTTTTTCTGTATCACCGTTTCATTTTGCCCTATCCGGCTTCTGACAGGCCGGCGGCTGAGGCTACGGTTGCCAATATCATCCGGGAATTCGGGGCCGCTTTCAGTACCTTTTTCAAAAAGAAACAGGTTGTGGCGGGAATTTTCTTTTTCCTTACCTACCGGTTTGCCGAAGCACAGCTGTTGAAGCTGGTCACACCCTTTCTCCTCGACACAAGGGAAGTCGGGGGTCTTGGCCTTACAACCGGTGAGGTTGGTCTGGTTTATGGCACCGTGGGAATTTTGTCTCTGACCGTCGGGGGAATCATCGGGGGATTTGCCGCTGCCAAAGGAGGCCTGAAAAAATGGCTCTGGCCAATGGCCCTGAGTATGATCCTGACGGTTGTGACGTTTCTCTATCTGGCATACAGAATGCCCGAAAACCTGCTTGTCGTCAACATTTGCGTTGGCATTGAGCAGTTTGGGTACGGATTCGGGTTTACCGCCTATATGATGTACATGATCTATTACGCAGAAGGCGAATACAAAACATCCCATTATGCCATTTGCACTGCTTTTATGGCCCTGGGAATGATGATCCCGGGAATGTTTGCAGGTTGGTTACAGGAACAGCTTGGGTATCGTCATTTCTTTGTTTGGGTAATGGTCTGCAGCATCATTCCCATCATCGCCACTGCACTTCTCAAAATCGACCCCGAATTCGGAAAAAAGAAAAAGTGACCCTTCGCCTTGACCATTTACTTATGCAGGAAAATTGAATGGCTTTCAGTCTCCGTTAAAGCAGATGTATACCGTGACCATTACTGCAATCAATACTCCCCTGAGTATCCATGTTTTTCCTGAAGTTTTATATCGGATAACGGTTTCTGGGGTTGCTGTTTTTATATTTGCTTTTTCGGTCAGGACGATGATGGTGATGGTGACAACCGTCGGGGTGACGAAAATCAGGAATAAAATCAGCAGGAAATGAAATTTTG
>CAYNBE010000321.1:0-2200 GCA_964395045.1 uncultured Prolixibacteraceae bacterium | reverse complement strand
CCACTGACCAATACATAATTCTTTTTACCAACTTTTAAAATTGATCCAAATGTATGAAGTTTTTCTGAATGACCGAAAAATCATCATAGCCGGTGAGACTGAACAGCATTTTATAAAAAGCCATGCTGAAAGAATTCAGAATCCCGACACAAAAACACTGATTCACAAAACAGTCGCATTCTTAGCGGGCAGTTTTAATGAGATCGTTTTCCTGGGTGATACTGGCACCCTCTGGAATACTTTTCAGGGATTGTTTACACTAATTCCGGCTGCCGGAGGGATCGTGCACAGGGACCATGCATTGCTCTTCATTTTCAGACGGGGAAAATGGGACCTTCCGAAAGGGAAAATCGAACCGGGAGAATCACCGGAAATGGCCGCATTAAGGGAAGTATCGGAAGAAACAGGACTGACCGGCCTTTTTATAGACGGTTTTTTCCCTTCGACATGGCATGTCTATCAGTCGAAATACAAAGGTTCAGAAGGAACCTGGATATTGAAAGAAACCAAATGGTTCTCCATGCAGTATTCAGGGGATTCGTTTGTAATCCCTGAAACAGGTGAAGATATTGAGCAGGTTAGGTGGTTTTCACCTGACTCGCTGGGTGAAGTGCTGGCCAACACCTGGTCCAGTCTAACGGGATTGATCGGGAGCCTGGTTTAAAAATGAAAATTAAATACCCTCTTTACGAACTGGAATTTGAAACCGGTTTGGTAATTTTGAGAATGGTTTATACATAATAGGGTGCCTCAGGGGACAAGAAAGAGCAGATTCTGTTTTGTGAAAATCAATTTAAAACTTTATAACTTTACGATAATAAATAATCAATGGACACAGTGACAGTTAAAATTAATCCAAATACCGTAAGGGGAAAACATCTTATTGTCCTACTTCATGATATGGCAAAAGATGGAAATGATATAGTATTCGAGAAAATTCCAAATCCGGTAACCCGAAAAGCAATACAGGACATCGAGGCCGGTAAAGTTACCAAGGTAAAGAACTGTCACTCTTTCATTCTCCTGCACACTAAGCATCGATTCATTCCCAGGATCGGGATTAGGCAAAGCTACATCTACTCCGATATAGGCTGCCCCTGATCAGTTCGAGTGGATAATTTTGTTTCACAATATCTTAAAAGAATTCCCTTGCTTTGGCACACCCTTTGCTTGTTAACTGGTAAGTTGTGAGAGTACAACCGGGAAACAAAAAAAAAGGCCATGAAAACAAGAGACTTCACACTGTATGCCACCATCCTGATGATGGGTGCAGGGTTAACAGCAGCCGGTCAGCCGGCACGTGGAGAAAGAAGCGGCAACCACGAAAACAACAACCGCAGCGAAATCAAAGCAGAAACCAACCTTTCTTCGGAAGGACAAAGGAAGGCCAGGTACTCCGGAGATGCTTCGGAGCGCTCCCGGACAAGTTATCAACTGCAGGTGAATGACAATCTGAAAGCCCAAGACAACTCACCTGCCCCGGGAAAACAGAACGCGGGCCCCGACAAGCAGAAAGGAACTGGGAAAGAAATCCATCCGTCAAATGGGTACAGGGATAGTGAAAACCGTAGTTCAATCCGGAATACCCGGTACAGTGAAACTGACCGGAGAACAGGAAAGAACGAATACACCGATTCACGTGTTGAAAAGGGAAACAGGAAAGGATATGTCGATAACCGCGCCCACCGCGAGATTCCTGCAGTCAATCACCGTGACCACAATTATAACGTCTGGGGCAACGGAAAATACAGCAGGCATGAGTGGGAACACAGAAAATACTCCTGGGATGACCGCCACTGGAATTTCAGCAACTACTACAGGAAAGAACATATCCCCTGGTACTTCCGCAACAACTCGAACTACTGGTATTATCCTGGTTATGGACATATTCTTAGGGGATTCCGCACCAATCCGGTTGTCTTTTACGCCGGAAGAATCCCGTTCTATTTCGAAGATGGATTCTTCTTCCGCTACCACAGGGGTATCGGTTACGTCTGGGTGGAAGACCCGCTTGACATCTGGTTCACCGACCTTCCGCGCGGTGTGGAAAAGGTCAGGATCGGAGGCAGGATGTACTTCAGATTTGGAAATGCTTATTTTGAATCCGGGCCTCGGGGTTTCCGACTGGCACTCCTCCCTGACCGGTACTACAAACCTTGGGATCACAGGGGAATCGGACTGGAGATTACCCCCAGGTTCT
>CAYNBE010000320.1:0-2202 GCA_964395045.1 uncultured Prolixibacteraceae bacterium | reverse complement strand
AAATCGTTATTACTGATATTCTTAGGGAAATGAACCGTAAAATTTCACTATTACCCGTTATTAAAGGAAAAAGTCTGATCATAGCCATTTGTATCAAAGATAAAACCGGAATTTCGGAGGATGGAGTAATTCTTGTCGATGCCGCCGACGTTGCCGGCACAAGAACGACAAATGATACTATTGCCCGGGAAAATGAACCAAGTAAACAGAATACAAATTAGTTCTTTAAAGAATCAGTCATTAACACATTGAAGATTGTCCAATATTATTAAATACATATTTATCTGTATATTTCTGCTCATTAACCTGATGGGATCGGGGCAGCAGGAACCAATATTTTCGCAATATATGTTCAACACCCAATCCATCAATCCTGCTTATGCAGGGATGTGGGAAAAAATCGGGTTTATTGCATTGGTGCGCAAGCAATTTTCAGGATTTGACAAATCGCCCCTGACCGAGATGATTTCTTTCCATTCGCCGGTGTACAAACAACCTATGGGTATCGGACTTAATGTGATCCATGACAGGTTTGTTCTGGAAGACAAACTCAGCGTTTTTGCCGATTACTCATACGAATTGCTCGTTTCACCCAAATCACAGCTAAGACTGGGGCTGACTGCCGGTTTCACGAACTACCAGAACGCACTCCGCAGCTATGAGCTGAACGAATATCCCGATCCAGTATACCTGAATGATTATGCCATCCGTTTTATGGCCAACTTCGGAGTCGGCGTGTTCTGGTACAATGAAAGTGCCTATGCCGGTTTGTCAATCCCCCGCCTCATCCCGAACAACCTCCCGGCAGATTACATCCAGTTTTCACCACTGCTCGACACCAGGTATATATACCTGAAAACGGGATATATTTTCAGATTGAACGAAAATCTCCTGTTCAAACCTTCCATCATGTTCAGGATCAGCATGATGAACACATCTCAGATTGATCTTGGCATCAATTTTATGGTGAAGGAAAAGCTTTGGCTTGGAACCATGCTGAGGACCGGCGATGCCCTTTGTTTTGTATCGCAGTGGATTTTTAACAACAATATCCGGATCGGATATGCCATCGATATTACCTTTTCCGATATCTACCGTTACCAGAAAGGGACTCACGAATTCACAATCAGTTATGATGTCGACTTGTACGGGCGCCATTTTGTCAGGTCGAGGTATTTCTGACTAATTCTTATCCGAAAATAAAAACGGGTTGTAGCTGATCCCCAGGTCATATACATCCACTCCCTCCTTTCTTTTCAGGAACCTTACTGCTGCATAGGTTGCCGGGGTGAAAACGATTTCCACAGAACACTTGAAGATATAGTTCGAGAGCACGACCGTCCATAACAGAGGTGCTGGCAGTACCTCGTAAAACGCAATAAGGCAGAAAATGGCCGTATCGATCCCTTCTCCGGCAAGGGTTGATCCGATGGTCCTCATCCATAGAAACCTGCCCCTGGTGATGATTTTCAACTTAGACAAAATGAATGAGTTGCTGAATTCCCCCGAGAAATATGCAACAAGGCTGGCTATCACAATTCTTGGCACAAAACCGATGACTGATTCGTATGCCTGCTGGTTTTCCCAACCCGGAGCAGGCGGAAGAACCTGTACCACCCATAACACAAGCGACATGGAAATGGCAGCAAAAAAACCAGTCCAGATAACTTTTCTTGACCGACGGAATCCGTAAACTTCGGTCATAATGTCCCCAAAAATATAGCTGAAAGGGAAAAGGATCGTACCACCGTCGAAAGTAAATTTCCACAAAGAGAGAATCTTCACGGAAGCAATATTCGAAATCAACAGGACTGCCACAAATAATGACATGATCACATCGAAATACCTGTATGGCTTCCCAGCCTCCCATTTTGGTTCATCTACCATTCCAGCAATTTTTTGGATATACAAAAATAAAAACTTCTTTTCCGATTCTGTTTTTTAGAAAATAAAACCTATCCTGACCCGAATTCGACCTTTCACCGGGCCGGATTTTTTTATTCACAGGCAGCCGATTCCCGGAATTACCGTCTTTCAGTGTTATCTCCTCTCGGAAGTGCACTTATCGGGTACAGGGAAGGGGATGTTATTGAATTCCGGTGAGCGCATTCCCCGTCGGCTCTGCCGCGTGGTAAGCGAACAACGCTATAAGGAAGTCCTTGACGGAATCGCCTGCCCGACAGTCAGGCGGGGATTCCCCGC
>CAYNBE010000319.1:422-2205 GCA_964395045.1 uncultured Prolixibacteraceae bacterium | reverse complement strand
CACACAGACCTTTTTTTCTCATCTCAGCACCGACCGGAAACTATTGCGACAACCTGGTATTATTATCCCGTCAGCAATTTTTTCAATACCGAAAACCATGCTTTTGAGCTTAACAGCAAGTTTGAATCGGGCATTTTTTCTCTCTCCGCAAATTCTATCCTGCACGAAGGAGCCGGGGCAAAAGGCGGGGACCTCTATTTTGAAGCCAACCTGAAAACCGGAAATGTGAATTTTTTTGCCGGGGCTGGCAACGGTTGGCATACCCTTGACTCAAAATTCTACCTGTGCAACCTGGGATTATCCGCTTCAAAGGAGATCAGGATCACAGGCGACTTTTCTCTTCCGCTCACCGTAACAGCTGTTCTGAATCCCGATTCCCGGAAATTCTACATCTCAGCCGGGATTCATTTGTAAAGTTCAGTTATCAACAATTCACCTTAAAATAAGAACAATATGAAAAAGATCGAAGCAATTATCCGTAAGTCAAAATTCCTTGAAGTAAAGAATGAGCTTCAGAATTCGGGAATAGAGTTTTTCTCCTTCTGGGACGTCAGGGGTGTGGGAAAAGCAAGACAGGAAAGGATTTATCGCGGTGTGGCCTACGATACCAGTACAATTGAAAGGACTATGATTTCGATTGTCGTTCGCGACAAAAATCTGGACAAAACCGTTAGTGCAATATTGAATTCGGCAAAGACCGGGAATATCGGTGACGGAAAAATATTCGTTTCCGAAATTGCCGAATCTTACAGGATCAGGACGGGTGAAAAGGGAAATGAATCGCTTTACATCAAAGGGGATGAAGAATAAACAAAAAAAACGATATGAAAAAGAATCTGATTAGAATAGCCTTTCTGGCCGTTTCACTTTTCCTCGGAACCGGTACACTCCAAGTGACAGCCCAAGAGACTGCAGAAGTTTCAGTGCCGGTTATTGATTCGGGCAATACGGCATGGATGATAGTTGCCTCTGCTCTGGTTTTCCTGATGACGTTGCCCGGGCTGGCCTTTTTCTATGGTGGACTGGTCAGAAGAAAAAATGTTCTGAATATCCTGATGCAATGCCTGATCATTGCAGCAGCAATCACGCTTTTATGGGTTTCGATCGGCTACAGTCTTGCATTCGGATCATCAAAGGGAGCAATGGCACCCCTGATCGGGAACTTTGACTGGGCATTTCTGAAAGGGATTTCTCCAGGTGATGTCAGTCCGTATTTTATATCCCAGCCTGTTGAAAGGATTCCTCATATTGTATTTATCCTTTTCCAGTGTATGTTTGCCATTATCACACCCGCCCTGATTGTGGGTGCTTTTGCCGAACGCATAAGGTTCAAGGGATTTTTCTTTTTCACGATACTATGGTCGCTTTTGGTCTATATACCTGTAGCACATTGGGTCTGGTCGGCCGACGGATGGCTCTTCAAAATGGGGGCACTCGACTTTGCCGGGGGGACAGTGGTTCATATCAATGCCGGGATTGCTGCACTGGTAATGGCTTTGCTCATCGGAAAAAGGAGAGGATTGAACGGGGCGCCATCAACCCCGCACAACATCCCCTTTGTGGTTCTTGGTGCGGGCCTGCTTTGGTTCGGATGGTTCGGGTTCAATGCTGGCAGCGGGCTCGCAGCCGATGGCCTTGCCGCTAATGCATTTCTTGTCACACATGTGGCAACTGCCATGGCAGCCTTTACCTGGGCCCTGCTCGACTGGATTTTCCACCGCACCCCTTCGACAATTGGGATATCTACAGGTGCAGTTGCAGGATTGGTAGCAATCACACCGGC
>CAYNBE010000319.1:0-412 GCA_964395045.1 uncultured Prolixibacteraceae bacterium | reverse complement strand
GTCGGTATCGGAGGTGCGCTTATAATAGGAGTGCTTGTTTCTGTAGTCAGTTTTTACGCTGTGAGCATCATCAAACCCCGGCTCGGGTATGACGATACACTCGATGCTTTCGGGGTCCATGGAGTGGGTGGAATCATCGGGGCACTTGCCACCGGCATCTTTGCCACTCCAACAGTCCAGCCTGCCTATAGCGGTTGGATCACAGGAAATCCCGGACAATTCCTGACCCAAGTGGTGGCAGTTTTGGCTACAACTGTTTTCAGTGGGGTAATGACTTTCCTTCTTTTTAAAATTATCGATAAAACCACCGGAATACGAGTTGAGGAAAGAATTGAAGAGGAAGGACTCGATATATATGAGCATGGTGAGTCGGCTTACAACTGACCATCCTGTTCAGATTCTGCTGCTAACC
>CAYNBE010000318.1:0-2225 GCA_964395045.1 uncultured Prolixibacteraceae bacterium | reverse complement strand
CAAAGAATATCCATGCACAAGCGATTGCCTCTCAATGGTTCGATTCCGGGATGACCCAGGCAGAGTATGCCCGGCAGAACAATCTCTCCATCCATTCACTGAAATACTGGCTCTATAAGAAAGAGAAAGAGAAGAGGTGCAAAGAAGCCGGATTCTTTGTTGAGCTGAAAAATATACCGGGAGGGAACAGCATCATATTGAAATATCCCAATGGAGTTGAACTGCATTTTCCGGCTGGCACACCTGTTCAGACGGTGAAAGCTTTTATCAATTTGTAACCAGATGTTTTCAGTGACCTCAGCCCGGTATTTTTTATTCCGGGAACCAACCGATATGCGGAAGAGTTTTGATGCATTGGCCGGGCTTGTCAGTGGTCGGTTGGAACAGGACCCACGCAGTGGCGATGTATTTATCTTCATAAACAAGGATCGTAACCGGACAAAACTTCTGCGATGGGAACCAGGAGGATTCGTTCTGTTCTACAAACGGCTTGAACAAGGTACTTTTGAATTGCCACAATTTGAAAGGCCGGGTTTGAGTCAGGATATTGAATATGGTCAACTGGCTATGATCATTACTGGTTTTTCGATGAAATATGCAAAAAAACGCAGGCGTTATTTATAACAATTTTTTGTTGGTAAATCGTCTGTAATCCCTGTAAAATCAATGCTTTTGAATTGTATCTTTACTTCTGTGATGGAAGAAATGATTACCATATCGAAGCAAGAATATCATGAATTCATCAACCTGAAAACAGAGGTTGAGAAGTATAAATCGCATGTTGAATGGTTAGAATTCCAGCTTGCCCAGCTCAAACGGATGATATTCGGGGCCAAGAGTGAACGATTCATTGCACCCGATCCTCTTCAGGGTTCTTTGTTTGATTTTCCGGCAGTTGATGCACCGGAAAAACAACAGGAAGTGGCCACTTACACCAGAACCGTGCCGGAAAAACAGGAGAAAAAACACCCGTACCGGGCAGAGATACCTTCTCACCTTCCCCGGAAAGTGGAAGTGATAGAACCGGATAACATACCGGAAGGAGCAAAAAAGATCGGAATAGAGATGACCGAGATACTGGAGTACGAACCGGCAAGTATTTACGTTCGCCAGATTCAGCGGCCCAAGTATGTTGTGGAAACCAGCGATGAGGCTACCAGCATTGTAACAGCTGAACTTCCGTCACTTCCGGTTCCCAAGGGCAATGCCGGGCCATCGATGATTGCCCATATCCTGGTCAGCAAGTTCGTGGATCATCTTCCTTACTACCGTCAGAGTCAGATTTTCAAACGCCAAAACCTCTATATATCTGATTCCACCATTGGAGGATGGGCCAACCGGACCATTGAGAACTGGCTTGTTCCACTCTGGGAGGCCATGAAATGCAGAATAATATCCTCCGATTACCTGAAGGCCGATGAAACACCCATTCCGGTACTTACCGAAGATAAGCCACGAGCAACGCACAGGGGATTCTTCTGGGTTTATCAGGATCCGATTGCCAGGTTGGTGGTTTTTGATTACCGGCAGACAAGGGGTCAGGATGGTCCGAAAAGTTTCCTGAAAGATTTTACCGGTTATCTTCAAACCGATGGTTATTCTGTTTACGACAATATTGCCTCACCTGAAAAGATAACCCTTTTGTCATGCATGGCGCATGCCAGACGCAAATTTGACCTGGCCAAAAACAATGATCCCCAAAGGGCAAGTGAAGCTTTGAAAATGATCCAGGATATATATGAAGTTGAGAGGATAGCCCGGGAACAAGAACTTTCATTTGAATCAATCAAGGAATTGCGGCAGCAAGAATCAGTTCCGTTACTGGATAAGTTCGAAAACTGGCTGGTTGACCAATCCATTAAAGTTTTACCAAAAAGCGCCATTGGAATAGCCGTAAATTATACGAAAAATCTTTGGCCAAGACTGAAACGGTATGTGGATGATGGTCGGTTTCAGATTGACAATAATCTGATTGAAAACTGTATCCGTCCGGTTGCTCTCGGCAGGAAGAATTATCTGTTCGCAGGGTCGCATGAAGGGGCAAAAAATGCAGCTGTCATCTATTCACTGCTGGCAACCTGCAAATTACATGAAATAAATCCATTCATCTGGCTGAAAGAAGCTCTGACAATAATACCTGACTTACCTGCAAATCAACTCTACAAAATCATCCCCGGATATATTAGCAAAAACATCCCCCCAGGCAAGACGTAGTTCCCCGGGCG
>CAYNBE010000317.1:0-2238 GCA_964395045.1 uncultured Prolixibacteraceae bacterium | reverse complement strand
TCCTGTTACTGGCGTCTGGCAGCCTCCCGGCCTTGGCCTTGGAGCAATACGCCTTAAAAAACCGGAAGATTGAAGTTGTTTTTGACAGTTATGGAAACCTTATTACACTTAAAAACAATGAAACCGGTAAAAATTATGCTTCGGGCAAACCAATGTGGAGACTCTTTTTTGATACCCGCAGGGAGAAAGGGATCGTTGTTTCAACCAAGGAAAATCAGCCGGCAGTGACCAGGGAGGGCGACAGCTATGTTCTGAAATATGAACGGTTGAATGCCCGGGATCAAAAACTGAATATCGGCCTTATTCTGAGGATTTCCCTTGAAGATGACCTGGTCAGGTTCGGCTCGGAAGTGGTCAACCATGAAGCGCATACGATTGTGAGGGAAATCCAGTATCCCCTGGTGGCAGGGTGCCGGATTTCGGACGATCAGCAGTTGCTGACAACAACCCTGGGTGGTCAGCTTATCGCAAATCCCAGGAAAAGAATCAATGAGGTAGGGAACAATCCCCCTTACATGGCCCCGGCCCAGTTTTTTCGCCAGATGGACCTGAAGTATCCCTCGACTACCGCAGCAAACTGTTTTGCATTTACAGGCAAAAGGGAGGGGCTCTATTTTGGTTGTCACGACACCACATTTACCGAAACATGGCATGGACTGAGATTGTATCCGGATGAAATGGGTGATTTTACAGAACTCGAAGCAGGTTTGTACAAATATCCGAATTGTCTGGCCGGGCAAGCCTGGCGTTGCGATGCCAATGTTGTCGCTCCCTATACGGGTGACTGGCACCAGACATCGGTCCTTTACAGAAGATGGGCCGATACCTGGTGGAAAAAAGCAGCTCCACCTGTTTGGATACAGCAGATGAAAAGCTGGCAGCGGATCATCTTCCGCCATCAGTACGGAGAAACTTTTTTCAAATATTCCGATCTTCAGAACCGGATATACAACGTGGGTGAAAGCATTGGTGAAAAAACGGTTTTTCCTTTCGGATGGTGGGATTCAGGAATGGACAACGGCTACCCCGATTCCTATTTTGTTACCGATCCCGATCAGGGTGGGGATGAGGGATGGAAAAATGCCATTGCGGATTTCAGAAAAAAGGGAGGAAAGCTACTTTTGTACTTTAACGGGAAGCTGATCGATACCGAAAGCGACTTTTACCGGAATGGTCCCGGAAAATCGATCTGCTACAAGCGAAACACCGGAATGGATTATACCGAAGCATATCTTTTCAAGGCTCATGATACCTTTACCGGATTTTACAACTCGCGAAGCTTTGTTGTAGGCGATATCCAGAGTGCCGAATGGAAGGAAATGCTTTTCAGATATGCCGACCGGGCTTTGCACTTCGGTGCCGATGCAGTTTTTTATGATCAGCTGGGATACCTTTACGGAGACCAGAACTGGGATACCAGCGGAGAATTTCCGGTTCCAAATCGGGTCGGAATATTGGATCGTGCCAATATTCTCAAAACCATTCATGAATACCTCGATGCAAAAGATAAAAATGTCGGGATCGGTGCGGAAGGTGTGACCGACGTCACAGCGCAGTATGTCGATTTTGTCCACAACCTTCCGGCTCAAAGTTCCTACAATTTTATAGAGTGGGTTCGGTTTACCTTTCCTGAAATCATCATTTCCGACAGGGAAATCAGAGATGACACTGATGTAGAACGAAGGGTGAACCTCACTTTGCTGAAAGGACTCCGCAACGACATTGAAATTTACCGATGCCGTGACCTGATCGATAAAACTCCCAATTATCAGCGCTACCTAGCCAGGATCAACCAGGTAAAGGAAAAATACAAGTCCCTTCTTCTGGAAGGAACTTTCAGGGATACGGAAGGATTCACTCTTGATAATTCCCTGCTGAATGCCAAATGCTTTGTGAACGGGAACAGGATGGCTGTTGCCGCAACCCAGCATGGATCAAAATCACTGTCGGGCAAACTGACCGTACCCGGTTACCGGTATGTTGAATCTTCGGTGGTCGGGGAAGGAACTGTTCAGGTGGATGGAAAATCCGGAATGAAAATCACCCTGAAAAATGATGCCCTTGCTGTGCTCATTTTTGAAAAGAGTGGAAATTAAGAGAAAAAAAAGAGTGAAAGATTTCAGACAAAAAGATATCAGACAAAAACGATGGAAGTAGTTTTATTAATTGCTGAAGTGTTTCTTTTTATGATATGTTACTGACGTTTCCCAAGTATGTTAAATTATTGATAATCAGATT
>CAYNBE010000316.1:0-2273 GCA_964395045.1 uncultured Prolixibacteraceae bacterium | reverse complement strand
ATATTTGGTTCATTAAATGCATTTTGTTGAAACAGATGCCTGCCTGCCGCCTGCCTGCCACCTGCCTGCCGGTAGGCAGGGTAGGCAGGGCAGGCGGGGAATTCGCATGTAACATATAATCATCTCAGTTTGTGTATTGTTATACATGCTCATTTCATTCTTGCATACAAAGCTGTTATGCTGTTTAATTATTAACAACTTCAATGTTTATTCCCGGAGGTGCTTCATATTCGGTAACAACTCCACCATCATCATTTCGGGTATGCCGGATGTTCAGGATGCCGCCGGGAGTGGGAAAACTGCCGCTGGCCCATTTCAGGTCGCCAAGATGCGGTTCAATTTTAATTCTTTTGCATCCTGGTTCCACGACGTTGACACCCAGCACATACTGAGTCAGCCAGGAGGTGGGCCCCGATGCCCAGCCATGGCAATAGCTGTGACGAAGGCCTTTGTAACAATAATCACCGTATTGTGCGTGTACATCGGTTTTCCCCGGAGGAACCGGTTCATCAATCCGGGCGGCGTTGTTCATCCAGTCGATGTTAAAATCTTCCCAGAATGTGGTTGCCCCCAAATCGAGCATGCTCCCCCAGTATTCCCTTATATTGTTGAGGGCACCTTCATAATCGCCTGCCAAGGCCCTCGCTTTCAGCATGTAATACCCGTAAAAAGTGGACATGCCATGGACCCCGTTTTGCGCCAGTACTTGGTTGTTTGCTTTCTCTGCAGGAATGACTCCCGCCAGGGCAAGCAGAGCGGCTGCCTGTTTCGATCCAGCCATATCAGGGATATATTTTTTCAGCTTTTCGACCGAGGCCAAACACAGCGAGGTTGTCTCTGCGTTGCCAAGGGCTGTGCACAGTTCCGCCCCGGCCTTAAATGCCATGACCATCAAGGCCTGCATACCCGCGTGAATGGCGGGTTGATTTCCACTGGAAGGCCAGTCGAGAAACGATTTGCCTCCAAATTTCTCCTTTCCGTTTTCATCGATCATCGTGGAAAGGAGTTTCAATAGTGCGGTCAGGTATTCCTTCTGATTTTCAAGATATTTCAAATCACCCTGAACCATGTACCAATCGTGCTGGATCATGATCCACCACATTGAATAGGAACTGATCCCGTTCATCCACCTGGGAAGGGGAGCCAGGTTCCGCGCCAGATCAAGGCTTTTAGGGACAACATCAACGTACCCGAAAACAGAATTTATTGTCATGACTTCGGGATGCATATCGCCAATCCATACCAACCTGTCGCGTTTAATCCCATCCCAGAGATAATCCTGCATATTGAGATGGACCGTATACGCGCCTGTCATCCAGATTTTGTTCAACCGGTCATCGTCACAGGTAAACGAACCCTTGTACGGGATGTCACGGAAAATAAAAATGGCACTGATCTCTTTTATTTCAATTTTGGTGTCCGGTGAAACCAAATCAATCCTGGCAAACCGAAAACCTGAACTACCAGTTTCCAGTCTGCCCAGCCATGGAAGTTCCACAATGAAATCACGCATGGCATGATCGTTGGTGGCCCCGTCTTTCCCAATGTCGCTCATGGTTTCACTGACCGATTCCCCCAACCGTATGCGTACGTTCCCTACGGGTTTTGAATTGTTGATCGTGGTTACGATTTCAATCCCTCCCTGGATTTCCTTGCCAAAGTCCAGTATGATTCCCGGAAATGAATTTTTTGAACTGATCATTGTCAGACATTTGCCCGAGTTTAATTCGGCTTGTCCTGTTCCCGGTTTCAGAATGGAGTCGGCGTTTTGAATCATTTGACCCGAATGGTCTGACATCCAGACAATCCGCGTGGGGGTTAGGTATTTCCGGGTAAGTGAAGTGGAACGGGCTTTCACTGTCTCATCCAACACCAGGAGACTCCCTCCGGCTGACCGTTGACCGGGTGTCCCGGCTGTAATTGTCATGTTTCTAAACGGAGTCAGCTGTTGGTTTTTGCTTGCAAAAGCAGATAACAAAATGAAAAAAGTAAGTAAAAGCTGTTTACAAACCAGATTGTTCCTTCTGATTCTGCTCCTTTCATTTTGATTTGTGGATTTCATACTCTGTTTAATTCTCGTTTTTACACCAATTGTCTGAGTGTAAAGAAACATACTTTTCAATGGTAAAAGAAGATGAATCCGAAAATTTCCGGAAGTCATTTTTGCCTGGTTTGTCTTGCTATGTGGCATATAGGTTCCGGTGTTTCATCTGGCAGGCAGGTGATATGAAATGTAAATTCCCAATCATCGTATGCCATCGTTTTAGTTGTGG
>CAYNBE010000315.1:0-2329 GCA_964395045.1 uncultured Prolixibacteraceae bacterium | reverse complement strand
GGTGAAACCTCTGGGGAGTAACCCCTACTTTTTATTTAGTCGGACAGTAGTGATAAAAAATTACATTTGTCCGAAATGTGGCAACAAACAGACTGAAACTGATCATATCAGGACCACAGGGGCAGGTTTTACGAGATTTTTTGATATTCAGAACCGGAAATTTCTGTCGGTAAGTTGTACCCGTTGCGGGTTTACCGAGCTATACAGGCAGGGCAAAACGAAAGGAGCGGGCAATGTGCTTGATTTTCTGACAAATTGAATGGTCAGGTGCTGTAACGGAATTCTCTTATCCCGCCCGGATATTTCAGGATTTCTCCATTGCCGCTTTTCTAAGGGTTTCCGGCATTTTTTCAATGGCGTATCTCAAGGCAGTCCGGGGCATCGTTTTTTTATTTGTCATCACAAATCCGAATACTTCCTCCAGATGTGCCTCACTGGCTGCTTTCAGCATCCAACCGTATCCTTTCCGAACCATATCGTCATTGTCGGTCAACAGAAGACGGGCAATTCCAAGAATGTCATCCAGAAACAAACCCTTACGGGCAGGAATGATGAGCGTTACTGCGGATGCCCTCCGCATCCATCGGTTTGGTGACAAAGTCCATTTTTTCAGGTTGCCCAGGAATTCAGGATACTTCATGACCATTTCCCCGATCGTGTGGTTGCATAAGGTGTCGCACGAAGCCCAGTTTGAAACATATTCAGCCACCCAATGTTCAAAAACAGCAAAGTCGCCCTTTTCGAATTTCTTTCTGAGGGAAAAGGACCATTCACAGGCAATGACCGATTCCTCAAAATAGCCGCTCTTCCAGAATTCTTCACATATTGAAAAAATCTCTTTTTTTGAAAGATGGTTCACCATGCCCCATCCTTTCCGGGCAATCTCCCTGATTACGGATGCCTTCATGCCATACAGCCTGACTTCTTCCCTGAAAAAGCGCTGCCCGGTGATCCGTTCCTGTTCACTGCTTTTTAACATCAGTTCATCCCTGATCTCTTTCAAAATGGTTTCCATATAGCCTGTTGTTTCACCATGCAGCAGCTTCTGCCGCCTGACGGATAAAAATATAAAATTTATCAACGCTTATTGCAGAGTTGACATTTGCTTTCTGACTGGTTGTTATTGTTGTGCAGCTTCGACCGGGGTGATGGAATATTTCCCTCGTTTTTTGACGGTTCTGACTGGAACCCTTTCCCCTCGCAGCTGCCCCGGGATACATCCGTCGGGAAGGTTATAAATCGTTTCTTTCCTAAAAAAAGGATAACTAAATGAAACCTGATACATTCATGCGATTATATTATCTTTGTCAGCTAAAAATCAGAAATGAGAATCGGACTGATTGGTTACGGGAAAATTGGCAGGGAGATTGAGAAGATAGCCTTAGGGAGGGGGCATGAGATTGTATTGATTATCGACATTAACAACAGGGACGAACTTACAGTTGAAAACCTGAGAAAATGCGATGTTGCAATCGAATTTACAACTCCGGCATCGGCAGTTCCCAACTATCTGGCCTGTTTTGAAGCAGGTGTTCCTGTTGTTAGCGGAACAACCGGTTGGCTTACTGAACGGGAAATAGTATATGAAAAATGCAGGCAAATGAAGGGTACTTTTTTTTATGCCAGCAATTTTTCGATCGGTGTGAATATTTTCTTTGAACTGAACCGGAAACTGGCGGAGATGATGAAATTACATCCCGTGTATAATGTGCGGATCAATGAAATCCATCATGTTCACAAACTGGACTCACCGAGCGGGACAGCCATCAAGCTGGCCGAAGATCTGATTGGCATTGTACCAGGGAAAAAAGGTTGGAGAAACACTCCTGGAACTGATGTGAATGAAATTGAGGTAGTTTCTGAACGCCGGGGAGAAGTTCCGGGGACCCATATCATTACATGGGAGTCGAACGAAGACCTGATCGAGATTTCCCATGCTGCAAAAAACAGAACAGGATTTGCCCTTGGGGCGGTTCTCGCTGCTGAATTTTGCCCGGGACGTAACGGAATCCTTGGGATGGTTGATATGCTCAAAATTTAAAACAACTGAGATGAGTGAAATTTTAACGAACAAATGGTTCAAGTTTGCGGTTGTCGCAATCATTTATACCCTGTGGGTCATCTGGCTGAATAATTTCTGGTGGTTGGTAGGATTGCTCGTCATTTTTGACATTTACATCACCGAAAAGGTTCACTGGGCTTTCTGGAAAAAGAAAAATCCTCCGGGGGGAAAACAATCCATACTGCTTGAGTGGATTGATGCAATCATTTTTGAAGTGATTGCAGCTTCCTTTATCAGGATGTTTTTTATTGAAGCTTATACAATTCC
>CAYNBE010000314.1:0-2347 GCA_964395045.1 uncultured Prolixibacteraceae bacterium | reverse complement strand
GTTGCAATGAATAGGTACTGGTCGTTTGCAACCGGACTTGAAACATCTGAAGTGAACATGTTGTCTTCCCACACTATTGATGGTCCAGGTCCGGGCTTCACAGCAGCCAGGCGTGCATAATCAGTTACGGCATAAACAAAATTGCTGTTGATGGCAAGAGAAGGAGCCACATCGCCGCTCAGGACCTCGAGTGCCCATAATTCACTTCCGGTAGCCGGATCGAATGAGGCAACCTCGGGATTTCCATTTATGAGAACCTGGGGAATTCCGTTGAAGGTTGCAATCGAAGGAGAAGCCCATGTCGATCTTCCTCTTCTGATTGTTTCCCACTTAAGATCACCGGTTGCAGTATCAAATCCCATCATTGCGACTTTTTCGTCCGAATCAAACTGAACTATCAGAATACCATTGTACATTATTACAGAGCATGAATAACCATACACATTGGCAGGAGTTCCTATGTTTTTCCCCCATCTTGGTTTCCCATCCATATCGAGGCACACCAGGTTCCCGTTGGCAAAAATGGCGCAAACTGAATTTCCGTCAGTGGCTGCAGTCGGTGCAGCGATCCCGGTTTCATGATCGGTTTCAGGTGGTGCCTCCGGTTGACCCTGAAGCCCTGAGGCCGGTGCGGTCCACAATATCTTCCCTGTATTCTTGTCGAGGCAATAAACCTCGCATATATTGCCCTCTGCACCTGTAACAAAAAGTTTATCGCCCCAGATTACGGGTGAGCTCTTTCCATTCCTGGGAATGCTTGTTTTCCATTTTACATTTGTGCTGCTTTCACCGCTCCATTCAACCGGATAACCTGTCCCTCCGGCAATACCTCTTCCATCCTGTCCTCTGAAAAAAGGAAAATTGACTGGATCGGGAGAGTAAGCAACTGCAGGAAGCAAAGCGGGGATATCGTCCTTTTCCTGCTTCTTATCACTCTTTTCTGCTCTTGCTGTTCTCCTTCCTGAAAGATCAGGAAGATCCTTCCGCAATATGAATGAAGAAACTATTGCGGCCACAGTCAGAACAGCCACTGTGCCTGCAAGATATTTTGCATACCGTGCTTTTTCCGAGACCTGATCCGTTTTTTCTCCGGGAACGGGAGGAAGTTTTTTTTCAGCACCGGCTATCAGTCTCTGACACAGGACAAATATCGCAGCACCGGCTATCAGCAGCCAGGAACCCGTTTCGACCTGCCGGCGGGAAGAGAAATAAGCTTTTCTGGCCATAAGGTCGAGCGCCCTTACCTGCTCAGCTTTAACAGCATTTTCATGATCCCTGTCAAATTCCTCCTTGACCGAAACTATGGCGGGGTTGTCAAGAGGATCGAGAGCTTTCAATTGGATTATGCTTAAAAGCATTGTCAGGGCTACAATCAGTGTAAAAATCCCTGCACCGGTGCTAATCCCCCTGAGAATCTTCAGATCCTTTTCATCAAGCTTTATCATTCTTAATCTTATTTAAATGTACGGGGCAATACTGGAAACACTTTCCACAGCTGTAGCATTTGCCCTTGTGAGGCAGATATTCCGTTCTTCTGGTTCTTGTCGACAACGAAACAAGGCTTAGCCCAAACGAAACACCCAGGAATAATCCCATCCATATTGAACCTTTTTTGAAGCGTTCGTGAATTCGTATTTCTTTCTCGAACAATTCAGCTTCGGTGGTGCCTGCTTCCTTGAATCCCAGTGCAGCCTGTGATATTGCAGGAATGCCCTGTTCCACTTCAGCCCTGATTTCCCTGGCAAGTCTGACATCGCTGTTCAGTCCGGTAAAGACAGGGGAGAGGGTTCCGAAAATTACAGCGCCCGCAGCTGCAAAAACAGGGACAAGCAGGACATATGTCAGGAATCGCTTTCTTTCCTTTTCCGGTTCAAGCACAGGACGTCCGATATCTGATGGAAGAATTGCATCATACGGGCATACATCCTCACAAAGCCTGCAGTTGGTACATTCGGCAGGTGTAATGGTCAGATGCCTGTTGGAGAACCTAGAAAAAATATTGAGGAGAACGCCGTAAGGACAAAGATATCTGCAATACGGCCTGTTGATGAATATCCCTGCAACAAGCAGCAATGCTCCGAAAATAACCATGGTATAAGGGGCATCGAGTCTGAATATTCCCACGAAGGGATCATAGCGGCATATAAGGAACTGACTTTCTGTAGCAGCCGAAAGAACCGAAATGCCGAGATATACAAAAGGTATTGATATCATGACTGATTCCACCACTTTCGGCAATTTGACAGTTCTGAATCCGACCAGTTCCTGATTCGCGCCCAGCGGGCATACCCCGGCGCAGAAAACCCTTCCGAATGCGAGGGCAAATTGCAAGGGGATAATAATGAAC
>CAYNBE010000313.1:0-2634 GCA_964395045.1 uncultured Prolixibacteraceae bacterium | reverse complement strand
GTAATTCGCATGTAAGAGTTAATCATTCCGGTTGGTGTTTCGCTAAACATGCTCATTTCATAATAAAAAAAGAAATATGGCAAAAGTAAGAGGTGCTGTTGTAGTTGACAAAGAGGGGTGCAAAGGGTGTGGTCTTTGTGTGGAGGCATGTCCCCAGTCTGTGCTGAGCCTTCATAAGGATGTGAACAGCAGGGGATACCATTATTCATATATGGCAAATCCCGATGAATGTATCGGATGTTCCAATTGCGGATTCGTATGTCCCGATACCTGTATCACGATTTACAGAGTTAAATTGTAACAATTGACAACTAACCAGGTGACTTCAGGTCACCCGGCGAGTAATAATCAAATGAAAATGGGAGAACTCAGATTAATGAAGGGGAACGAAGTGGTAGCCGAGGCTGCCGTTCGATGCGGCTGTGACGGTTATTTCGGATATCCGATTACCCCGCAGTCAGAAATTATGGAAACCCTGATGGAGCTGAAACCCTGGGAGACAACAGGGATGGTTGTATTACAGGCAGAAAGCGAGGTTGCTTCAATCAACATGGTATACGGCGCAGCTGCGACTGGAAAGAAAGTGATGACCTCGTCATCGAGCCCGGGTATCAGCCTTATGCAGGAAGGCATTTCCTATATTGCGGGAGCTGAATTGCCGTGTCTGATTGTCAATGTCCAGCGAGGCGGTCCGGGACTGGGGACCATCCAGCCGTCTCAGGCCGATTATTTTCAGACTGTCAAGGGGGGAGGGCACGGCGATTATCATCTGATTACCCTGGCTCCCTCATCAGTTCAGGAAATGAACGACTTTGTCGACCTCGCCTTTGAACTGGCCTTCAAATACCGCAATCCTGCCATGATTTTAACCGATGGCGCACTGGGACAGATGATGGAGAAAGTGAAACTTTCAGATTTTAAGCCAAGGTGGACTCCCGCGGATATTCAACGGATTTCCGGTTCATGGGCCACAACCGGAAAAACAGACAGCCGGAACAGGCATGTAGTGACTTCACTTGAGCTGGATTCGGAAAAAATGGAACAGAACAACATCCGCATACAGGAAAAATACGCACAGATCGAAGCATGTGAGGTGCGTTACGAAGAAATTCTCTGTGATGATGCCGAGTACATCCTGGTGGCATTTGGAACCTCTGCGAGGATTTGCCAGAAGGCCATTGAGATTCTGAGATCAAAGGGGATCAGGGCAGGCCTGATCCGTCCCATCACCCTCTGGCCGTTCCCATCGGGCGTAATTGCTGAAAGGTCGAAGCAGGTGAAGGGATTTTTATCGGTCGAAATGAGTGCGGGGCAAATGGTGGAAGATATCAAACTGGCTGTGTTTGATGCAGGAGTTATTATTCCTGTTGAGTTTACCGGACGGATGGGCGGCATTTTACCCTCTCCCGGAGAAGTAGTTGAAGCTGTCGAAAAGAAATTATTGAGATTGTAAGAATGGAAATACAGGATATTATCAAAAAGGAAAACCTGATTTATCAGAAATCAAAACTCCAGATGGATGTGATCACCCATTATTGTCCGGGGTGCAGTCATGGAGTAGTCCACAAGTTGATTTCGGAAGTGATCGATGAACTGGGTATCCAGGATAAAACCATCGGGGTTTCCCCGGTAGGATGTGCTGTTTTTGCCTACAATTACATCGACATCGACTGGCAGGAAGCTGCACACGGCCGGGCTCCGGCCCTTGCAACCGGTATCGCCCGGACAAATCCCGACAAAGTGGTATTCACTTACCAGGGTGACGGGGATCTTGCTTCCATCGGAGCGGCAGAAATTATTCATGCCTGCAACCGGGGAGAAAACATTGTCGTTATTTTTATCAACAATGCCATCTATGGCATGACAGGCGGCCAAATGGCACCGACCACCCTTCTGGGACAGGTAACCTCCACAACACCGGAGGGAAGAAATGTCGAACTAAACGGATATCCGCTGAAAATCACCGATCTGGTTGCCACTCTCCCGGGCGTCAGCTATTGTACCCGGCAATCGGTCCATACGGCTGCAACGGTCCGTAAATGTAAGAACGCAATCAGAAAGGCATTTAAAAATGTAGTGGATAAAAAAGGCACCTCCTTTGTTGAAGTTACATCTACCTGCAATTCGGGTTGGAAGATGACACCCGTTGAG
This sequence comes from uncultured Prolixibacteraceae bacterium, assembly GCA_964395045.1. Lineage (GTDB taxonomy): Bacteria > Bacteroidota > Bacteroidia > Bacteroidales > Prolixibacteraceae > UBA1413. The sequence continues at coordinate 483 of CAYNBE010000313.1, read as the reverse complement.
GCAAACAGGTGGATGGAGGAGAATATGTTCAGGGAATATCCGCAAGGCGAATTGAAAGACACCGGCAAACAGGAGAAGATTGACTGAGGAAGCTGCAAAGTGACCCGAGGAAGGGGGAAAGAACGGTAGAGAGAAAAAAGGAAGGAGACTATTTGCACAGTGAATAATCACAAGTGCGCAGTAATATGGAAAAATCGATAAAGAAAGATAAATACAATGACTGAAGAACTTATTATAGCCGGATTTGGTGGACAGGGAGTTCTTTCTATGGGGAAAATCCTTGCCTATTCAGGGATAATGGAAGACAAGGAAGTGACATGGTTCCCGTCGTACGGACCGGAAATGCGCGGAGGTACAGCCAACGTAACAGTCATTTTGAGTGACTCAAGGATCAGTTCACCTGTGTTGCATGAATTTGACACGGCCATCATCCTCAATCAGCACTCGATGGACAAATTCGCAAAAGCAGTTACACCGGGGGGG
>CAYNBE010000312.1:0-2646 GCA_964395045.1 uncultured Prolixibacteraceae bacterium | reverse complement strand
GCCTGACTGTCGGGCAGGCGATTCCGTCAAGGACTTCCTTATTGCGTTGTTCGCATACCCCGTGGCAGAGCCTACGGGGAATGCGCTCACCGGAATTCATGTAGCCATTAGTTTCTTTTCGGGATGGACTCAAAATTCAGATTCATACCCCCAAAGACCATGGCTCCAGGCATGGGATAGTACCGGTTGGTTTCGTATTTTTGATCCAGCAGGTTCTCGCCCTTTACAAACAACTGGATATTCCTCATCAACCTGTATGAAGCTTTCGCACTTACAAGCGTGAATGACTCTTTGGAAACAACCGGCGAAACATCGGTATCAAGTCCTGTTACCTGCTGTATGCTGGCTGTCAGATTCAGGTTTTTCACATGGTAATCCCCGCTGATAAACAACTGTTGTTCCGGCGTTGCATATAATGGGGCCTTCATGTGGATATAGCTGTAAGTTAGGTGAAATCCCAATTTGTTATTGATTTTTCCGTCAGCCGAGAGTTCAATCCCTTGGTTTAAAATCTCACCTGAATTTTGATATCCCTGATTTGGCACTGATTGGATCAGATTATCACCTTTCAGGATAAAGCCGGTCAGTTCTATGTTTAATTTTTGCCCGGGGAAAGAATGTAAAATACCGGTTTCATAATTCCAAACTCCTTCAGGCTGAAGGTGTAGGTTGGAGCCCCACATAAACAGTTCGCGCATGGTCGGACTTCGGAAACCTTTCGAAGCGCCAGCTTTTAAACCGGTAGCCTTCCCGATCTGGTATGTAGCGCCAAATGATGGGATCCACTCAGAACCGGTCGTGCTGTGTTCCGAATAGCGCAGCCCGGCATTCAGGCTGATTTTTTCTGAAAGTTTCTGCTGGACAAATCCATAAAAAGCCATCTCAACCAATGTGGTGTCAGCAAAAACCATTCCCATGCCTTGCCTGGCCAGAAGGTTTTCTGCCATTCCCCCGTAATTTGCATAATCACTCCCGAAGGTAAGAGTGTTTCCTTTGAAGAACCGCAACGATTCATACAGATTGACCCCCATGTTCCGGTCGGTTGAGTGAAATCCATCCGTAATTCCATGTTCTCCGAAATTACAATAGAGACGCGCTGTTCCCGACAATTTTCCAAACTCGTTGTTCAGCGATACGGCTCCGTATCCCCGTGTAATGTCAATGCTCTCACCTGCCACCCCGCCTGGCTTATCCGGCCCGGGATCTGAAGCGGTGAAAGCAGCTAGGCTGAAATCGGCTGTGGTATTCCAGTTCTCAGATAATTCATAGCCGGTTTTCAGGTAACCATTCGTAATGTCGAAGTCCGAATGTTTGCGGTGCCCGTCGGTCAAATCGTGGTTAATACTTGCAAAAACAGTGAACCTCTCTTTTTTGTACCCCGCCGAGCCCATGTATTTCTGGGTGTTGTGCGATCCGTACATGACTCTTGCATGCCCGTTCAAGCCTTCCCGTGATTGCTTTTTTGTAATAATGTTGATGACCCCGCCCATGGCATTGGTCCCGTACAATACAGAACCGGGCCCGCGGATCACCTCCACCCTTTCCACATCGGATGCAACGTATGAATCGGGAAGCGGATGGCCGAAAATGCCCATAAACTGGGGGTGGCCATCTATCAACATTAACACTCCTGTATTTGGGTTGGTCCCTACCCCACCGATTGTTATCTGCCCTGCCGAACCGGCGGATACTCCAAATCCGGTAATTCCGCGTTCGGTGACAAACAATCCCGGTATTCGCCCGCTTAAAACCGGCAGAAGTGCCGATTCATCGGTTTCTGCTATTTGTTCCTGCCTCAGAATGCTGACCGTCATGGGTGCATGGCCCCGGTTGATTCTGACCGGCGAACCGGTAATAACCACTTCTTTAATCAAAATAGTATCATTCAGTCTGATTTTTTCTTCTGCGTTAGATAAAGCAGCTATTCCTAAAAATAGAACAAAATACATTGAAATAGTTTTTTTCATTTGGCTTATAGTATTACTATTATCATTTTTCGTGTTACTATTTGAACAAAAAAATTATACCTTGCTCATAATCAGTTTACCGTGTTGCAGGCCCCTGATGCCAATCAATCTGTCTGACAATTCGGTTAACCGGTGTGATGGCCCTTTTACCGCCACAATTTCAAGAAGGTTGTTTTCATTTAATAAATAATGATGTGATGAGAGGACCACATCCTGGTATTCAAACTGAATCTCAGACGATTTGATGAGAATATCCTTTTTCCCCTGGTCGTAAACCAGGGTAATGGCTCCTGCAACCAGGTTGTCGCAATGCCATTTTTGTTCCACCGTAAATTTTTCAATCAGGTGGCGGATGGCCTGTGAACGGTTTGCAAAACCGTTTGTCTGCACATAGGCATCGAGCGATTTTAAAAGCTCCTCTTCCAGGGAAACCCCAAAACGTGCAACCGGCATCGTGTTACGAATATTAAATTAAGTAATACTATTCACAAAAATAGATAAAAATAGATGCCACCGCATAAAAGTGCCTGATTTTTCTCTACATTTTCTGAGTAAACACCCGGGAAACTACGTTTTGCCTGGGGGGATATTTTTGCTAATATATCCGGGGATGAGTTTGTTGAGTTGATTTGCAGGTAAGTCAGGTATTATTGTCAGAGCTTCCTTCAGCCAGATGAAT
>CAYNBE010000311.1:0-2679 GCA_964395045.1 uncultured Prolixibacteraceae bacterium | reverse complement strand
GACTGGTTATCAATGCTATCAGGAAAGAAAATATAGATAAGAAAATCCTGGAAGAACTCGAATATCCTGCTCATCTCTGGATGGAAAAGGAGATAAAAAGCGTTGCAAATGTCAGCCGTACCGATATCAGAGAATTTCTGAACCTTGCTGCTGAAATGAAGATCAAACCCGAGGTACAGGAGTATCCTCTTACAGATGCCAACACGGCCCTTCTGGAACTGAAACAAAAAAAGATCAGAGGGGCAAAGGTGCTGAGAGTATAGTACCTTTAAACTTTAATTCAAACCTTTTATTGCCGCCTTTTGCCATAAGGAATTTTTGATATTTTTGGAAATCAATTTTCAGTTTATGAAAACAGATCAATCAGTTCACCTAAAGGAAATCATTGAAAAAGCAATTGCCGACCATACAATCACGAGGGATGAGTATGCCTTGATCATCAAAAATGCCACGAATGACGGAACCCTCGATACCACAGAACAGGCTATGCTTGCTGAATTACAGCAAATGCTTCAGGATGGATTGGTCAGGTTCAGGTAGAAACCCAGATTTTTTTATTTTTTGCAGAGTCTCAGGTAACGTTCCAGTCCTGACAGCACTGCCGTGACAATCCTATCCTGAAAGGTAGGATCAAGTAGTTGCATTTCATCTTCGGGATTCGACATGAAAGCAAGTTCAAGAAGGGTGTTCGGGAATTCTGTCGGTGCATTCAGTGTGAAATTGAAACTCCCGATGTTCCCAAATTCTTTCAGTCCGGTTTTGAGCAGTTCGTCGTACATTATTTTTGACAACGGCCTGAATGCTATATACTTGTAATATGTGCTGGTTCCTTGAACCTTGTTGGGATCGGAATTTCCAATCGAGTTACAGTGTATGCTCAATGCAATGTCAGGTTCGTCCTGTTGCCAGATTTGCCACCTTTTAGCCATGGCTACATCATCATCCGCCTGTCGGGTTAAGATTATACGGGCTCCCGTTCTCTCAAGGGCTGACCTGAGTTTCAATACTACGGCAAGGTTGATGTCTTTTTCTTTGGCTCCTGTTGATCCCAGGGCGCCGTTAGCCTCACCCCCGTGACCGGCATCCAGGCCAATCTTTAAATGTTTCAGTTTCAATGTACGGGGTTGCTGTTTTATTCTGATAACCAGCCGGTTCTCATCATAATAAATAGAATAGCCCCAGGGGTGGTCATGGATCAGTTCGATGGTGATCCGCATAACCTCCTTTTCTGTCTGTTCGTAGTAAACATTTTTTATCTCCCTTGTACTGTTCAGTTGAGTAATCCAGTTTGTATTGCTGATTGCTCCGAAAATATCGACCACAATCTTCAGCGGGTTGATCTCATATTTTGAGATGTAAGGCAGTCTTTGTGAGAGCCCGATCCTTACATAATCGTATTTGTCATCCCCGGTTACACTCCACGATTCGGCAAGGGAAAAAGGCGGAAATGTTCCTTCAGGCAATATGGTGACGAAATGTTCCGGAATATAAGCGTTCCTGGATTCGCCGAGACGCACTCTGTACATGTTCCCAATTTTCCCCGACAGGGGCAGGAGCACCAGGGTGTCGAGATATCCCATCCGGGCTCCACCCAGCCTGTCTTCCCCCAATCCATAATAAAGGGATGGGAAAGTTCCTTTTGTTGAACCGGTGGCCGGGAAAAATCCGGTGTTGGCCGAAATGGTGTTATCCGACCAGGAAATGACTGTTTCCCCGTCTTGCCCGGTCAGATTGAAATCAATTTTAGTATTCCTGAAGGTATCCTGAATACCGATCCTGTAAGTTCCCTGGTAAATACCCCGAACCCCGGTTTGGGATTCGGGAAGCTCTTTCATCGGTTTATTCCCGTTGAAACTGGCTTTGCATCCGCTCTGTGCTTTCATCTGCACCTGGATAATATCTCCGGTTAAAAGCTCCTGGTTCCTGGGAGGAATGATCCCGGCATGTTCTATCCTGAATCCGCTTGTAGCTTGAGGATGTTCAGGAGGATTGCTTACGATCACCACCTTCCGTGTACTGACTCCTGCCCTTGGGTGAACCGACTCGATGATCACCCTGTTTTTCCCCGGAACCAGCTCAACGAATTCAGCGAAAGCCCCTGTTGGCCATACTTTAATCTCTTTTCCATTCAGGAAAAGGGCGCTTCCCGGGGCAGTATTGCCATTCAATCGCTGGAAACGACCCTGAGTTCCAAGGGAGTCACTACCGGGTACGATCAGATTGATGTAATTCCTGTTCTGTGCTTTCAGAAAAGACACACTCAGGAACATGGCCATGAGCATAAAGAATTTCGTTTTCATGTTTTACAAATAGTTTAGCGGCTGGTCAACATCTCCCAAATATTTCAGCCTTTCTTGACCTCAGGCAGGACGAAGAGACAGATCGGCATATCATACTTTTTACAATTGATTGATAGAGGATAGATTGTTTGTGCAAAAAAATAAATATATCAACCAGAATGTTGGTTCGTTTTTTGGCTGATCCATAAAGTTTTCGTTTATCAGGTTAAAGGTATGATTTTTTTTCAGCCTGATATCGTTTTAACAATTCTTAATTCACCGTGATTTTTCGCAGGGTGAAAACATACGAAAAATAATAACATGTAGATTTACAGGTAAATAAATCGCTCGGGTTATCAACATTTGTTAATAAGTGGTGTTTAGAACGGGTGAGTTACTT
>CAYNBE010000310.1:0-2681 GCA_964395045.1 uncultured Prolixibacteraceae bacterium | reverse complement strand
CCTGCCCGACAGTCAGGCGGGGATTCCCCGCTGCTCTGCGGCGGGGAGTTTCAATACGAAGTTCCCGCCGGAAAGAAAAAAGTCAGGATCGGAAAAATATTGTACCAACCCGAAGCCAACGGCGAGTTCAATATATGAGTGCAGAAGGATTACAGCCCGATGGAATCGGCGATTTCCTGCATGGCCGTGAGTGAAATTCCGGCAAATTCATCAAGCGAAAGCCCGATTTTTTCACATTCGAGGATGTTCTCCCGCTTTACAGAAGCAGCAAATGCCTTTTCCTTCATCCTTTTTGTGATGGATTTCACTTTCACCGAAGCCACTTTTTTATCAGGATAGACAAGTGCAGTGGCCATGATCAGTCCGGTAATGGTTTCCCCTGCAGCGAGAGCATGCTGAAATTCTGAGGAACGATCCTTTCCGGTGGCCATTTCATTGTGCATCACGATGGCATCCAGTGCTTCAGGAGTGATTTTCCCTTCCAGCAGTTTTGCAGCGTATGGCCCGTGTACCAGCGGATCGGCATGTGTAATTTCCACATCAATATCATGTAAAAGCCCGGCCAGACCATATTCCTCTTCATCCTTTCCGAGACGCCTCGCCAGGGCACGCATAACAGCCTCACTGGCATAACAGTGTTTCCTCATGTTTTCAGAAAGGATGTGCTTTTCAAGCATATCAACGGCTTCATCTCTTGTGATCATGGTCATCGTATTGTTTCAATCGCTAATTTTAAACCAAATTTGAAAATTATGAAAGAGATTGAGCGAAAATTTTTGGTGAATGAAGAGTTCTTTCCCAAAGATATGGAGGGGACGTATTTGAAACAGGGGTATCTGTCGGTTGATCCGGCAAGGATTGTTCGTATCAGAACAGAGGGTGAAAACGCCTGGATCACCATTAAAGGGGCCATGACCGGAATCACCCGGACAGAATTTGAATACCCCATATCACCGGCAGATGCGGAAGAACTGATGAAGCTGGCGGTTTTCCATCCGGTTGAAAAAATCCGCAGAAAACTGGTCGTTGATGGTTTCCTGTGGGAAGTTGATGAGTTCCTGGGTGAAAACAGAGGTCTTTGGATAGCTGAGATTGAACTGAAGCATGAAAACCAGCCATTTTCCCGTCCCGGATGGATAGGGAAAGAGGTAACTTACGAAGAGCGCTATTATAACAGCGAACTTTCGAAATTTCCGTTTACAAGCTGGCCGGATAAAGCATTTTAAGTAACAAACTCACGCACAGCCACAGAGAAGAAAATTGCGAAAAGATAAAAAGTATGGAGGTAAAAAAAAGTTGTCGTAGTTATCGTGGTTGCGAAAACATTTGACAGTTTCACCATTTAGCATTTGAGACTGATTGGAACGCGGACGACGCAGATTTTACGGATCAAAACGGATTTTATGACTTCCTGTTCCCTGTCTCCCAGTTGCTTTGTCGCTCTCCCGCTCTATTGTTCCTTTCCCATCAATCTCTCCCACATAGCATCGGCAAGGCGGATTAGTTCTTGGCTTGTTTCAGGTTTTAGTGCGCCCTTCTCTTCCACAGGAGGAGAAACAAGCTCCCATTTAATATTTTCAGCAAATAACATCAGGTTCTTGACGCCCCCCCCATTCCAGGAATAATTACCAAAAATTCCCAAGATATGGTTCTTTATACCCATGTGTTCGATGGTCGAAACGAGGGTATCCACACTCGGGAAAAGGGCGTTGTTGTAAGCGCAGCTTCCGATGATCAATCCCCTGTATTTGAAAATATCATTAATCATATAGGAAGTGTGAGTCTTGGAAGCATCGTACACACGGAGGTTTTTGATGCCACGCTCAGCCAGCCGGCGGGCAATTACCTCAGCCATTTTCTGTGTATTGCCATACATCGATCCGTACACAATCACCACCCCCTCGTCCGTATCATAGGTACTCCACTTATTGTACCGGCTGAATATCCACTGGAGATCATTCCTCCATACAGGACCGTGAGTGGCAGCGATACACCGGACCTCCAGATCCGACAATTTTTGAATGGCTCTCTGGGTGTGTGCACAGTATTTTCCGACGATATTGGTAAAATACCGCATGGCCTCAACCTCGTAAAAATCAAGGTTGATTTCGTCGTCGAAAATACCTCCGTCAAGTGTCCCAAAACTGCCAAAAGCATCTCCTGAGAACAGGATATGGTGCGTAGTTTCGTAAGTGACCATTGTTTCAGGCCAGTGCACCATCGGGATCATCCTGAACTGAAGCTTGGTCTTCCCAAGGTCCAGGATATCGTCATCATGCACTTCCAGCCTGTTTTCTGGTTTCAGATAATAACTTTCGACAAAGTCAAAGGTTTTTCTGTTTCCGACCAGGATGATGTCGGGGTACCGGGCCACAACCGCTTTTAACGCCCCGGAATGATCGGGCTCCATGTGGTTGATAATCAAATAATCCACTGACCTGTCTCCGATCAGGAACCCAATGTTCTCAATATATTCATCAATAAACTGACGATCAACGGTATCGATCAGTGCCACCTTATCATCTACAATCAGGTAAGAGTTATAGCTGATACCGTAAGGGATCGGCCAGATATTCTCAAAAAGGTGGGTGCGGCGGTCGTTGAATCCCATAAAATGAATGCCATCAGTAATCTGCGCCTGGAACATGATCTTACTTAAATATAAAAATATAAAAGTGATC
>CAYNBE010000309.1:0-2686 GCA_964395045.1 uncultured Prolixibacteraceae bacterium | reverse complement strand
CGCACATGGGAGGGGAAATGATCAATGTATTTGCAATATTTCCCTTTTCATCGAGATACAGGCCTTTTCCCTGTGTGTTTTCCACAATTTTACCATTCTCCCTGACGACTGCTCCTGTCCTGAAAACCGGAGGAACAATCAGGGCCGATGTATTGGGTGGGACGACAACATTGAGTGTCAGCATATCACCTTCCCTGTTCCAGTCGACCGCCAGCTTCCCGTAATTGGTTTCATATGCAGCCTTTACCCATTTCAGGTCACCGACAGGTTGCGGTTGTATGATCACCTGCCTGAAGCCCGGATTTTTTTCACATGGCCTGATCCCTGCCAGGGTATTCCACATCCATTCACCCACACACCCGAGCGCAAAGTGGTTTCGTGAATTCATACCTTCAGGCCTTTCCGTATCGGAATTCCAAAGCTCCCAGATGGAAGTGGCACCCTTTTGTACCATATATCCCCAGGAAGGATAGGTCACCTGGTTGATCATCTGGTATGCCAGGTCATGATTCCCCGTGGCCGACAAAACGGACAGGATATATCCGGTTCCAAGAAATCCGGTTGTGGGATGGATATCTTTCTCCCTGATATTAGTGACAATGTTTTCCACCACCTGCTCTTTCAGCTCAGGTGGAGTAATGCCAAAAGCCAGTGGAAGGATGTTGGCCGCCTGTGTTCTTCCCAGGTAATTCAGCGAATCGTTAAACCAATATTTCTGCTGGTATGCGCTTGCAATTTTTCCGGCCAGGTCGCTGTAATAAACCGAATCACTTTGATTGCCAATGATTCCCGCCATTTTGGATAACAACTTCGAGGTGTAGAAGAAATAAGCTGTCCCGATAGGCTCCGACGGGCTTTTCTCCACGGCAATCCAGTCACCGTAACCGTTCCATTCGCCTTTCTTTCCCCAGATATAGATCAGGTTTTCGCTTTTAGAATGCATATAATCGACCCATCTTTTCATATTGGCATAATTCTCCCGTATGATCCTGGTGTTTCCGAACCAATTGTAGGTATGCCATGGAATGATTACACAGGCATCGCCCCAGCCCGGTTTTGACGGACCGCTGACCACAATGGCCGGATTGACATCATAGACCCATCCTTCGGGTTCCTGGCCATCGAAAATATCGGTTGCCCATTTTTCCCAGAACCGGTTGAGGTTCATATTGAAATTTGCGGTTGGTGCAAATATCTGGGCATCGCCCATCCAGCCGAGACGTTCATCCCGCTGCGGGCAATCGGTAGGAACTGCAAAGAAATTTCCCCGCTGCCCCCAGGTAATGTTCTTATAGATGGCATTGATCAGCTTGTTTGATGTCTCAAAAGTACCTATAAAAGGTTCGCTGGTATGGATGACCTTGCCGGTCAGGTCGGCTTGTTCCGGCCGGGTTTTCAACCCTGACACCTGAACATAGCGGAATCCGTGATAGGTAAACCTGGGTTCCCAAACCAGGTGATTCCCGTTGCAAATAATCATATCAGTTGCTTTGGCCGACCTAAGATTCTCCTGGGCAACCGTACCGTCATCATGCAGCAATTCGGCAAAACGTAGTTTGACAGTGTCCCCCTTTTCTCCTTTGCACAAGAATTGAGCCCAGCCAACCATGTTTTGTCCCATATCGAAGACATATTCTCCGGGAACGGGTTCGGTCAGGCTGACTGCGCCGATTTCCATGATCTCCCGCAATGCCGGGAACCTCGGACCGGTCAGTGACCCTTCGTAGCTTGACCGACGCGTAAAAATCCAGCCCGAATCATCGAATCCCGGTTCATCCCATCCGGGTATTTCCAGGTTTGCATCGTAGGTCTCCCCGTGGTAAATATGGTCACTTACAATAGGAGATACATGCCATTTCCAGGTAGTATCGGTTGCATAAACAGCAGTGGAACCATCTGCAAAGGTCACCTGCAGGCTGGCCAGTAGTTTCAGCGGACCTTCACTGTATTTCACACCGCCTTTCCAGCCGACACCTCCCGACCACCACATATTTCCAAGAAGGGCACCCAGTACATTCTTTCCCGGCTGTAGCGATTCCTCCACCCGGTATACCCGGTATTCCACCCTCTTCCGGTAATCGGTCCAACCAGGGGTTAAAAGATCATTCCCGACTTTGCCTCCGTTGATAGAAAAGAGGTAATTCCCCAGCCCGGTAACAAAAAGACGAGCTTTAACCACTTCTTTTTCGGGAAGCAGAATCTCCTTCCGCATATAAACCGACCGTCCCGGTTTTTCAAAGGAATGTTCGATCCATGAGGCTTTCCAATCATTAAGCGAATTGATGCCCATTTCCCAACTGGCCTCTTCACTCCATCTGGTTTCAGCGCCCTCCTGGTCCCAGATTTTTACTTTCCAGAAATAGCTCCCGCCCGGTTCCAGCGATTTTCCTCCGTACGAAACAAAAACCGACTCTCCGGAATTAACCTTTCCCGAATCCCACATGTCACCCGTATCTTCAGCAAGCAGTCCGGGGGAAGTGGCAACCAGAATCCTGTATGCAGTCTGTGCCGCTCCCCTTCGGGCATCAGTAATCTTCCACTGCAAAAGTGGCTGTTCGCGGTCAATGCCCAACGGATTCTCCTGTCCCTCGCAACGAAGGGAACCTACTTTTGAGGGTGAACGGTCACTTTCGCAGGATACACCGAGCAGTGCAACCGCTGCAACAATTAAAAACAAAAACCTTTT
>CAYNBE010000308.1:0-2755 GCA_964395045.1 uncultured Prolixibacteraceae bacterium | reverse complement strand
CAAAATTGGAAATAGAGGCAAGAAAAGAACAGATTTGATTGTGTTCACATCCCAATCCAGAAGCACCTTGGGATTTTATAGCAAGAAAAAGGTAACCAAACAAAACATATGTAGATAGGTCACATTATACTTGCCTATAATCTTTTTTATAATTTTGCATCATCCTTCCGGATAAGTGCAGGATTGCCTGTATAGCGACCATAGGCCACCGGGAGGTATTTTTTGTACATTTTTCAAAATGTCCATTTTTTAACCCCCGGAATAGAATTCACCCACAAGCCCCACTCATAACTTGCGCACAAAAAGAGCGCTATGGTTATTGAGGAAATTCTCCTTCTTCCTGCTGAAAAACAAGTTTCTGAACTCAAAAAGGGAAAGAACGCCAAACTGCCCGATTATGAGGAACTGAAAAAACAGTGGGACCCGAAACAGCACGATGTATTTGATCACGCAATCCGGCCTGATAAAACTGTGAAACGGGTTACAGGGAAAGATAGCCAGGGAAAGGATACTTACACAACTTCGCTTGAAAAAGTCAACCGGATTGCAGTTCCTTTCCAGAGGATCATTGTCAACAGGGCGGTTGGGTTTCTCCTGGGGAATCCGGTCAGGGTGAAAAGGTACATGGACGAAAAAAACAAAAACCAGCAGGTGCTGGCCGATATGGTTGACATCACCCTGAAAGACAACAAAACGAAATACTTTGACAGGGAACTGGCCCGGACAGTGAAACGTGAATGTGAGGCTGCTGAATTGTGGTACCAGGTCGAAGATGAAGCTTTCTGGAAAAAAACGGTAAAAAACTCCCTTGTGAAATTCAAAATGAGGGTTCAGCTTCTTTCGCCGGGGAACGGGGATATCCTATATCCCTATTTCGATGAAACTGACAAGCTGACCGCCTTCAGCCGGGAATTCAAGGTCAAAGAGGGTGACAAATCAATCACTCATTTCGACACGTGGACCGAGACAAAAATCATCAGACGTGCCTACCGTGAAGAATGGATAATTGAGGAGGCCAAAAATTTGCTGGGGAAAATTCCAGTCATTTATTACGCACAGGAAGAACCGGAATGGTATTCCGTACAACCAATGATTGACCGGTTCGAGAAAAAGGCAAGTAATTTTGGTGATACGAACGACTATTTCGGTGCGCCAATGGTGAAGACCCGGGGAAAGGTGTTGTCGCTTCCCGAGAAAAACAGTTCCGGAAAAACGATTCAGTTGGATGAAAACGGAGATGCCGACTATATGTCGTGGGACCAGTCACCTGAATCTGAAAAGCTGGAATTCGAATTGCTTGAAAAAATGATCTACGCAATGTCGCAGACTCCGAACATCAGCTTTGAGCAGTTGAAGGATATCGGAGGCGATCTTTCCGGGTTTGCTATAAAACTGATGTTCACCGACGCACATTTAAAGGCTGAGAATGACATTGAACTGTTCGGGGAGATGTTCCAACGGCGCCTTAACCTTCTGAAGCATATCCTCGGTGCAGTTATCAATACTTCACTGTCGGCTGAAGTTGACAACCTGGAACTGGAGCCTGAATTCACACCGTACCTGCCGAAAAATGTAAAGGAAATCATTGAAACGCTTTCAACGGCCAGGGGGAACAAACCGCTTATCAGCAAGGAAACAGCCCTTGAAAACAATCCATTTGTTGGCGACGTTCAGGGAGAACTTGACCGGATAAAGTCCGACAATGAGGAAGAAATTGCGAATGCACAACGAGAGTTGACCGGAACATTCAATCCATAATCACTGATGAAATCCCGGGAGGCAACATTACAATCGTCGTGCGTGCGCTGGTTCCGTTACCAATTTCCGAAGCTGGCAATGTTGCTTTTTCATGTTCCCAACGGAGGATCCCGGAATGTTATTGAAGCTTCAAACCTCAAAGCCCAGGGAGTGGTCCCGGGCGTGGCCGATCTGGTCCTTCTGGTTCCGGCCTGTGGATATGCTTCTCTTTGCATCGAAATGAAAGCTGCAAAGAACAATCAAACAAACCTGCAAAGAAAATTTCAGCAAGCAGCCGAGGCTGCCGGGAACAAATACATCGTCTGCCGGTCGTTCGATCAGTTCCGTGACGAAATAACAGCCTACCTCGATGGCCGACCGAATTGAAAAAATAACCGGAATATACGAGCGTAAATTGCTGCGGCAATTCCTGCTATCCGACCACCAAATAAACGGTCTCTATTCCGGCTACACTGTAAAGGTCGCCGATATCCTCGCACAATACAGGACGAAGAAAAACGGAATTGTTATCCGTGATCCTGATCTCGACAAGCAGCTGGCCGGTGTAACTGATATATTTAAAAAGCAGCTTAAAAAGCAGATTGAAGAAAACCAGCTGTGGGCCTTTGATGCAGCAAACAACAAAACCGACGATATCCTGAAACCGTACATTGAAAATATTCCTTCATCCATAATCGCAAAAAAAGGACTGTTCGAGCGAAACGAAGAAGCATTCAGGGAATTCCAGAAGCGGAAATACGAAGGGATGGACCTGTCGGGCCGTGTCTGGAAACTGTCGGACGATACTGTAATGCCGTTGATCGAAGATTATATCGATAACGGTCTGGTTACCGGGCGACCGGCCACCAACATTGCGCAAGACCTGAAACAGTTGCTTGAAAAGCCGAACAATCAGTTTCGCCGTGTGCGCGACCCGAAAACCGGGAAACTGAAACTCTCAACCCGGGCCCGTGAATATAGTCCCGGACAAGGGGTTTACCGCAGTTCCATCCAGAAC
>CAYNBE010000307.1:0-2807 GCA_964395045.1 uncultured Prolixibacteraceae bacterium | reverse complement strand
GTTATCATTGTATCCTGAAATCCAGCTTCAGATAAGACTGGATATTTTGAACAACCATGAGCTTTTCAGGAAAAACAAGAATATAAATTAAAAAAAGGAGGTAATCATGTCAGGACCAGGTGCCTATTGGTTTGGAAAAGAAGAAACGGAAGCCGTACATGAAGTCATGCAAAGCGGCTATCTTTTTCGCTACGGCAGCGAAAGCAATCCGAAATTTTTACACAGAGTATCCGATCTTGAGAAAGAGTTTGCACACTATTGCAATGCAAACTATGCCCTTGCAACATCCTCGGGAACGTCTTCGTTGCTGGTTTCACTGCTGGCTATGGGTTTAAAACCAGGGGATGAAGTAATTGTTCCCGCATACACATTTGTGGCAACTTATTCGGCCATCATATTTGCCGGCTGTATTCCGGTACTGGCTGAAATCGACGAAAGCCTGTCGCTGGATCCGGATGACATTGAGCACCGGATCACCCCCCGCACAAAAGCCATTGTCCCGGTTCACATGCTTGGAAATCCCTGCAATATGGACAGGATCATGGAAATTGCCCGGAAACACCGTCTTCTGGTGCTGGAAGACAGTTGCCAGGCTGCCGGTGCCTCCTATAAAGGCAGGAAAACAGGTACCATCGGCGATATGGGGGCTTTCTCGCTGAATATTTTTAAAACCATCAACAGCGGCGACGGCGGCCTGGTTGTTACCAACAATAAAGAAATGTACGAAGCAGCCTTTGGTGTCCATGACCAGGGACACAAGCCCAACCGTTTCGGAGTTGAAGTGGGAGCGCGCAGTATCCTCGGATTGAATTTCAGGATGAATGAAATTACCGGTGCAGTCGGACTTGCCCAATTAAGGAAACTTGACCGGATTGTAGCAACCCTCCGCGAAAAAAGGAGCAAACTGAAAAACCTGATTGCAACTGCTGGCGGGTTTAAATTCAGGGTACTGAACGATCCGGATGGTGGTGATGCGGCAACCCTTTGTACGGTGATCTTTGACACAAGAGATCAAGCTGTAAAAGTTTCTAAAGCCCTGGGATCCAAAACGGTTGACCAGAGCGGGTGGCATGTGTATGCCAATATGGAACATGTTCTGAGACATTTAAAGGAAGTCGGGCAACCGCACACCAAAGGTTCTTATCCAAGGACCGACGATATATTAAGCCGGGCCATGAACATTAGCATTGGTGTGGTCGACGGAGGATTGGGTGCCGGCTGGGGGATCAACATTCATTCTACCGACAATGAAATTGAAGCTGCAGCAAAACAATTCATTGAAGCATGTAAATAATTAAAGCTGAAATCGATGATGAAGAAAGAAATCAGGGTGGCACTGATCGGCCATCAGTTTATGGGAATTGCTCACTCGAATGCTTACCGGAATGCGGACATGTGGGCCGGGATTCCTGCAAAAATTTCAATGAAATGCATTTGTGCAAACGACAGTATTGAAAATTTACGGGAGTTTGCCGGGAAATATGGATGGGAAGAGGTGGAAACCGACTGGCGGAAAGTCGTTATACGCAAGGATATTGATCTTATCAGCATTGCGACTCCCAACTTTCTGCACAGGGAAATCGCTGTGGAGGCAGCCAGGAACGGCAAACACGTGCTTTGTGAAAAGCCGCTGGCAAACAACCTGGAAGAAGCCCGGCAAATGCTTGAAGCGGTTGAGAAAGCAGGGGTGAAACACTGCTGCGGGTATTCATACCGGTTTACCCCGTCACTGGCACTTGCCCGGCAGTTGGTTCAGGAAGGACGCATTGGCCGGATTTACCATGTATTTGTAAGGTATGCCCAGGACTGGATCACCAATCCCAATTTCGGAATGGTTTGGAGGTTCGACAAGAAAATGGCAGGTTCAGGCCCGCTGGGCGATCTGAGTGCCCATTCGATAGATGCCACTCGTTTCATTACGGGACTGGAATTCAAAGAAGTCACAGGCAATCTCCAAACCCTGATCAAAGAACGCCCGCTCGACAGTGATCATCCAGATGGACCGAAAGGAACCGTTACGGTGGACGATGTTGCCCAGTTCTTAGTTAATTTTAAGTGTGGCGCTGTGGGTTGCTTTGAATCGACACGGCTGGCAACCGGAAGAAAAAACTACAACACAATCGAAATAAACGGCGAAAAAGGATCCATCTTCTGGAATTTTGAAGACCAGAACTATCTTCTGTTTTACGACAATACGCAATCGCCAAAGGAAGCCGGCTTCCGGAAAATCAACGTAACCCACGATGTACATCCATACAAGGGAGGGTGGTGGCCCCAGGGACACGGGATTGGCTATGCCGATTCGTTTGTGATTGAAGTGGCAGAATTTATTCATGCTATTGTAGAAGATAAACCTTTTAACCCAAGCTTTGAGGATGGCTTAAAATGCCAGGAAGTGCTTGAAGCAGTTGAACGATCGGCAAAGTCACGCACCTGGGAGAGGGTGTAAAATTTTAAATAGGTTAAAGCGGTGGTGTTCATACAGGGAAAAAAGAAAATAAATATCCTTCGGGTTTTTCTGCTGTCGGGGGTTGCCTCTCTGGGCGGATTTTTATTTGGTTACGACAGCGGGGTGATCAACGGAACGGTTGATGCACTGCAGAAAGCTTTTCACTCTGATGCCATAGGAACCGGGTTCAATGTGGCATCGGTTCTTCTGGGTTGTGCTGCCGGCGCTTTTTTGTCCGGCACAATGGCCGACAGGTTTGGCCGTAAACCTGTTTTGATTGTAGCAGGACTTGGATTTATCGTCAGTGCATGGGGATCGGGGATTGCATCCTGCTCCGGCGAGTTTGTCATTTACCGTT
>CAYNBE010000306.1:0-2820 GCA_964395045.1 uncultured Prolixibacteraceae bacterium | reverse complement strand
ACCAAAGTGCCTGTGAACCTGATCCCCGAAAAAACCAAATCGTGGGAGGCAGGAGGTGAAATCCATTTCCTCGACAGCCGGCTGGGGATCGATTTTACTTACTATAAATCGAATACCTACAACCAGCTGATTACCATTACATCACCGCCGACCTCCGGATTCGGGAGCGGAAGGATCAACTGCGGAAATATTGAAAACAGGGGGCTTGAGTTTATGCTCTTTGCCTACCCGGTGAAAACAAAGGATTTCAGCTGGAGTGTCGACCTGAACTTTGCTTCCAATAAAAACAAAGTCATTGAGCTTTCAAAAAAACTTGACAAATACCAGATCAGTTCACCCAACCTCTCCATCGGGGAAACCTGGGCAATTGTCGGTCGCCCTTACGGGGAAATCTTTACCAAAGGCTTTGTCAGAAATGAACAAGGCAAGGTGATTGTCGATGCACTGGGGATGCCAAAAGTCGATTCAAAGGCAAATCTTTACCTTGGAAACTTCAATTACGACTGGAGGAGCGGGATAACCAATACCCTGAATTATAAAAACTGGAACCTTTCCTTCCTGATCGACCTGAATGTGGGAGGTGTCAGGCAATCTGCCACCGAAGCCATGATGTTTGCCTGCGGTACCAGTACCGAATCATTAGTGGGGCGCGAAACAGGCATTGTGTTCGATGGTGTCCAGGAAATTGTGGACGCACAGGGAAATAAAACCTATACGCCCAATACCGTGAAAATTACTGCGCAGGCTTATGCACAGCTTGTCGGAGGCAGGATCAGCTTCGGTGCAGGCGAACCCTACAATCGGAAAGCCGATAACTCAAGGTTGCGCGAACTCTCGTTCGGTTATACAGTCCCGTTGAAAAGCAAAACAATTAAAACGTTGAGAATCAATGCTGTGGGTAGGAATTTGTTCTATATTTACAACGGATGTAAATGGTTTGATCCTGACGTGACGTACGACATCAACCGGAACGGTCAAGGGGCAGAAAGCGCCTTCCTTCCCGGATCCAGGACTCTCGGTTTTAATATCAGGGTGACTCTATAATGGTGAACGGTTGAATTTTAAAAAAAATGAGATTTATGAAAAAAGATATGACAAAACGGATGTTTGTGAAGACAATCTGTACGGCAGCCCTGGTGTGTTCCATTTTTTCGTGTACGGATGATTTTACGGAGTATAATACCGATAAAACCCAGATGATGGCCGTTGGGCCGAAGGAACTGGCAGGTCTCTTTTCAAGGACACAATACGAGGGTATTAACTGGCTCACTACCGACAATATGAGCCGTATGTCGAGTACCGTAGCGCTTCATTTCTGCGGTTATACCGCCTGTGGAGTTTATAACCAGGAAGCTTCAATCATGAATTACGGGTGGCACAATACCGGTTTTAACAGAATATACACCAGTGCTATTCCTCCGTTAAACAGCATCATGGATGTATCGCGGAACGGTGTGAATAATGCCGCTTACAATGTGGCTCTGATCTGGAAAGTGTGGCTGATGCACCGGATGACCGATCTTTGGGGGCCCGTTCCTTACACTGCGGCGGGCAAAGGACTGGAAGACACCCCGTATGAAAGCCAAAAGGATATCTATTACCTGATGTTCGACGACCTTACCAATGCGGTGAATGCATTGAAAACCGAATTACAGAAAAATCCATCCCTGAATGTTTTCGGTGTGGGCGACCTCATTTACAAGGGCGATGTTTCGAAATGGCTGAAATTTGGAAACACTCTCCGTTTACGGCTTGCTGTCAGGATTTCTAATATCGACCCGACCAAAGCCCAGAAAGAGGCAGAAGCTGCACTTGCAAATCCCCTGATGGAAACCAATGCCGACGATGCACTGCTTGCCGTCAACGGCCTTTCAAGCGGTGGCAACGGAATGCCCAGGATGGAATCGTTTTACCAGGATGTCATGAGCGCGAGCATGGAAAGTGTGATGAAAGGCTATAACGATCCCCGTATGGATGAATACTGGTCTCCGGTTGCTTACAACTCTGTGATCGACGCAGCCGGATATCCTGAGGTTCTCAAAGCCCAGGTGGGAGGCTATCATGGAATGGCAAACGGTTATGAACAGATTCAGGTAAATTATTTCAAATCATATTCCAAGTATGGTCCCCGTTTCAAGGATGGTAACCAACTGGTTACCCCTGTAAACATTATGAATGCGGCCGAAACATGGTTCCTGAAAGCCGAAGGGGCCTGGAGGGGATGGAACATGGGAGGGACAGCCCAGTCGTTCTATGAAAAGGGGATTGAAGTCTCCATCCGGCAGTGGAAAGGGACTTCATTCCCGGCTGCAACCATCACCAGCTACATCAACAGCACCGTCACACCTATTGCTCCGGATGATTATCCTTATTATCACCCGGCTATGACCAACATCCCGGTGAAATTCTCATCCGACAGGACGCAGCAGTATGAGCAGATCATGACCCAGAAATGGTTGGCATTGTTCCCGGTCGCTCACGAAGCATGGAGCGAATACCGGAGAACCCGTCTGCCGAAAATCTATCCGAAAAAATTCTCGGCCAATGCACTCGTGAATCCTGCTGCCGGACAAATTGTGACCAGGTTGCCTTATACAACCGACGAAAAGAACACCCAGCCTGCACAGATCACCCGTGCTGTCGAAATGCTGGGCGGACCCGATCTTGAAACCACTCCACTGTGGTGGGATACCAATAAAAACGGAAATTAACGGGGCATTGATCAATAGGTAAAAAAATCGGGCCGGTATTGCCCTTAATTGGTATACCGGCCCTATTCTTTTGTTTCCCGGACGGAATAAGATGTCGTTCTTTGAGCTG
>CAYNBE010000305.1:0-2829 GCA_964395045.1 uncultured Prolixibacteraceae bacterium | reverse complement strand
TTTTATGTAATTTCTTTATTGTAATTTTGCGTCAAAATTGATGAATATGGAAAAGCGAAAATTCGATATAGATCTTCTTGAATTACAGGAAAAACTTGGCCGTTATGCAGTGAGCCTGACCTCCGATCATGAAAAAGCAAAAGACCTTCTTCAGGAAACGCTGCTGAAAGCTTTGACTCACAGAGAAAGCTATTCTGAAAATACCAATTTCAAGGCGTGGATTTATACCATTATGAAAAACACGTTTATCAATGAATACAGGAGGAATGTCAAATCAAAGACAAAGATCGGCAGCTCTGATTGGAATCCGGGAATTGCTTGGTTGAAAAGCAACAGTGATCATTCTCCGGAAAATATTTTCGGAGCAAAAGATATTTATTTAAAAATCAACCTTCTTCCTGACGAATACAGAATTCCGTTTACGATGTTTCTCGAAGGATACAAGTATAAGGAAATTGCCGATGAACTTGAGTTGCCGCTTGGTACCGTCAAAAGCAGGATTTTTTTTACACGGAAAAAACTGGAGCAGGTACTGAGTGAATATTCTCTGAGCTGAAGATAGATTTACATGCCGGGTGTTGATATTTTTACATCGGATCGGGGCAGGTGTTGAAATGTACGGAATCATTGAAATCAATCCCTTCAAAGCTGATAAAGTATAATGGCAGGCTTCAATTTTTTTTAGTTTTGCAAAAAAACGAAGTACATGTCTAAGGCATTTGTGTTTCTTGCACAGGGTTTTGAAGAGATCGAAGCTGTTACGGCCATTGATGTTCTGAGACGGGCCGGAATTATTGTGGAGACTGTTTCAGTTACGGGAGCTTTACAAGTTGCCGGATCGCATGGGATTAGCCTCGTGGCTGATCTTCTCTTTGAAGCTGCTGACTTTTCGGAAGGTATGATGCTTATTTTGCCGGGTGGGATGCCTGGGGCACTGAATCTGAACAGCCATCAGGGGCTCGGGAAAGTGATCCTTGATTACCATCAAGGCGGGAAATTCATTGGTGCCATTTGTGCTGCCCCTCTGGTTCTGGGAAAGCTGGGGATACTTGACAATAAAAAAGCTACCTGTTACCCCGGTTTTGAAAGTTATCTTCAGGGGGCAATCATTATGAAAGATCCGGTGGTAACCGACAGAAATGTTTTGACCGGAAACGGGGCAGGATCAGCAATGGAATTTGCCCTGAAAGCAGTGGCCCTGCTTGAAGGAAATGAGAAAGCCGGGAAAGTGGCTGAAAAAATGGTGGTCCGAACTGACTGATCAGACTGCTTTCAGTTGCGATATTGTTTTTTCCTGGTCATCGGATGAAAAAACGAAACTTCCGGCCACCAAAATGTCGGCACCTGCCTCAAACAGTTTACGGCCGGTTTCAAAATTCACTCCTCCGTCAATCTCAATCAGACAGGAGAGTTTCATTTCCTCAATCATTTTTCTGAGTGCACGTACTTTTGTGTATGTTCCTTCAATAAATTTCTGACCGCCGAATCCGGGATTCACCGACATGATCAGAACCATGTCGACATCACACAAAATATTCTCAAGCAAACTGACAGGAGTGTGCGGATTCAGGCAAATACCGGCCATGATCCCTTGTTCTTTGATAGAACCGATGGTCCTGTGCAGATGTGTACAGGTTTCATAATGGACAGTCAGGATGGATGCTCCGGCTTTTGCAAACGGAATAATATACAAATCGGGATTGGTGATCATCAGATGAACATCGAGCGGCTTTGTAGCAATTTTCGCCACATGTTCGATGACGGGTATCCCGAAAGAAATGTTTGGAACAAAAACACCATCCATCACATCCAAATGTATCCAGTCGGCTTCACTCCGGTTAATCATCTCAATCTCGTTCCCCAGATGGTTGAAATCGGCAGAGAGGATGGAAGGTGCAACCATTCTTTTCATATAATAATTAATAATATTATGTAGTATACAAATACTTATTTCGGTGTTGTTTAATTTCCAAGATATGATTTCAATAGGTGGTTCCGGTATTTGTTTTTTAGCTTTTTCACAGCTTTCTCCTTTATTTGCCGTACTCGTTCCCTTGTGAGAGCCATTTTTTCGCCGATTTCTTCAAGAGTCAGGCATGGGTATTCATTCAGCCCGAAAAAATAGCGCAAGATATCCGACTCCCTTTCTGTCAAAGTGGAAAGGGAACGCTCAATTTCTTTTCTGAGAGAACCTCTGATCAGTTCTTTGTCCGGGCTGGGTGAATCTTCGTTCAGCATTACATCGTACAGGGTATTGTCTTCTTCATCCCGGATAGGTGCTTCCATTGAAATATGAATACCCGGCATGGTGAGGGTCTCTTCAATAGCGTCAGGATTGATATCGAGAACGGATGCAATTTCCTCGATGGTAGGTTCCCGCTGATATTCCTGCTCCAGCTGGCTGAAAGTCTTGTTGATTTTACTGATCGATCCGATTTTATTCAGAGGTAACCTCACAATTCTTGCCTGCTCGGCAAGAGCTTGGAGAATTGACTGCCTGATCCACCATACTGCATATGAAATGAATTTGAAACCCCTTGTTTCGTCAAATCTTTCAGCAGCTTTGATCAGACCGAGGTTCCCTTCATTTATCAGATCGGGCAGACTGAGTCCCTGGTTCTGATATTGTTTGGAAACAGAAACAACAAACCGGAGATTGGCTTTGATAAGCTTTTCAAAGGCTTCCCTGTCACCTGATCTGATCCGTTTTGCCAGTTCAACTTCGTTTTCGGGAGTAAGAAGCTCTACTTTGCCAATTTCATGCAGATATTTATCCAGCGACATTGTGTCGCGGTTCGTGACCTGCTTAGATATTTTTAGCTGTCTCAT
>CAYNBE010000304.1:0-2830 GCA_964395045.1 uncultured Prolixibacteraceae bacterium | reverse complement strand
CCTGACAAGAATGATGAATTGTTATAAAAGCAATTTACCAAAAGTCTTAATCCTTCTTCTTCTGGAACTGGCTCCCTGACAGATATTTTTTATTCTTCCTGTGACCCAGTATCATAGACCTTCCTCTTCCATTCTTTATTTCCTTTTTCCATTCAATTTCCCCCCTATTTTTGAGCCTGCAAAATTACAACAATATAACCATTTTTCTTATTATTCTCCAAATTTATCCATCATTTCAAAGAACTTGCACCATCTGCTAGTTGCATCAGCCCTCTCGCACTCTTATCAGGCTGATTCACCTGCCATTTCTCAATGGCATCCATGAAATCAGCTTACCATCAGTCGTCACTTCAACCTCCCGGAATCCCTGCCCATTCATTCTTTCTGCCGGCATTGGTCGATTCTTACAGCTCTCCATCCCCACTCGTCCCGTACCCTGTTGTATGAGGCTACTGCAATTCCCTTCACAAAACAGGGACTATTCCCGTCAATCCCGCAAACTCTCACAATCTCCGGAGACATAAACACATTCCCGGCAATGGCGTGTCCTTTCTCAAAGTGATACCTGATATTCCCGGTAAACCTCCTGAAAATTTCCCGCGGTGGTTCCTGTTCTGTCAATTCATGGGCAAGAACTTCATAAGTCTCACCTCTGCTTCCCTCATTTCGTCCAAGCACTTTCAACCTGATGAAATCTCCTGCCTTATAAGTCATAACCTGCAGCAATGCTCCCGATTCCCTGCTCCACAATACATGGGTTACTTTTTTTACCTTGTTTACCTGATCAACGATACCGACCATCCATGGCACCTGATCATACAATTCACTGCCGTTCCTGCGCGTGATTTCCAATATCCTTTCCTGGTCTCCCGGTTCAATTGTTGCGAGGAACCCTTCACCTGGGCTTATATTTTTCAGTATAGGAAAGTTTTTCACCTTTACAGAAGTGATACGCTGTTCCCCATCATTTCCTGCATAGAGAATCCGGGCACGGAGTATTTTGCGCGGATCATCAGGCCTTATGAAGGTTCTGATCAAACAACCCTTTACCTGAGGCATTGCACCAAAGACGAACTCCATGGCTTTCCATTTCTGTTCGTCATAAAAGATGCTGTTGCTTTTTTTAACAGCTGCTGTCCTGAACCAGGGTTCTTCGCAAACCATCATCATGGCTGGTGCAAGATCGTAACCTTCATACCGGCGGGTTTTCATTGACAATTCGATTTCATGCCGCGCTTCAGCCGCGAAACCTTCCTGATGAAGCAGCCGGCCAAAGTTCCACCGGGTATTCACCAGGAACTTTTCATCAGCCCTGCAAACCATCGCATTGCTATAACAGGAAATAGCCAGTCTTGGATCAGCACCCGACACAATATCCCCCAATAACGCCCATGACCAGTATTCCCCACTTTTTTCCCGGACAACCCGAACGACAAAAACACGGGCTTCTTCTTCCTTTCTGAGACCGACCATCATTTTTGCTTTGTAAAAATAGAACCAGACATTGGCCGGAAACCTGGCCATGGCCTGATCAAGGGTCTTCTGGAATCTTTCCATTTCATCCGTCATGCCCGACGAAAGAATTGCTTTTGCTATTATCTGGACCGACCTTTCAGCCAAACCCGGAATCTGTTTTTTGTGTTCATCCTGAAAGCTGTTAAAATCATCTTCCCTGAGCAGGCTCCAGTCAAACTGGGAGCTCCATTTCCTGATGAACACACTGTCGTCTTTAAAGTTCCGCAACATTAGCATCAGAAACGAAGAATGAAGATCGGAAGGTTTTTCGGGATGCAACCCAAAGTACTCTTCCAGAAGGTCCTTCCACACTTCCCTGCTCCCGGACTGGCGGGAGATCAGGTTTTTCAGATATTTGCAGAGGCACCAACCGTAAGCTTTATGATATTCGGGCATTATGCCAGGCAAGTGATTTTTCATATCCCGAAACATGGCGAGGGCCTTTTCATGCTCACCATTAAAATCGAGCGAGACAGCCCTTAAAAGCATTCTTCTGACCGGACTGGCCTGCATTAACAGAAAAGTTACCTGCCTTTTCAGTATTTCATCTTCTTCGGGGACAGGCAGCGTTTCAAGTTTACCGGTGTAAAGCAAAATCTCATCTTCCGATTCACTGGCGATGGCTGCTTTCAGCCGGTCGTACATAACCCAACCAAATGCCCTGATGTTCCACGGATCGGATGGATCGAGGGCATAAAGGGTTTCAGCCAGAGCGAGGGCTTCATCATCTTTTCCAGCCTTCCTCAATCGGAACACTTTCTGTATGTCGCTCATTCTAAATCATTTTTACGTTCAGGATAAAATTGAAACTCCCCGCCCCAGAGCAGCGGGGAATCCCTGCCTGACTGTCGGGCAGGCGATTCCGTCAAGGGCTTCTTTGTTGCGTTGTTCGATTACCCCGCGGCAGAGCCGACGGGGAATGCGCTCACCGGAATTCAAATAACCTGACTTTGTTTCACGGATCAGTTTATGCATCATTAATATTTGTAATCAATGAAAGGGGCACGGTGCACAAGTATCACTCATTGGAAGGTTCTTCATCCGGAAGAAACAAAGCGTACTTTGGGAAAATGTCATTGGCAGGTGCAGGGAATTCATTTCAATCAGTGGCGGCCAAATGATTCCATTAACATATCCTGAAGAGGCAAGGCTTATGTCAGAATAAAATTTAAGAATCATCTTTGATCTTCAAAATGTGTTTTATCAGGTTTTCGGATTGAGTATCTAATATCACATTCCGGTCAATCAGGGATATCCCGAGCGTATCAGCCTTTTTCTTTTGTAAATCGGAAGTTACTGAAAGGGTCATCAGGAC
>CAYNBE010000303.1:0-2840 GCA_964395045.1 uncultured Prolixibacteraceae bacterium | reverse complement strand
GCCTTGAACTTGCTGAAGTGCTGGCCGGAAAAT
Source organism: uncultured Prolixibacteraceae bacterium (assembly GCA_964395045.1). Taxonomy (GTDB): domain Bacteria; phylum Bacteroidota; class Bacteroidia; order Bacteroidales; family Prolixibacteraceae; genus UBA1413. The sequence goes on along the minus strand of CAYNBE010000303.1, from coordinate 2,807 downwards.
TAAATGAGAACTCACCAAACCGGAATTGGAAGGTACTCAGTAAGGAGATATTCCAGCAAAGTGCTCATGAACTTGAGATTGATCCATCGAAAGTAGCCAGGATTTTCAGACAGAGCGACCGGACTGCCGTTGATGAGTTTCTGGCTGCCTTCGGGGAAAAAAGATACAAGAGCGACCGAAAAATTAAGAAAACCGTCTGTGATGTCATCCGGAATTTTGCAATAGAAGGTTTTTGCATCATCGTCGGACGCGGTGGTAATGCCATTGCTGCCGATATCAGGAACTCGATCCATATCAGGCTTGTGGCTCCCCTGGAATACCGCGTCAACTCCATCATGCTGAAAAACAGGATCAACCGGGAGGGAGCAATTGAATTTGTCAGGAAGGTCGAAAAAGAACGACTTGCATACCGTCATGCTGTTGAAGGCACTCCAACCAGAGACCCGGAAATCTTTGATATTACCTTCAACCGTGCGACCTTTTCGGCTGAAGTGATTGCCGATCTCATTCTTCATGCAGTCAGGGATAAAAAAATTCTCGACGATTACGTGGCCATATAATTTTAACCACAATTCTCTTTTCTTTTCACAAGGATTGTTCTTCAGAAGCAGCCAATCCAAATGATATAAAACTGTCTGAGTTCATTCAACGGTTCGCGGCCTTTTTGAATTCCGAACCCTCTTTCCATGCCGGCCATGCTTCTGAATGAGCAAGATCATTGCCTGCAACGAAAAACAACCTTGCATCATCCACCAGACCTTCCAGGTTATCACGTCCCGGAACATATTCATCGCCGGGAGTATGGTATACATTCTTCCAGTAATCCGAAATCATCCCGTGAGTTTTTTCCCTGCCAAGTTTTTCGGCATCGGTAAAACCCTTTGCAAAAAGCGAGGGGATCCCTTTCTTCGCAAAGGGGAAATGATCGGACCTGAAATACATTCCATTTTCAGGGTTCGGATCGGGAACGACATAGCGCCCAAAACCGACAGCTGCTTTTTCAATCCACTCATCCAGTTCCGACTGTCCATAGCCTGTAATGGTCACATCCCTATATTTCCCGAGGAACATAACCACATCAGTATTGAAACAGGCCACAGTCTGATCCGTTTCAAAAAAGGGGTGCTCACAGTAAAATTCCGATCCCAGCAAACCCGATTCCTCTCCTGTAGGACAAAGAAAAAGAACCGAACGTTCGGGGGGAGGAGCACTTTTAAATGCCCTGGCAATTTCAAGGAGCCAGGCGACGGCGCCGGCATTGTCGGTCGCCCCGTTATAAATGCTGTCACCTTCAACCGGTGTTCCAATCCCGAGATGGTCCCAGTGGGCTGTATACACAATTACTTCATCGGGTCGCCTTGACCCCCTGATCATTCCACAGACATTGTCGGAATAGCCTGTGTCAAATTTGTTCCTGATCCATGCCGAAGCAGTCACAGGAAGCAGGAATGGCCTGAATCCGGGATCCACAGCCCTCTTTTTGATGGAATCCATGTCGAGGCCACACGATTCGAACAGCTTTTGTGCCGAAGAATGGGAAATCCATCCCTCGATGCTGCAACGCTCCCTGTATCCATCAGCCGGCTGAAGGTAGAGCTTTGTGGTTTCTCCGTTGTTGCTAACCACATTCCAGCCATATCCGGCAGGTCCGTTTTCATGAATGATCAGACAAGCCGCAGCCCCCTGTCTCGCCGCTTCTTCAAATTTATAGGTCCAGCGGCCATAATAGGTCATGGCGTTCCCTCTGAAATAGCTTCCATCGGTTCCGTACCCCGGATCGTTCACAAATACAAGAACCACCTTTCCTTTCACGTCCATCCTGTTAAAATCGTTCCTGCCAAATTCAGGAGCAACGATCCCGAATCCCGCAAAGACAGTTTCACAATCTGAAATTCGGATGATTTCCTCCATTTTCCTGGTAAATGTGACATAATCATCCATCTTTTTGAATCTGATTTTTCCGGAGGGTGTTGAAAAGGTGAGTTCCGGCGATATCTCCGAGGTCACTTTTAATATGGGTACCTGCTGAAAAAAAGAACCTTTGTTTGCACCTTCAAGCCCAATCTCTTTCATCTGACCCGAAATATATGCCGTCACGGCCGGTTCAGCTTCTGTCATCGGCATCCTTCCCAGGTACCGGTCGTCGGCCAGTTCCAGGATGTGCTTCTCAATATTGGTGTAACTGATCACTTCAGCCAACTTCCGGATATCGGACCTGTCACATGCAGCCGAAACCAGAAAAAGTACAAAAATGCAACCGGACTTCTTCATACTTAATTTTCATTCAAAGATAGTGAGTTAAAATCCCCAGAGAGATTTCTCTGTGCAAATCTTCCGATAAACCGGAACAAGGTATGGTATAAATGCTGTGGGCAAAAGATGTGAAGAAGTTGTTGTCATGGTTATCGAGGTTCTCATTTGACCTGCCCGAACATACTGCTGACAACGTTCGCCTGACCAGACACACAGGAGCGGCATCACATATCATTATATCATCATACCCAAATCTTCAAATTATCTCAATTCAGATTGTATCAACCTGCATGCGAACCGTCAAAAACTTGTTTACTTTCCTGACAAACCGGAAATAAGAGGTATTTTTGTTTTCAAATACCACCACCCGGACACCGGGCAATTTACAACAGCGACATGAGACTATTCAAAAATTTAAGACTTTATCTGATTCTGTCTCTACTGACAGTGACAGGAATCATTCTGATTGCACAAAAATATGCCCTCATTGGATTGGCCGTAATTGGACTGACCTTGCTGATCTTCGGGATGTGGAAACTCATCATTCAGAGCAA
>CAYNBE010000302.1:0-2870 GCA_964395045.1 uncultured Prolixibacteraceae bacterium | reverse complement strand
AGGAGCAGGCCGGCCAGTGTGTCGGCAGCGCATTTCACATCTTTTAAATAGTCGTCACGGCAGCCAATTACACCTGTAAAATCTTCGAGCTGAATCTTGGCGTCAAAAAGGAATTTCTTTTCACCAAGCTTCGAAAAATACTTTTCTTCTTCATCAAATTCATCCGCAATTTCCCCCACGATTTCCTCAAGGACATCCTCCAGGGTTACAATGCCTGAAGATCCTCCGTATTCATCTACAACGATGGCCATGTGAATCTTGCTTTTCTGGAAATCTTCAAGCAGATCCTTCACTTTCTTGGTTTCAGGAACAAAAAAAGGAGGCCTGAGTAACCCCTGCCACTCGAAATCAGGCCCGCTTTCGGTATATGGAAGCAAATCTTTAATGAATAAAATTCCTTTTACCTGGTCAAACGATTCTGAAAACACCGGGATACGGGAATAACCCGATGTATTGATCAGGTCAAGAAGGGTTGAAAAAGATGATCTGATATCGATTGCCACCACATCCACCCTCGGTACCATGATCTCTCCCACATTCTTAGTCCCGAAGTTTACAATTCCTTCCAAAATTTCTTTCTCATCAGAAATTGCAGTGTCTGAATCTTTATCAAGGACCTGCGACAATTCATCCGCAGTGAGGTTTTTCCTTGAAAGGTTGTCCTTTCCTTTCGAAGAAGTGGCTTTTTCAAGCAGCAGACTCAAAGGAGAAACGATTTTTTCGATCAACACAACGGGAGCAACCATCAACCGGGCAATGAAGAGTGAATGAAGGGTACCGAATAACCTTGGAAGTACTTCACAGATCAGGATGACCCCCACCGACACCAGTAAGGCAAAGAGTAAGAACGATCCTGGCCGGGTGAACAAGGAACCGGACTCCCGGTAAAATATCCGGGCGATCAGAAATACAATGGCAATATCGAGGAATATCCCCGATAAAAGGATCGAGTGTCGTAGTTTTTCTTTCCTTTCTAAAATTTCCATTATTTTCCGGTCATTTTTGCTCTTTTGAGAAAGAAGTTTTCTTTCGAAAGGACCCAGTGCTAATAGTCCTGAACTGGATGCCGTCAGGAGAGATGAAAGGATGGTCAGGAAAAAAACGACAATAATCACAAACACATCAGCCGATGCTGTTGTGACGAACTGATCCGGCAATCCGGAAACTTTATCTACAGTAAGTGAATCGTTTATCAATGGTGTCTGATCGGATTAGAATGGAAGATCATCTTCGCCTTCGCCCTGAATATCAGGCTCTTCAATAACAGGCTGCCTGAATTCGGGCTTCTGGGACGCTTCAGCCGGTACCCCCTGTGTTCCTTCCCTGGTACCTAGCAGTTTCAAAACATCGCCATAAATTTCAGTGATGTATTTTTTTTGCCCGTCTTTATCATCGTACGAACGGGTACGGATACGGCCTTCGATATACAATTGCCTCCCTTTCCTGACATATTTCTCAGCAACTTCGGCAAGCCCTCTCCATAATACAATATTATGCCATTCAGTGCTGGTTACCTTCTCTCCGTTTTTGGCCACATAGGTTTCCGATGTAGCCAGTGGAAATGTGGCAAATGCAACACCTGAATCAAGATGCCTGATTTCGGGATCTTTCCCGACGTTTCCCACCAGAATGACTTTATTGATCGACATATTTTTCAAATTGGATGATTAAACACAGTGATCGCTCTTTTCCGGATGATTCAGATTATTCCTTTCTCTGTCATGTAATTTTTAACAAGTACCGGAAATGCAAATTTACGAATTTCTTCTTTGCTTGTTTCAATAAAACCTTCAATCATTGGGGTATTTGGGGGAATCCTGATTGTAATAAAGCGTGCCATTATCCTCCGGTGGGTAAGTTCATGCCTGTATACCCTGCTGATTCCCTTAAGTATTCCGCCTTTATCCAGGAAGTTGCGACAGAGGGGTAACGACAATATCTGTTCATCGGTCATTTCGGCTTCCGACTCGAAGAGGGGGAACTGGTACAGGTTTTTCCAGATCCCTTTTGCGTTTCTTTTTTCAATCAGCAAGGAATATTCATTTTCACACACTAAGAAATAGAAATAGAGATTCAGCCGGTTTTTCACCGCTGTTTTCAAAGGCAACATGCTCACCATATCATATCGGTATGCGAAGCATCCGTTACTGACTGGGCATTCCCGGCAATCAGGCTTTAACGGGATGCAGACAAGGGCACCAAATTCCATCAGGGCCTGGTTATGGGTTCCGGGACGGGAGATGTCAAGAATTTCCCGTGCTATGGCTTTGACGGCATTTTTTCCTGAAAGTGTATCTACAGGTTTATCAATGCCATAAAAACGGGAAATAAAACGGGTGACATTGCCATCCGTCACAGCATAAGGGAGACCAAAAGCAATGGAAGCAACCGCTGAGGCAGTATATTCACCAGTCCCTTTCAGTTTCACGATCGAATCGTAACTGGAAGGGAACCTGCCATGGTGTTCCCTCACAATGCTTTTTGCAGCTGCCTGCATATTGATTGCCCTCGAATAATAACCAAGGCCTTCCCACATCTTCATCAGTTCGCCCTGTGATGCCAAGGCCAGACTTTCCGGATCGGGAAACCGCGAAACGAAGCGGGTATAGTACGACAAACCCTGTGCAACCCTTGTTTGTTGCAGGATAACTTCCGAAACCCAGATCAGATAAGGATCATGCACCGACCTCCAGGGAAGATCCCGCTTGTTTCGGTCGTACCAATCGATTATTTTCCGGACAGGTTGATTCATGAAAAACAATTTCCGACTGAAATAACAGGAAAACAAAAATAATCATTTTAACCTGATAATTCATTTGTAAAAGAATCAGCCGTAGGCTGACGAAAAAGTTGGTTATCAATTACTTCAT
>CAYNBE010000301.1:0-2952 GCA_964395045.1 uncultured Prolixibacteraceae bacterium | reverse complement strand
GAGAAAGCTTTCAAAATTTTTTTTGAGAGTTTTTATCCGTTGCTGACGGGGTTTGCAAATAAATATTTGAACGACGATGAAGCCGCCAAGGATATTGCTCAGGATGCATTCATCTATTTCTGGAAGAAAAAAGAGGAGATATATTCAATTCCGTCAGGGAAGATTTACCTATATAAGTATGTTAAGAACCATTGTCTGAATTATCTGCGTGATAAGCGGGGAATGGACTCTATTTCCCTTTCAGCCCTGGAATCTGAAATCCTTTACAGGGATACGGTGCTGGAAGAAGAATTATACCATGTTATTTATAAAGCCATGCAATTGTTATCGCCCCAGGGGCGTAGGGTCATTGAACTGACACTGGAAGGGCACCGGAACAGTGAGATCGCGGAAATGCTGGGGGTAACCATCAATACTGTCAAGACCATCAAGCAACGGGCATTCAGAAATATGCGGAGTGGTTTATCCGGACAAATATTTGTGCTTCTGATGTCTGCCAGACAATTCAAGTCTATTCACTTCTGTCTGTAACAATCCACCCGTGATTTGCCGGGTTATTTTGTAAAAAAAACACTTCCTGATGTCACCCGTTTTACATCTCTTTGTGCTCTTTATGTAAAAAGGGTCAAAAGAGCCTGAATGGAGAATTACGCATACTATAAAAAAATTGTCAGCCTGATAACAGGAGATATCGCCTCGGAGCTGACGAAGGCAGAAAAGAAGGAACTGGAGGAGTGGCTCAATGAAAAGCCGGAAAACAGATTGCTGTACGACCGGTTGGTGAAACCGGGCAATTTCCTGATCTGGAAAGAAAAGATGGAAAGGCTGGATGTACGGGATGGATGGGAAGAGGTCATCTCAAAAATCTGGAAAGAAAAACGGAGAAACATCAGGCTCCGGGTGATGAGATATGCTGCAATATTTCTCCTTCCCCTGCTTATAGCCGCCGGGCTCTATTTTTATTTTTCCGGAACCAACCAGGAAGATGGTATTGCAGGGGTGACCACTGAGATCAAACCGGGAGAAAGCAAAGCAGTCCTTGTTTTAAACGATGGCAAAGCAATTGTCCTGGATTCACCTGAAGAGCTTGTTTTGCATGAAAAGGATGGTACCGAGATACGCAAAGAAGAAGGGCGCTTAAACTACGCTTCGTCTGATCTGAAAAAAACAAAATCCGAGATTTACAACACCATCAGAATTCCCCGGGGAGGGGAGTATTATTTGAAACTTTCCGATGGTACCTGTGTGTCCCTGAATGCACAGAGTGAGTTCACTTATCCTGTCCATTTCAACGGAAATGTCAGGGAAGTAACCCTTTCAGGGGAGGCCTTTTTTGAGGTAGCACCTTCAAATGTTCCTTTTATTGTCAGGACAAAGGATATGACCGTGGAAGTGCTTGGAACTTCTTTTAACCTGAATGCCTATGAGAACTCCGATGAAGTGGTAACAACCCTCGTGACAGGAAAACTGAAAGTCGGGGCAGCCGACAAAGCAGCTGGAAGCCGTGTGATTTACCCCAATGAACAGGCTGTGTTCAGGATGTCGCAGCGGAAGATTGAGGTAAATACAGTGGATGTGAACCTGTATACTGCATGGAGGAAAGGAGAACTCATTTTTTATAACATGCGGCTTGAAGATATTATGACAACCCTGACCCGGTGGTACTCTGCTGATGTTTTCTATTTGAATCCCTCTGTAAAGGAACTGCGTTTCAGCGGGAGCCTGAACAGGTACGAGAACATCAACCAGATTCTTGATATAATAGCATCAACACAAAAAGTAGGAATCGAAATCAATAAGACAACCATTCTTTTCAGAGAGAAATAAAAAGCAGGGGATGGTGCGAACATCCCCTGCCGAAAACTCTGGTTCGACAGAATTTGTAGTGATACACTAACGAAGCAAAGGTATGAAAAAAAACAACGATGGATCCTTTCATTGGAGGAGGGTTCTCATTAAGTACATCATTATGATGAAAGTTGCGTGGGTTTTGATGATAGCCTCGGTTTTACAGGTAACAGCTGGCAACACCCTTTCGTATTCCCAGACTTCAAAACTGAACCTGAAACTGGAAAATGTGACGCTCGAAGAACTGATCTGGACGATCAAAAAAGAGACCGGTTTCAATTTCTTTTACAGTTCGGTTGACATTAGCTCAGTGAAGAATCTTTCCATCAATATGAAAGATGTTACCGCTGAGGAGGTTCTGACCGAAGCACTGGAAGGAACCGATCTGACATTTGAGATCATTCACAAAGCGGTGATCATCAAAAGATCAGAAACGCCTGTTCTTGAATCGGTTGTGAAAAATGTCGAAGAGCAACCACAAACTAAAGAAATCAGAGGGCTCGTCAGGGATGATAAGGGGAACCGTTTACCCGGGGTTTCGGTAGTGGTGAAAGGGACCCTGACGGGGACCAGCACCTCTCCTGACGGGACTTTCCGCCTGGTTTGCCCTGTGTCTTCGGAAACACTTGTATTTTCATTCATCGGGATGAAAACACAGGAGGTCAGCATTACCGGAAAAACATCGGTCGAAGTCACTTTGGCTTCGGAGACGGTAGGTGTGGATGAAGTGGTGGTGGTTGGCTACGGAACACAGAAAAAGGAGAGTGTGGTGGGAGCCATTACCCAGGTGAACAATGAGACACTGGTCAAGTCGGGTAACCAGACCATCACCAATGCCATTGCCGGTAAGTTGTCGGGAGTGCTGACCATTCAGCAAACCGGAGAGCCCGGTGCCGACCAGTCAGAAATTATCATCAGGGGGTTGTCGAGCTGGAATGGTTCGGAACCGCTGGTGTTGGTCGACGGAGTGGAGCGCGATTTCAAGGATTTGGACCCCAACGAGGTGAATACCATATCCGTTCTGAAAGACGCATCGGCCACTGCTGTTTTCGGAGCGAAAGGGGCTAATGGGGTGATCATCGTCACCACCAAAAGGGGCATTCT
>CAYNBE010000300.1:0-2965 GCA_964395045.1 uncultured Prolixibacteraceae bacterium | reverse complement strand
AATCCCATTAATATAATACTGGTATTAAATGGATTTATTATGTGGAGCGCACATTAGCAATCAGCACATTCCGCATTTTAAAATCCGCAATCTGAAATCCGGCATCCGCAATCCCCGTTAATGAGCCGTTATAATATTGAAAGACCGCAACATTCCCCTCTCCATTTTGGAGAAGGGGGCAGGGGGTGAGGTATAACCATGAATCAACGCCGGTACAACGAACAACAGTCGGGGTGGCTTGTGCGTCTTTTTCCAAATAACAGCAATCTCTCGGCTAAATAAAAATGATCCTTAAAAAATCAGAAACCAATTTCAGGTTGTACTTTTGATAAAACAGATATTTCTTTTATCATTTACACCGGTTTTCTGAGTGCAGGAAGAAAAACTATCCCTATGAAACCAAAAAAAATAAAAAGAGCTGCTTTATCCCTCCTCATGGAAGCTGCCATCCGGTATGCTGCAATCAAGTTGTGGCAGGGTGTTCTGGCCTTGGTCGTGATTTCCTGTACAACTTCCAAAGTGGATCAAACCCATAAACCACTGATGATCGAGGAACAGGGAAGCTTTGCGGTTGGAGGGAGAGTCATCACCACTCCGGGGAGTTTCGATCCATATCATCCCACCCCCGATGGCCAGACCTACCATGGCGACCACGCCTACGTGTTTTACCAGATTCCGGAAAATGCCCGGAAACTTCCGCTGGTTTTCCTGCATGGAGCCGGACAATTCTCCAAAACCTGGGAAACCACACCGGATGGCAGGGAGGGTTTTCAGAACATTTTTCTGAGACGCGGATTCGGGGTGTATCTGATCGATCAGCCAAGGCGGGGAGACGCCGGACGCAGCACCCTACCTTCGGAAATCACACCCACTCCGGATGAACAGGCATGGTTTGGCACCTTTCGCCTCGGAATCTGGCCTAAATACTTTCCGGGAGTACAGTTTCCGAAAGACCCGGTAGCTCTGAACCAGTATTTTCGCCAGATGACGCCCAACACAGGACCCTTTGACATGGAAGTTATTTCAGATGCCCTGTCGGAGCTTTTCGACAAAATCGGGCAGGGAATTCTTGTCACCCATTCCCAGGGGGGAGGCCCGGGCTGGATCACTGCCATCAAAAACCCGAATGTCCGGTCGGTTGTTTCCTATGAACCTGGGAGTAATTTCGTTTTTCCTCAGGGGGAAGTACCCGAACCTATGGAAAGTTCGGGAGGGGTGCTCGAAGCAATCGGGATTCCTTCCGAAGACTTTAAAAAGCTGACCAAAATCCCGATCATATTGTTTTACGGCGACAACATTCCCTCAACACCAAACCCCAATCCGGGTCAGGACTTCTGGCGCGTCCGGCTTGAAATGGCAAAATTGTGGCGTAATGCCGTGAACCGGTACGGAGGCGATGTGACCATCGTTCACCTGCCGGAAATCGGCATCACCGGTAATACCCATTTCCCTTTTTCAGATCTGAATAATATTGAAATTGCAGACCTCCTGTCCCGCTTTCTCAAAGAAAAAGGAATGGACAAGTATACCCGGCCACAGTAACCGGGTATCCCGATATTTCAATAATTCTGGCCAAAATATTCTATTTCAAGGATATCAATGTTTTCCCGGTCCGAGACAGAACAAAACAGAGCTGAAGACAGACCCACACCGCGATATTAGGAATACTTTGAAATCCGGCTGATTCATTTAAGCCTTACCTGAGAATTCCGATAAACACTACATTTGTTAAAATCATCCATAAAGTATGGGGCAAATGAATAAAACAATCTTCTCCGTATCAAAGATGGATTGTCCATCAGAGGAACAGTTGATCCGGATGAAACTTGAAGGGCTTAATCAGATCCGATCCCTGAAATTTGATCCTGCAAACAGAAAACTCATGGTTATCCACACCGGGAATTACAATGAGATTTCAGATCTGCTCGAACGCCTTCATCTTGGAACTTCACTGGAAGCAACTTCATTTGCCGATAGTCTGGATATGCTTGCCGACAGTTTTGTCTATGGATTGGCTCTGTTTGCAACTGGAAAGATGGCAAAGAAAAAAAAGTTGGTTGCCAGGGTAAGCGGATTCTTCCAGATATTTCTGGCAGCAACAGGATTTGCCGAAGCAATCAGACGGTTTTTTGAAATAGAAGAAGCGCCTGATTTTCAGACGATGATCATCATTTCTTTGCTGGCACTGACCGGAAATGCCGTTTGTTTGTTCCTGCTTCAGAAGAGCAAAAGCAGGGAGGTACACATGCAGGCAAGCATGATTTTTACATCCAATGATGTTCTGGCCAATCTGGGAGTGATATTAGCCGGCGTACTGGTATATCTGACAAGTTCCAAATATCCGGACCTTCTTATTGGCACATTGGTATTTATCTTAGTAGGCTTCGGTTCAATCAGAATTTTAAAACTGTCAAAGAATTTGGAACGCGGATGAAACGGATAATCACGGAACCAATGGTACGAACCAGGACTTCTCTGCAAAAGCAAAAGAAACGCCAACCTTTTTATGAATCAAACTATTGCTGTAAAACATTTGAAAATTTTTCCTAAAAGAGTTTTCTTTGTTATTAATTACTGCCTGCTTTGGGATTGGGAAAAACATACGAAAAGGATTATACCAGCGACTGGAACGAATTCATTTTGACCGGTAGCAAAAAAGCTTTGTCGGTGGTTTACCTGGAACATTTTGACTTCCTTTATTCCTACGGCAAAAAACTGACAAGGCACGACCACCAGGTTGAAGATTCCATTCAGAATTTGTTCACCTACATCCTCGGGAACCGGGAAAAACTCCGGATGGTCCGGAATGTCAGGGCATACCTGATGGCTTCCTTCCATCATGAGTTGTTCAGGCTGATCAGAGGCAAAAGAAATCCGGAAGGATCACTTGACATCATGGAGGAGAATGTATTTACCCCGGAATATTCCATTGAAGATGAGATGATGGTGGAAGAATCAGATGTCC
>CAYNBE010000299.1:0-2979 GCA_964395045.1 uncultured Prolixibacteraceae bacterium | reverse complement strand
ATTTCAGGGTCCTGGTAAGCCTGGTTCCCGACCAAGGATATAGTTTAATTTTGCGTATTGCTCTTTAATTTTTCTAAATTAACAGAAAATATTCTATATTTGCATTATGTAGTACATATAATGTATGTGAGATCTTATATTTCTGAGATTTATTTGATTTTATAACATATTAATTCTGATATATTTGAACATGATGAACAGTGAAGAAATCATAGCTGAAATTCAGGCAGTTGATACACGAAGCCTGGTCGACAGGGTCGAAATGAACCTGATGGATTTCTTTCAGAAGAAAGAGCTGACCCCCGGAGATGTCATCCCCAAGGAAATTGAACTGGCTCAGGCAATGGGGGTGAGCCGGACGGTGATAAGGGAATCGCTGAACCGGTTGAAGACGATGGGTCTGATTGAATCGGTCAAGCACAAGGGTACCATTATTAAAAGCCCCAACATTCCTGAAATACTTCAGAAATCACTGATTCCCAATATGCTTGATTCAAAATCACTCCGTGACGTTTTTGAACTCCGGCTGATTATTGAAGTGGGGATGGCCGATTTTGTTGTTAATCGTGCATCGGATGAGCAAATCGAAGAACTGGCCGAAATCGCAGGTAATGAAATATCACTCTCTTCCGATACCCTCTTTGATGTGGATTATGAAATAAGGTTCCACGGGAAGTTGTATGAAATGACAGGCAATGAAACCCTGAAAGGATTTCAGAATCTGTTGCTTCCGATTTTTCAGTATGTTTATACCAGCGGGCTGATAAACAAACCCATCAACTACGAAAAGTATATTTCACACAAAGGGTTGGTCGATGTTTTAAGACAACGCGATAGTAATCTTTTCCGAAAATCGATGCGCAAACACCTTCAAAATCATTTTAACCGTATTTTTTAAGTCAATGGATGGCTAAGCTCTTCGAGGTAGAGGTTCCGGATATCCTGAAGATATCGCAAGTCAAGTTTCTCCGAATAGATCCTGACAAACTCATGCAACTTCCCTTCGAGGAAAAATGATCCGCAAGCAGTGTCAAACTTGCTGTCCATCCAGTTGTATTTAACCCTGTTGGTCACCTGTTCAAACAGTTCCCATGGAAGATACCTCGGAATCCCGATATAACCATGATAATCCTCTTTGAGATCAATAAATATGTGAGGATTCACCTGCTTCATGTACAACATCTTTACAATTCTCACAAAAGATGGATATTCTCCGGCTCGTTTCGATTTTCTGAGATATCCGAGTCCGTGATTCTTAAAAGCCTCCTGCAAGGGAACAACACATTCAAAGCCACCGAAGTGTCTCAGCCTGATGGCCGGTATATCCTCACCTGACATTGTAAGAATAGCTTTGCAGGCATCAAATCTTTCGCTCATACCCTGTGAAACTTCCTGAATGGACCTCAGAATTTCCTCAAACCGGTAATGCATATCCAGTGCCAGATAGAGGTAGAGAGGAGGTGAAGAATCAGGAGTATCGTGGTAATATCCGGGAAATGGATTAAGTGATTCAAAAACCAGGGTGCCCGGTACAACCTTTACTTCCAGGGGGAAGAGGACCTCCTTCTTTACGACATTGCTGAACACCTCTATTTTTTTGTTGTATTCCATATTCGGTATATTTGTCATGATGATTTAAAAAATTTCTGTCACATTTATAACAACTAATTCATTAACAGTTCCTTATTTGTAATTTAGCCTGTGGATCCTTGAAATTTATAGCGTTGTTTTCTATCCTATATCTTTTTACCTAAATCTTTATTCTATTTTTATACGTATGCCGGTTAAAGTTGTTCATGTGCCCTCCATAGGCGAAGTCAGACTGATACAAAGCTCCCGTTCACGAAAAATCAAACTGAGCGTTAGGCCCGGAAGGAAGATACTTGTATCTTTTCCCCTCCGTGTATCTTCCCGAGAAGCTGTACGTTTTGCCACCCTTAATGCAGAATGGATTGCCGAACAGCAACTTAAGATCGAAAAAAAAATGCCTCTGTTTTCCGAAGGATCAGAGTTCAGGACACATTTTCACCGGATCCTCTTCTGCAAAGCCGGTGATTCCTTTGTCCTGAAAAAGGAACAATCGGAATTCCATTTGCAGATCCCTTCCGGACGGTCATTCGAAGATACAGGGACAAGGGAATTTATCAATAATGTGATCGCTGAAATCTATCGTCAGGAAGCGATAACAATCCTTCCTCCCAGGATTGCATCCCTGGCTGAAAAAACAGGATTGCAATATCACAAAATAACCATCCGGAACAACAAAACCAACTGGGGAAGCTGCTCTTCCCGAAAAAACATCAGCCTGAACCTGAACCTCATGAAACTTCCTGATCACCTGATCGATTATGTAATCCTTCACGAACTGGCCCATACAAAGGTCAGGAATCATGGACCGGCATTCTGGAAACTCCTGGATGATCTTACCGGAAACCAGGCCCGCAGACTTGCGGGAGAGTTAAGAAAATTTTCTTCTTACAACTGGTGAAAGCATTGCCTGCAGGCATATCATCTGCCATGCTGATAAAAACCCATTTACCGGGTTACCTGGGTTCCCAGTAACACATTTTGGGCGAAACGATTTTACCCTGGTTTTTCAGTTCTTTCATTGCCTTGTCCACTTCTTTCTTGTCGAGACCGGCAGCTTCGGCAATTTCACCTGCCTTCAATGGTTTTCCGGCAGCTTTTAACACTTCAAGTACTTTTTCAGAACTCATCTCACATTTTTTTATTTATTCCCCATTCACCGGGCTTGTTCATACCGTCCGGAAATTACTTTCCAGTCAACAACTTTCCAGAAATCCTGAATATATGCAGGCCTTAGGTTTTGTTTGTCGAGATAATAGGCATGTTCCCAAACATCGCAGGTCAGTATCGGTTTCTTCCAATCTCTTAGCGGACAACCGGCATTTGAAGTCTGTACAATCTCGAGCTTCCCTTCCCCGTTCAATACAAGCCATGCCCACCCTGATCCAAACA
>CAYNBE010000298.1:2076-2983 GCA_964395045.1 uncultured Prolixibacteraceae bacterium | reverse complement strand
TAAAATACTGCCTTTGAACCAGGCTGAGTTTTGCAAAGGAACTTTCAGACCCAAGGATACCCGGGGCTCCTTCCAGAACAGCCTCCGCCCAGATGCCTTTCATCGGGTTTGACCTTACATCGCGCGAGTCGTATACAATTCCTCCCTTGAATGCCGGTACAAAACCTCCATCGGCCTGCTCACCGGAAATGATACCCCAATCCCTGTATTTCCTGTAGAGCCCGGGAACATCAGGCAACTTGTCAGCTTCATCTCTCCCTTTGTTCAGCTTTTCAAGATTGACCTCTCCTATTTTAAAATTCTGAAAATGCCATCCTGCAAGCCACCTGATATGATCCCCTGCCAGTTTCCCCTGGATATCCCCCTTGAACCTGAATACTTTTCTGTCGTATTTGTAAAACATCCTTGAGACATAACCGGGTGATCCGTCATCTACCCAATCGGCATTGTATACCGCATCGTAGCCGTTGAATCCCAAAAAATCGTATGCCTGGTCTGAAAGGTAGCTGATGTCGACCGTTGTCTGCAATCCTTTGAGCAGCCTGTCAGAATCGTAGTAGAATCTGTTTATCCCGCTGCCCTTTGTAAACCGTGAAACCTCGAAGTAGAGAGAATGGTTGTATTGTGGATAGCGGCTGCCATCGCCATATTGATACAGGTTCACAAGAGCACCGTACTGGAAACCAAGATCCGAATCAAAAGCCACGCTTGGCAAAGCACCAAAATTCCAGCCTGTCTTGGTAATAACTTTCTTCTCCTGTCCGTAGGCGCCCGTAAACAGCATCACGAGCATCAAAAAAACGAATGGTTTTTTCATATTTTTTAATGGGTTTATTCATTCATGCTCCACACCTATGCGCCCTGAATAAATCCGGAATACCTGAAAAACACTCCTCTCTTCATCTCC
>CAYNBE010000298.1:0-2055 GCA_964395045.1 uncultured Prolixibacteraceae bacterium | reverse complement strand
TTTCTGAATATCACAACAAAACGATGCCCCGGATTTGTCAGGTTCATGATGTCATAAAGGAAACTAAAGTAGAAAAATTATCTGAAAAACAAACCAGACAGGAAAAATCATGGCTTATTAACCAGAATGGCCTTCCCGAACGCTCTTTTTTCCGGTGTTCAGGTGTGGGCAGCCCTGGAGGCACGAATGGCAGATAAAACAGCCGATCTGACTGTTCCGGCAATTACGGCAGCCTCTGACATAGAGACAGAGGCAAATCCTGAATTCATAAAACCTTTGATTTTTAGCCTTGCAGCCTTTCTCAATCCCCTGTCAGGATATATCCTTTTCAACAGCTCTGCCGGTTCAAGAAGCGAAAGCAGATAGATTTCCTCCGGCACACCGGGTCCCCTAGTCACTATGGATTTAACGCTGTTTATAATATTGTAAACATGGTTTTTCGGCATCAGTACCGGAATTTTCCATTTGAAGAAAAAGAATTTGCGCTCCTCCATCTTTATTTCGTCCTTTGCTGCAAGCGAATGGTAGACAAGTGAACGCATTTTCCTTCCTGAAAAACTCCATCTTGACAACCAATAACCCACACTTCTCGGCCTGACTGACTTTTTCGTCTTTTCAAGCAAAAAAGCATGAAACGCTCCGCTGGTCTGCCCGGATATTACTTCCAGCTTCCTGTCATGAAGCACCATGTTCCCGGACAAGATCAGTTCATAAACCCCAGCCCCCAGCAGACAATAATTGATGGTCATGGAAGGGAAAGCCATTATTCCCCCTTTCTGAGGTCTTACGGCAAGCAGGAGCAACTTTTCGGCTAAAGTAAGTTCGTTTTCCATCCTCTATCTCGATATACTATCCGTAAAGTTAAACAGTCTGTACCAATCCTCTCCTGTTGTACGGAAGTATTTTTTCCTTACCTTAACCGGAATCATTCAGTTTATTACCACACCTCCAACTTTCCGGGGGAACAAAAGAGGGATTTATAAATGCTATAAAATCCTTCTCCTTGATGGAGAAGGATTTAGGATGAGGTATTATAAAATACATAAATAAAGTAGGTTAAAAAGGTTATTTTTAATGCCTGATAATTTGAAATGAAGATATGAGCAAAGGATTTGCAAGCGACAACAATGCAGGGATACATCCTGCTATACTGAATGCAATCGTGGAAGCCAATTCAGGGCATGTAACCGGGTATGGGAACGATCCCTGGACCGTTGAAGCCGTTTCTCTTTTCCGAAAGGAATTCGGTGAAGATACAGAAGTGTTTTTTGTATTCAACGGGACAGGGGCAAATATTGTCGGGCTTTCAACACTGACCAACAGCTTTGATTCGGTGATCTGCGCCGAAACTGCACATATACAAACCGACGAATGCGGAGCACCTGAAAAGTTTACCGGATGCAAACTGCTTCCGGTTTCCTCCCCTGACGGAAAAATTACCCCGGAAATGATTGCGCCCCATTTACATGGATTTGGATTTGAACATCATTCCCAACCGAAAGTGATCTCCATTTCACAGGTGAGCGAAATGGGTACTGTCTATACTCCCGGCGAAATCAGCAGGCTTGCTGAACTGGCACACAGCCACGGTATGTACCTCCACATGGACGGAGCACGCATCAGCAATGCCGCAGCAGCACTCGGACTGCCATTCCGGGCTTTCACAAAGGATTGCGGAGTGGATGTCGTTTCATTCGGGGGCACCAAAAACGGCATGATGCTGGGTGAAGCAGTCCTGGTTTTTAATCCTTTTCTCGCTACCAACACCCGCTATATCCGGAAACAGGGTACACAGCTTTTCTCTAAAATGAGATTCGTCAGCGCCCAGTTTATCCCTTATCTGAAAGAAGAAATCTGGAAAGAAAATGCGCTACACGCTAACAGAATGGCAAAATTGCTTGAAGCGGAAATCAGAAAGATACCGCAAATCAAAATAACGCAACCGGTGGATGCGAATGCTGTTTTTGCCATTGTTCCGGCAGATTTGATCAAGCCACTGCAGACAAAATATTTTTTTTATGTCTGGAATGCATGTACCCCCGAAGTGCGCTGGAT
>CAYNBE010000297.1:0-3150 GCA_964395045.1 uncultured Prolixibacteraceae bacterium | reverse complement strand
CATTTTTACCTGTTTTTTCGGCCATTTTATTGAAAACGCTGCAAGTTGGGTTAAAATGACCGGGAAGATGCGTCCGTATTAATAAAATTGAGAGAAACAATGGATGATTTTATTGTGGCTGTTGTCCGGGGCTTGTTTTCCGGGAAAAAACATGATCCTGTCTCCCCTGCCCGACCGATGTTTCCGGTTCAACATTTGCGATAAGAACAACTGCGACAGATTTCACGAATCTTGAACATTGAAGAATTCCGATTGCATAAATGGGACAACCTTATTTCACAGGTAGTACCTTCTTCAATCTCAGGGGTGGTTTCAGTTGCTGCGGCTGGCACCATGAATCCTTTCCGTCATAAACCCCGTTGAACAAGTAGGTAATCCGGTTGTTCCTGATCAACAGCTGCGGCCGCTCCCTCCTGACACAATGAAGAGTATCGCCGTTTTGCAGGGCTATTGCATGGTCATACGCTATGGCAGGCAGAGCCCGATGCCATTGTGAAATCCCGTCACTGGAGACAAGATGAGCTCCCCACCGCAAATGTCCGGTCACCGAACCTTCGTTGTCCTCGCAAATGATGTGATATTTGCCACCGGTCCTGAAAAGATAAAAATCCTCCAGCCGGGCACAGGGCCAAACATTTTCATTCTTAACAAGATAAGGCCCTTTATAGCTTTCAGAATCAGCAATTTTCACCACAAGGTTCTCATCCCGGTAGACCAGTCTGACCTGCTGACCCTGGTTTAACCAAATCGCCGGATTATTCGATTCGTCGTTGATCAGCGGACGATCACACCTTGTCCAGGGACCTTCGATCTTCCTTGCGGTGGCATAGCCCACCCTTCGCAGCAGCCGGTTGCTCCCGGGGCGAAGCGTCGTAAAATCGGAACCAATGTAAAAGAGAACGTATTCATCCCCGATTTTATGTATGGTCGGATTATGGGCCATGTTCGAATCCCAGTAAGCGCTGTCGCGTTCACCAATGACTACCTCCTGAAAGATATAGGGACCCATGGGGGAACGGGAAACTGCCCTGACGATCTCCGATTCGGTGAAGTAATCATCCGGAAATTTCGATTTCTTCGGCCAGCGGGAGGCAAAGAGATGATATTCCGGACCCACCCTGATGGCCGATCCTCCCCAGACCCAGTAGCCATCCATCCTGAACCCACTCCCGTCGGGAATTGGCTGTAACCTTTCCCTGAACGACTGACCACAGACCTGAAAGCCGGTAAGAACGGCCAGGAGTAACCAGGTTATCCGGCGAACGTTGATTTTGATACTGCCTTGTTTGTCCCGATGGATTCTACATCTGATCATAAGCCTTTTTCATTTCTGTGATTCTCTTGTTGTGCTGAATTCTGAGATTGTCCAAGCCAACCACCCGAGGACCGGAACCATGTACCATCATGCCGGCCTCTTCATATGCTTCCGGGATTTCAGGTTGTGTAATCTCTTTTTCCTGCAGAATCTTTCGTTTGAATAGATTGATCATGTACAATTTCACTTTGCTTGTAAAACTATAAAAATACTGGCCTGTGAGTCCCTGTCTGTTGAAGGATTTTCAATAATTGGTGCATTTGCTGGTAAAACAACCCTGCAAAATTGAAAAACTCTATGAAGCGATATTTATGAGATGGTTGGTCCAGTCAGATAGAAAAACAGGGATGTTCATGAGCCCATCATCCTGTTTTAGGTTGTTCATTGAAAACCTTATTCTGAGGTTGGGGGAAAATTTTGAATGGTACACCGACAAGCTTTTCCCGCTGATTCTCGATTCGGACTTCACCTCTACCGGAACAATTCCCCTGATAGTCTGAAGAACAAAATCAACTTCTGCCCTGTTTTCAGATGACCAATAATGGGGCATTTCATCGAATTGAGGCACAAGTGATTGCAAAACAGCATTCTCTGTAATGGCACTTTTGAACTCGGTGAAGCCGATATTCCCTGTGAGCATCATTTCAGGGGACAATTTTGCCAGCCGGCGTAAGATTCCGCAATCGAAGGCATACAGCTTAAAAGCCATGAAATCTCTGTAAGCACTTATAGGGATGCCTGGTTTTGACAGATTGAAAATCCTGAAAACCAAGCCTGCTTCTTCAAGCCACAACAGGGCATCTTCATATTCTCTTGCCCTGGCACCACTTTTCACTACCTTATAAATGAATTTTCTATTCTCTTTCGCCAACTGTGATGGCAATGAATTCCACAGGTTATTGATTCTTGCAATTTCAGCTGAACCTGAATATTTTGCAAAATCAAGTGTATACAGATCAATCATGTTTTGCAAAACAGTTTCTACATGATCCATGCCGCAGTTTTCAAGTAAAGATACCAGTGCTTCGGGCATACCCCCGCACAACAAATAACGTTTGAATTCATCCTGAAGACGGTTAAAAATAATTGCTGGCAGAGGATGAACTTCGGATAGGTTTTCGGTGAAACTGAAGATTTGCTGATCTACATGCCGCACAAACTCCCTGAAAGTAACAGGGCGCATAAAGAGTATATCCACCTTTCCTACCGGAGCCGGCATGTTTCTTTTTTTCAATGTGACACCTAAAAGGGAGCCCGCAGCAACAATGTGATATTCAGCGGCATCCTCATGAAAATATTTCAAACTGTTAAATGCCTCACTGCATTCCTGTATCTCATCGAATACAATCAACGTTTTACCCGGAACAATGGGGACATTTGTAAACAATGCAAGTTCATTGACAATTCTTCTCACATCTTTTGTTTTCTTAAAGATTTCGGAAAGTTCAGGGATTTTGTCGAAGTTAAACTCGGCTACAGATTCATAGAACCGGCGTCCAAATTCGCGCATGACCCAAGTTTTGCCCGTTTGCCTTGCCCCCTGTAAAACAAGCGGTTTTCTTTGCACGTCATTTTTCCATCTTTCCAGATAAGTCAGGATATCTCTTTCAATTTTCATGTCCCACACTTTTTAATACATATACGGTGTAAATTTACACATATTTTATACATTTTATGTGATATTTTACACATTTTCCGCACATGATTTTTCAAGCCCAGGAATGACGGTAATTATGTTTTGTAATTGAAACTCCCCGCCGCAGAGCAGCGGGGAATCCCTGCCTGACTGTCGGGCAGGCGATTCCGTCAAGGACTTTCTTATTGCGTTGTTCGCT
>CAYNBE010000296.1:0-3160 GCA_964395045.1 uncultured Prolixibacteraceae bacterium | reverse complement strand
CTAATAGAGATGCAGCTTTCGGAAGCTGCTTAACAAACATGGGAAACATCAATTACTTTTTGATTTTCCCGATAGAGTGTATTTGACAAATTAAAAGTGGCATCCCCCGACAACCTGAAACCACTATAAGGCTTTATTACAAAGGTAAGCATATTGTTGAACATGTCTGTAACTGTTTTCTTCCTGCCCCCCTGGTCTTGTAGGACAAAACTGCCTGCGATTCTTGAAAAGTGCCCATTCGCATCGAATATCGGGTAGATAGGCCATGATTCATAAACATCAGTTTCCAGTGCAGGTGCATTGGGACTATCTGTCAGCCCTCTTGATATTTTCAATTTTATCCCTATTTCAAGCCACTTAGTAGCATCCATATTCAGGTTCACCAACCCGGTATAACGTTTGTATACATCGTTCCCATACCGGAATAAGCCTTCCTGGTCAAAATAACCTAATGAGACGTAATAATTAACAGTCTTTGATCCGCCGGAGGCATTTACGTTATAATTTTGGGCCAATGCCGAATGTTTGTAGGTAGCGCCAAACCAGTCAATATCAACCCCTACCGGTCTGAACCATTCATTTGGGTTTGTAGGGCTTTTTAGGTAAGGTCTGTAAATCTCTGGATGGTTCACATTCCATTGAACAGAATCTATCCAGGCCTGATCAAACTGAGGTGCATTTCCAAGATTTGCTGCACCTTCATTTAAATACTTCATAAAATCCAAAGACCCCATTGTATTTAACATTTTTGTAGGCACCCTGGATGAGACGTTGGAACTGAATGACAACTTCATTTGTTCGGATTTCCCTTTCTTCGTCGTAATGATAATAACACCAAAAGGGGCACGAGACCCGTAAATTGCCGAGGCTGCAGCATCTTTTAATACCGAAACGCTTTCTATGTCATCAGGATTTAGATAATTTGGGTTGCCCTCAACACCATCGATAAGGATTAAAGGTCTGTCATCAGCACCTCCAATTGACCCTATCCCTCTGATTTCCCATGAAAAGGGAGATCCGGGTGTGCCCCCATTTGTTGTTGAAATTTGTAGGTTAGGTACTAATCCCTGCAAAGCTTCAGCAACACTGGTAACCGGTCGTGTTTGCAAATCCTTCGCCGAAACAGCAGATATTGAGCCGGTTACGTTGATTTTTTCCTGAGTGCCATACCCTACGACAACAACTTCCCGCACTCCAATTATTTCTTCGGTCAGTAAAACATTAACCGTTGTTTTCCCGGATATGGGTACTTCCTGCGATCTCATCCCCACAAACGAAAACACCAGCACCGCATCGGGTGAAACATTCGAAAGAGAATAATTGCCGTTGGCATCGGTCACGGTGCCCTGCGTTTTGCCTTTCACTGATACCGTCACACCGGGGAGAGACTCTCCCGAAGTCCCCCTCACTTTGCCGGATATGGTGTGCTGGGGTTGCTGTACTTCGGTAAGGAATGAAGGCGCCAGGATAATTTTCCGGTCGGTGATGGTATACACTATATCGGTTCCTGCAAACAGAGTCGTGAGGATATCCTCAATTTTCTGGTTCTTCATCGAAAGGTTTACCTCCCGGTTTGTATCCACCAGCTTTTCGTTGAAGAGAAAATAAAATTCCGTTTGGTTTTCAATCTCATCCAGCACCTCTGTCAGTTTTGCGGATGAAAATTCGAGCGTTAACTTCGTCTTCTGCGAATAGGATTCATTCGCCAAAGTCTGAAGAACAGCTAAAAGCATCAGAAAAACTGCTATTCTCATAATTCTGATTGTTTTCTTTAAACAATGGAAATCCCATCCATTAAAAATTTTGTTTTTTTTCATAAATTTGTAATGATTAACTTTTATAAAATTCGACAAGGATTTTAAAGGAAATCGCGGGAACGATTTCCTTTTTTTGTTTATACAACAGGTCCGGCACGTGTTTTCATTTATTAGGTTTTAAGTTGAGTTATGATTGTTTTACAACTGGTTTCCTGTAAAGAAGCACCCTTTCTTTTTCAAACGTACCGTCATCCAACGCTTTCCGTTCGATGATCCGGTACCGGATGGGCGAAGTCAGGCTCAGCAGCCGGAGCACTTCACGGAGCGGATCGTCCTCAAAGGTTCCCGGAAAACATAATTTTCCAGTTCTTTGTCCACCACCTCCACTTTTACGTTATACCACCGTTCCAGACGGCGGGCAACTTCTGCCATCGGGTCCCCCCTGAAAACAAGTTTCCCTTCCACCCAGGCCGCATACCTGGATGCATCGGTTCCGTAAAGGTTAGCTTTTCCATTGCGGCAGACCAGCCTTTCGTCGGGCTTCATCAACACGGGAGAAGCCACGCCCGGAGCAGAAAATTCAACCTTTCCCTCACACAGAGCCACTTCCACATAGTTTTCTTCGGGGTAGGCGTTTACGTTAAACTTTGTGCCCAGTACCCTGATTTCCGAAATCCCGGCGTGGACCAGAAACGGATTGGCTTCATCCTTTGTCACTTCAAACCAGGCTTCCCCCGTCAAGGTTACCTGCCTTTTGCTGCCGAATGGAAGGACGTATTCCAACGATGAGCCACTGTTGAGCCAGCCCTTCGTGTTGTCAGGAAGAGTAAAAGAAATCCTCGATCCTTTGGGTGCATGGATGGTTGTTGTAACCCTTTCTTCGATGGGAATACCCCTTGCAGAATCCCTTGTGGCAATCCACAGAATGCCTGCAGTCAACATTGGGACCAGCAGGATAGCTGCTGCCACGGAGTACCAGCGGTAAACCTTTCTGATCAGCGTTTGCCGCTTCCTGTTTTCCCGGTTGTGGATCATGTGGTGTACCCTGTCGAGCAACCGGGAAAGATCGTGATCCTGGCCGGGATTGTTTTTCAGGTATTCATTCCATCCGGAACGCAGGTGGTCTTGCAGCCATCGGCTTTCCCCATAATCGGAAAACAGGGTTTGCACAACCTTCTCCTCCTCAGGGGTGGCAGTTCCCTCAACGTATCTGCTGAGTATCTCTATTTCGGATTGTTGTAACATCAAAAACTGAATTTAAAAATCCCCTTCTGTTTCAAAGGGGATCGTTCTGACCTGACCAAACTTCATTCTTTACTGATTCCGTAACCATCCGTCTGATATCTTTTAATCTGAAATCTTTTGATCTTTTTATATAAGTAATAGCCACGAAACGGAAAAAT
>CAYNBE010000295.1:0-3202 GCA_964395045.1 uncultured Prolixibacteraceae bacterium | reverse complement strand
TTTCGGAATCAATGCAAAAAGATACAGGAGAGGAGGTTTCCACCCGTGAGATTAAAAAAATACTCCAGGATTGCATTGATCATGAAGACAAGCGTCATCCCCTCACCGATGAAAAGCTGACCGAAATTCTGAAGGAAAAATCGTATAATATCGCAAGGCGGACCGTTGCCAAATACCGGGAACAGCTCGATATTCCCGTGGCACGGCTGAGAAAACAACTTTAAAGATAAGATATTTGTGTTGCGTTGCGGTTAATCAAGCATGCAGAAAGGGAGGGGGTACCGGTTTCAGGATGAAAGCAGGGTATTTTTTATTCCACAAATTTGTAGCCGATTCCCTTCAGTGTTTTAATATGGTTACTGCCGATTTTTTCACGAAGCTTCCGGATATGAACATCAATGGTCCGGTCACCCACCACAACATTATCACCCCAAACCGAGAAATAGATTTCTTCGCGGGTAAACACTTTCCCGGGTTTTGAATCAAGTAATGAAAGTAATTCAATTTCCTTCCGGGGTAGTATCATTTGTTGTTTACCATTTTTTACCTGGTAGCGTTCTTTGTCAATCAGGAGATTGCCTATGCTTACCGTATCATCCGAGAGGACAATTTCCGGTTCAGGTGTTCCGGTCGAAAATCTTTTAAGAAGTGCTTTTACCCTGCTTATCAGCACTTTGGGTCTGATCGGTTTGGTGATATAGTCATCGGCACCGGCTTCAAATCCTGCTATCTGTGAGTAATCTTCGCCACGGGCCGAGAGAAAAGCAATCAGGGTATTCTGAAGAGAGGGAATTTTTCTGATTTCCTCACATGCGGCAATTCCGTCCATCTCGGGCATCATTACATCAAGAAGGATCAATTGCGGCTGTATATTCTCCGCTTTTTTAATGGCATCAGCCCCATTCATGGAAGTAAAAACCTGAAATCCTTCCTTCTCAAGGTTGTAGCTTAAGAATTCAAGGATATCTGATTCATCATCCACCAAAAGCACTTTTAATTTTTCTTCATTCATTTGAACCTACATTATTTTTCCAAAATTAATCGTATTTGATGATCAAAAAAACCTCTGCCGGATTTCTTTGTTCATTGTGGTCAATGAGCTTTTTCAAGCGTAAAAGTGAACGTTGTTCCTTCGTCGACTGCACTGTTGACGTGGATGGTTTGCTTATGTGCTTCAATAATATGCTTGACAATGGATAACCCCAGGCCTGTACCTCCCTGTTCCCGGGAACGGGATTTATCAACTCTGTAAAACCTTTCAAAGACCCTTGATAACTCTTTTTTTTCCATCCCGATCCCGTTATCAGCCACTTCGGTTAAAATGTGATCTTCAATATCGTAAAAACTGACCCTGACATATCCGTTCTTTTTTCCGTATTTTATGCCATTGTTGATCAGATTGTTTAAAACTTCATTGATTCTCTTCCGGTCAGCCATGACATAAACCGGACGGTCAGGTTTTCTCACGATCTCAAGGCTTATATTTTGTTCTCCCGCCCGCATCTGTTCAAGCTCGAACACATCCTCCACCATTCTGACAAGATCAAATTTTTCAAGTTTAAGTTTCAGCTCACCCGCTTCCAATTTGGTAATGATTTCGAGATCTTCAACGATGGATATCATCCTGTTGATACTCATCTCGGTACGTTCGAGGTAGAGTTTGTTTATTTTGGGATCGTCGATCCCTCCCTCCAGCAGGGTAAGAATATATCCCTGGATATTGAAAATCGGGGTTTTCAGTTCATGTGACACATTCCCCACAAATTCCTTGCGATAGCGTTCAAGTTCCTTCAGTCTGGCAATTTCCCTTGTCTGTGTTTTGGCCCATTCTTCCACATCCGACTTTACTTCTGACAGAATATCCGATTGTTTTGATGTAGAATCCTGTTGCCGGGTGCTTTTCGAAGGAAAATCAAGAATGGTTTGATAAACAGGTTTTATTTTGTCGGTGATGTACTTTTTCAGAGTGTATCGCAGGATAAAAAAGGAAATAATAAGGTAAACAGAAAGCAATATCAGTATAACCAGAAGTTTCAGCCTGATATAATAACCCAGGAACAGGAAAAATCCGGTTAAGAATGTCAGCAATACGCTTATATTAAAGGCAAGATGCCTGTAAGAATGGGTCCTCATCCAAAGCGATTTGATCGTTCAAAATTAAAGAAATGTTATGAGTTCACGTTCATAACGGAGCAGAGTGGCTGTTATTATTTATTTTAATGCCTGTACAATATCTTGGACTGTCTGGAATTTCTACTTTTACCGAAAGGTTTTAAACGCATGGAGTTTTTTTATCTGACTTTGATGGTATTTCTGTTTGCACTCTCTATCACAAATCTGATGGTAGGTGTAACATCCAATGCCTTGAATTCCATTCATTCGGCTACCGGGCCAAATCTTTCAGGTAAATGGAGCTTTCTGCTTTTTGCAGGGGCAGGAATCCTGGCGGGTACGCTTTTTCCGACAGGAATTTCAAGTTTAGCCAGAACCGGTTTTTTTCACCCTGAAATGTTTGTCTTTTCTGAGATCATGGTCATCCTTTTGGCAGTCATGATCAGTGACGTGATTTTGCTTGATATTTTCAATGCAACAGGTATTCCATCATCCTCAACCATTACTTTGGTTTTTGAACTGATCGGGTCAACTTTCGCAGTTTCCCTTGTTAAAATCAGCAACACCGGAGGAACTATCTCCGGTTTGGAAGGAATCATCAATGTCTGGAGTGCAGTTACCATTCCTGCTGCGATCCTTTTTTCCGTTGTCTTCGCCTTTGCATCCGGAGCTCTTTTACAATTCATAGCCAGATGGATTTATGGATTCTGTAAGAAGGGAAAGACGAAATGTCTTGAATTGGTTTTTTCAGCCCTGTATTTGGTGTTTATTGCATATTTTCTTCTTTCAGGTGGTTTCAGTATTCCGGATTTTACCGGTTCACAGGATGCCGATCAGCAATTAAATATCTGGGCGTGGATGAAACAGAACCGGATCGTTTATTTTGCCGGTGGTTTGGTTATAACGACACTTTTCATCTTTCTGGTTAAAACATATTTAAAAGTCGCTGTTCACAAAATATTGGTTTTGTTTGGGACTTTTGCCCTGGCCATGGCATTTGCCGGCAATGACCTGGCGTTTTTTACAGGTGTACCCCTGGCTGGGTATATGTCGTACCGGGCATGGGAAACCTCGGATGTGTCGTCGGCAA
>CAYNBE010000294.1:0-3210 GCA_964395045.1 uncultured Prolixibacteraceae bacterium | reverse complement strand
CGGATTTGTCGGGATGGGTTGACCGCCCCCGCCCAGGCACCCTCCCGGGCAAGCCATGATTTCAATGAAATGATAATCGGCTGCTCCCGATTTTACCGAATCCATCACCGTTTTTGCATTGACAAGACCATGAGCCACGGCACATTTCAGTTCCACACCATCGAGGAAAGCCCATTCTTTTTTGGGATTCTCGATTTTTACCGAAGCTTCACGAACCCCTTCCATTCCTCTGACCGGAGTGATTTCAAGATTTTTGAAGGGGACTTCCCTACCTGTGACAATTTCGTAAGCCGTGCGCAGGGCGGCCTCCATAACTCCACCAGTCGCTCCGAAAATCACACCGGCTCCTGTTGATTCACCCATCAGCCGGTCATATTTTCCTTCTTCAAGAGCTGTAAAATTGATCCCGGCCTGCTTGATCATGATGGCGAGTTCCCGGGTGGTGAGCACATAATCAACGTCGCGGTATCCGCTATCGAGCATTTCAGGACGGCTGGCTTCAAATTTTTTGGCCGTGCAGGGCATGATCGACACAGAGACAATCTTGGAAGGATCAAGGTTCCTGGCTTTGGCATAATAGGTTTTCACAAGAGCCCCGAACATTTGCTGTGGCGACTTGCATGTAGAGAGGTTATCCAGATACTCGGGATACATGTGTTCAATGAATTTGATCCAGCCAGGGGAACAGGAAGTGGCCATCGGCAGTTTTACATGGGGATCCTTGTCGACCAACGCTTTTTTTAACCGGGTTAGTAATTCCGTTCCTTCTTCCATGATAGTCAGGTCAGCTGTAAAGTCGGTATCTAAAACCGAGTCGAAACCCAACCGTTTCAGTGCAGCCACCATTTTCCCCGTGTTCCTTGTTCCGGGTTCGAAACCAAGTTCTTCTCCCAGACCGATCCGGACTGCCGGAGCTGTCTGCACCACCACGTGCTTGTCGGGGCTTGCAATGGCTTCCCACACTTCTTCAATATAATTTTTTTCAACCAGCGCACCTGTCGGACAATGGTTCACGCACTGCCCGCAGTTCGTGCAAACCACAGCACTCATCGATTTTTCCATGAATGTCGTGATTTTCATTTCATCCCCTTTGTGCGCAACTGTCAGGGCATTTACCCCCTGCAACTCGGCACAGGTTCTCACACAACGCTGGCAACGGATACATTTGCTGTCGTCTTTGATGATCGAAGGAGAGAACATGTCGATGGTATATGTTTTGAAGGGAACCAGTTCAATAAAATCCTGGGTCATGATCTTATATTCCGAAGCCAGTTCCTGCAA
The DNA here is from genome assembly GCA_964395045.1 of uncultured Prolixibacteraceae bacterium. Taxonomy (GTDB): domain Bacteria; phylum Bacteroidota; class Bacteroidia; order Bacteroidales; family Prolixibacteraceae; genus UBA1413. The sequence continues at coordinate 1,929 of CAYNBE010000294.1, read as the reverse complement.
TTCGCAGCTTCCGTTGCGATAGCATTTGGTACAATCGGCGTTGTGTTCCGACAGCAGCAGTTCGATGATATGTTTCCTCGAATTCCTTACTTTCAGGCTGTTTGTCATGATCTCCATACCTTCCTCACACGGGGTGGCACAGGCAGCCGACAGTCTTTTCTGCCCGCCGATTTCAACCACACAAACCCTGCAGTTTCCTGCAACACATAGGTCCTTATGGTAACAAAGGGTGGGGATAATGATCCCGTTCTCTTTGGCTGCATCCAGGATCATGGTGCCTTTATCGACCTGAACATTGTATCCGTTCAGTGTGATATTTATTTTTTGCGTTGTCATACCTTATCCGATTAAATATTAATAAATCATCTCTTCCCTGAAGTTCTCCACGATTGATGAGAACGAGTTGGCGACCGACTGCCCCAGACCGCACTTGGCGGTTACCTGCATGGTTTCGGTCAAACGAAGCAGTTTGTCAAGATAAGATGCCGGCTTTTCTCCCCGTTTCACAGCTTTGATACCAAGTAGCAACTGCTGACAGCCAACCCTGCAAGGGGTGCACTGTCCACAGGATTCTTCCCTGAAGAACTCAAGGTAATTGTCCAATACGTTGTACATGGAACGTGAACTGTTAAAAAGCATCATGGAACCACCGGTCGGAAGAGAAATACCGGTAAGCTTGCCCTGGAATCCGATGGCTGTGTCGGCGAATTTCTTCCGGGGAACCAGAAATCCGGAAGCCCCGCCTACCTGAACCGCTTTTGTATCGCCATCCCCAAATTCATAGACAAAATCCTGAAGACTCATCCCCAGTTCAAGCTCATAAATTCCCGGCTTGGGAGTATCGCCCGAAACACTGAAAAGCTTTGTCCCCCGTGAATACTGAACTCCCAGATCGTAAAACTTTTTTGCTCCGTACTTGAAAATAGTGAATGTGTGGGCCAGTGTTTCCACATTGTTGATTACAGTCGGGGCTCCCAAATAACCGAAATTGGTGGGGTAAGGTGGTTTGTTTCTCGGTTCGCCGCGCTTGCCTTCCATCGATTCAAACAAAGCTGTTTCCTCTCCGCATATATAGGCACCGCTTCCCATGAATACCCTGATTTTGAAATCAAGGCCGATTTCCCTGAGGTAATACTCAAATTCTTCTATTACTTTCTGTAATTCGGCTTCAAGAAATTTGTACTCCCCACGGAGATAGATAAATCCCTCTTTCGCCCCGATTACATGTCCGCATGCAACCATGGCAGTTAAAACCTTATACGGAACCCGTTCAATGATCTCACGGTCTTTAAACGTGCCCGGCTCTCCCTCATCGGCATTGCAGATCACATATTTGACGGGAGCATTGATCTCCGAGGCAACCTTCCACTTCAGTCCGGTCGGGAAACCAGCCCCTCCCCTTCCCTTCAGTTCGGAACTAATCAATTCATTGATCAGATCCTGCGGTGTGCGGCTTATAATGTTGCTAAGAACCTTTTCCCAGTCGTTTTCATTCTTGAAAATAAAATCGGCGCGTTTCAGCTGATAACTTGTAGCCATGATGCTCTGTTTTATAAGGGTTTTTTCATGTATTCCGAAATAATTTCCCTGACTTTCTCCGGGGTAAGGTCAGTAAATACATCATGGTTGATTACCATGGCAGGAGCTTTGTGGCAAAGCCCCAGGCAGTTGGTTTGCAGCAGTGAAAACCGTCCGTCAGCAGTGGTTTCACCGACTTTAATCTTCAGCATATCCTGAATGGCAAGCAACACCTGACTCTTTCCTTTCATGGCACATGAAATGGTTTTGCATATCCTGATGATATACTTCCCCATCTTTTTTACTTCCAGAAAAGAATAAAATGTGGCTGTCCCGTAAACTTCCGCCGCCGGAATATCCATTTCCCGGGCGATCTCTACCATTGAATACTCAGACAGGTAACTCTCCTGT
>CAYNBE010000293.1:0-3235 GCA_964395045.1 uncultured Prolixibacteraceae bacterium | reverse complement strand
GAGAACGGTATAGGTATTTGCATCGAAAAATGCACGTGCAAATCCGAATCCCGCAAAACCAATGTAAATGAGAAACAATTCACGTGAATTGCCCATCATCACAATGAAAGGAACTGCCACCAGCAAACCTGCACCCTGCAGCAACAAACGGGAGGCCGGATTTTTCCTGGCAAGGATATCAGAAGCCCTGCCTGCTATAATTACACCGATAAATGCAAACAGATGGGTATAAAACATCGAATGAAACCCTGCCTGCGGAAGGCTCATATTGAAAGTTTCATACAAATAGGTAGGCATCCAGGTCAGATATCCTGTCAACACGAAAATCAGACCGCTGAAACCAATGGTCAGCATCAGTGCAGTAGGAGTTTTGAATAGGATTTTAAATCCCTCCCAAAACTTTACTTTTTCACCTACCTGGGTTTCAGACTCATCTTTTTTGTCTTTAAGCCTGAATATCATAACGATGGCATGAACGACTCCCAAAGCGCCAAAGAAATAGAATGCATTTCTCCACCCATAATGTTCGCCTATGTACCCTGCAACATAACCGCTCAGAATGATCCCCAGGTAATAGGATGTCTGATGAAGCGACATGGCAAATGCCCGGGTATCGGTGTGGTACCTGGCAAGCAGCGCATAGTTTGAAGGGCCGAAAAATGCCTCTCCCCCCCCGGTGGCGATACTTCGCATGATAATCAGGGACACCATCCCGCTGCTTAAACCTGTGAACATGGTCGCTATACTCCAGAAAAGAATGCTCAGGACAACCACCCATTTCCTGCTGAACATATCCCCGATGAAACCGGCCAAGGGTACCAGAAGGGCATAAACAAGATTGAAAACCGTTGCAATGGTCCCGATCTGGATATCGGTCAGGTTCAGGTCTTCCCTGATCAAAGGAAGTACAACATTGAAAATCTGCCTGTCGGCCTGGTTCAGAAAAAAGGCGATCCAGAGCAGGAGAAGTACCTCCCATTTGTATTTAAAATTCCATTTCATGAGACCGGTATCTTCCTATTTTTCATAAATTATAACAACCAGGCTGTTTTTTCCAAGCACAACAAACGGCAGGCTGCCAGTGCCTTCCACTACCTGAAAGTCACCTGTTCCTGCGAATTCCCTGAGCCGGTATCCCGGAACATCCACCTCTGTGGTCATTCTCTGACCAGACCGATGCGTCAGGACTACAGCCTTCTGATTTCCATTCACAAAGCTTTTTCCAATCACCGATTGTTCGGTGAGGGCAAATCCTTCTGTATCGCAGAAAGTCCCCGTTACAAGCAGGGAACGATACCGGTCCCTGATCCTGTTGACTTTTGCCAGGTACTCCTGGTAATGCGGAGTTTCGTCGATGGTGGCTCGCAGACGATAAATCTGCAGATTATTCCTCAATCCCAGCAGGACATTCTGATTCACGAGCCATTCCATGTCAGGTTCGTCCCCGTCGAGGTTCCTGTCGGTCAGAATAATTTCAGGGAACGTATAACGGAACCAGGCAATAAAATTGTTGTTGCTGCTCAGATCGAAAACCGAATGAACATAATCGCAGTACTGAGAGGTCACATCGGTAATATGCTCCGTTCCGATGGCCATTTCTTTGTCTTTGGTATCGATATAATCATGGATCATTTTCAGGGCATTTCCCTTGTCGGCAATCACCCTGAGTTCAGGAACAGGAAATTCTTTGGTCAGGTCCCACTTTCCGGTTTTTTCGGCATATCCCAGCTGGTCGTAAAAAACACTGTTTGCACCGAATTCAAGGGCATGATCGGCAATCTTGTAAAGAATCCGCTGCCACCTTGTATCTTTGGTATCGGCAACCACAAACGAACGTGCGTCGTAATAACCGGTGAAAGTCCCTGGGCCCGAAAAGAGGTATGCTTCAGTCGGTTCAGTCCCTGTATTGCTGTTTAAACTTACCTTGCGGCCATCCCCTTTACGGTAAAAATTACTTTCCGTATCAATCAGCTTCCCGTTGTAATAAAGAATGACCTTGCCCCCGCCCTGTTTGAAATCACCAATCGCTTTCTTTAGGGCTGCATCGCCTCCCTGTGCAGGATCAGAAACGAAATAGGAATCGGGATACCCGTTGTCCATGCCGCTGTTCCACCATCCAAACGGGAATACGACATTGATCCCCACACTTTCGCCGGCCTTTTTCACCCGGGTGGCCAGATCAGAATATGTAAAAAAAGTCTCTCCGTACTGATGCCGCATGATAATACGCTGAAAACCAAGCATATCTTTCACCCATTGCGGTTCTTCCCTGTGTTGCCACCAGCTGTTGGCCCATGAACGGTAAAGCTTTGAAGTTTCATGCCAGTTACCCGAATAGGGAGCAACCACATTCGATTCATTTTTCCAGGATTGCCCAGGAAGACAATTCGGATATTTGTAAAATCCGACCTCCAGTTGATTAAACTCATGATTCTGATCGGGATACACCCTGAGCCCATGCCATGTGTCCTGAAATTCCGGATCATGACTGCCCAGGTAGAGTCCCTGTGTTTTTCCCGCCAGGGCAAAGCAATTGGAAGCAACCCCTGCCGGATATTTCACCCCCATCTGGCGGAAATGCTGGTCAGGTCCCTTAAATGAATAGGGTACCGAAAGCACCTGTTTCACAGGATCGGGATAAATTTTCCCTCCGGCTTCCGTAGTGATCAGCTGATGGTCGGGAAGAATCCTGCACCCTCCAATAAGAGGATACTGCAGTTCCCTTATGATGGTATGCGGTTCGGAATTGGCCACCTCGGAAGCAAACCTGACCATCTGCTCTTCCAGGGAAATTTTGAGTTTCAAACTGAACTTCATGCTTTCTGAACGGACTCTCAGGCTCCCGTATGAAATCATAATTGCATCGTCTGATTTCGTCACAACAGGAGTATTTCCGGGAGCTGCAATTTCAATGTCCTTGTCATTCGGTTTGTCAAAATAAAGCCGCCATAACGGTTTTCCCGATGCATAGTCCAGACCGGTCTGAAGATTCTTCAGTGCAACCAGGTTTCCGGCATTATCGACCGAAACTTCGATCTTCCGGTTTTTTAAGGTATAGATCCCCGCTGAAGCAGCGCTTTGGATGAAAATCATCAGCACCGCAAAGATGAATAAGATGTTCCGTATCATGATAGTTTATTTATTCATTCGACAATTTGTCCACTTTATTCATAGATAAAGTATTGATGTTTCCCATGTTTGTTAAGCAGCTTCCGAAAGCTGCATCTCTATTAGC
>CAYNBE010000292.1:0-3248 GCA_964395045.1 uncultured Prolixibacteraceae bacterium | reverse complement strand
ATCCATCCGCTTTTACTGAGATTGTAAATTCCGCAACAGCCGGAATCACTTGGCCTTCTGCTGTAAAACTGCTGACTGTCATACGGTAAACTCCATCCTGCTGATCAAGCTTTAATTCCTTTCCGGGAGTGAAGGTAAATTCTTTCCGGGTTTCGGTGTTTTTCAGCACAACCTTCCATAAATTGAAAACCGAACCTTCAATCCGGAGGTTTTCACCTTTTCCCTGTACGATTTTCATGCTTCCTTTCGGATCAATGGAAAGGGTTGCGTCGGAAGTCTTCAGTTCGAATTTTGCGGGTGATGCGATGAGCTGAAGATGAATCATCGCGATTAAAAACATACAGAAACCAATTGTTCTCATATTATTTGAATTTTAATTGTTTTCGAAAATCAGCAACCTGACTGAGTTTGCCTGCAATGGGGCAAGTGCTTCCGCATTTTCTTTCCCCGGTTCTGCGGCTTTCACAACTTTGTACCCGTTAACCGTTACGGTGAATCTCTTTTCTTCGGTCATGCTTTTATTCCAGACTACCACACCGATCTTGTTCCCGCTCAGGAAACCTTTTCCGAGAATTTCTTCTCCAATTACTACAATTCCATCTTCATCAATGAATTTGCCGGCCCTGAAAAACTCAGCATAGTCATTTTCGAATTTGAACAGGTCATAGGTATAGCTGGTTATCTCTCCGGGCGAAACTTTCGTGAATTTGTCAACATCGGGAGGTCCTGTCACGTTTGAATAACTCTCCTTTGAAGGAATTTTACCATATTTCAGATATTCGGCATCGGCAGGATACCTGCTCATTATCTGATGCCTGAGCCCGTAACAGGCCGCATAATTGGCATCCCATCGTGTCAGTGCCGGATCGGAATTCAAAGCAACCGCAATCGATTCGGGAAATGTATACCGGAACATTTCGGGGAACAAGAGCGGATCTTTAACATTGTACGGAATTCCCTGGAACATATCTACGTAGGGGAGCATACTGTCGTTGATACCTTCGGTCATGATGGTGAATTCAGGATCAATTTTCCTCAGGCTGTCACGGATTTCCTGAACCATTTTAATCCGGTATTTTGACCATCCTTCCTGCGGGCGCTTGTGATCGTGGAATTTCGAAAAACACATATTTGACATTGCACTGACCTGTGATATCTGGTCAATGTAAAAAGCATCGGCCCCCAGTGAATGTGCCTCAAGGGCCAGGTCCATGATGGTTTTTCTCCAGAGGGCAGAACCATGGCAGGAGACAGCAAAAATCACCGGAGCAGTATTTTTGTGTTTCAGCCAGTATTCCAGCTTTGGTTGCCCCTTTTCATCCAGGAGGATGGTTTCGATGCCGTTGTACCTGTAATAATCGGTCGAGCTGTCGATTATTTTTCCGTTTGTGTAAACAATCACTTTCAAGCCTCTTTGGTGAGCTCTTCTGATTGCGTTTTTCATCTCTTCGCGTCCTCCGAGCAGATTATCAGGCATATAGTTGGGATAATACCGGTCATGGCCACCGACGCCCCGGCCCCATAACCCGATAAGTCTGAAGTTCAGTTTTTCTGCAATGTCACACAATTTATCAACATCCTTGTATGGATACATCACTTCTCCGTTTTGCTGTTTCAGGATGTTCAGCATGTAACCCTCACAGTTTCTCGCCCAATGTGAGACATCGGCAATCCTGAAATTTTTCTGGTACCAGCTCCTGTAAAACCGGGAGGCCGAATACCAACTCCCCGGATAGGGTTTAATCATGATATCCGGAATGGTAAATTTATCGGAATAAACAGGGAAAGTAACACTCGTTTTATATGATTTATCCGTTCCGGCAAATTCAAGAGAGAACTTCTTTGGTTCCTGGGCAGGATCGTGGCTTCCGACATAGAGTCCTGAAGCAGGTGAATTGATGGAATACCAGGCCATGGTTCCTTTGTTGCTTGGGTATTCAAAACTCCGGCTCCCAAACTCATCCGGTGAATCGAAACACTGTCCCAGCACCTCCGGCCAATATATTTTTATTTTGCTGTTATCAGATTTTATGCCTGATAACTCAGGGTAAACCAATTCTCTGAATATCCACCCCTCTGAAATGCCTTTCAGTGAACCTGAAAAACAGAATGCCCCATCTTTCACCGAAATTGTAAACAGAACCTCCGCCGGCAATCTGCGATTTTCCAGGAATAGTTCTGATACTTTTATCCGGATTGTATTCCCCTCTTTGGAGATTTCAGAAAATTTGCCATCAGATATTTCAGTTATCTTTCCTGTCAGGCTATTCATCAGCACAAATTTCCAGAGTTGTTTGACAGGTGTCTTAATCTGAAAGTCCACCCCTTTCTCCGGCACGATATTCAGAAATCCCTTCTGGTCGACAGTAAGGGTTGCTCTGGTGGTTTTCAGTTCAAGCTTTTCAGGTAATGCAGAAAGCCGTAAATCAGCAGACAATAAAATTGCTACGATAATCACCGTTTTTATCATGACCGCTTCTCTCCTGTAACTTGTTCTTAAATGTTTGTTTATTTCTTTGAAATAGAATACATTAACTCACCATGGGGTCAGTTTTTCTCGATGAATTTGTGTTATTCATCATAAGACTGAATTTGCGAACATTGGTAGATTTTATTATGAATTCCATAGACCGGACTGCACCTTATTATATCATCTGATTTTCGCTTCATTCAACTTGAACTTCCTCCTGTTACGTTCAGCAATCCAGTGTCTATCGGACAGAATCCTTCACTTTTTTAATTGTATATTGAACAGGTGAAAGCCGTTCCTTGCCCGAGAAATCGATGGTTTTCAACTCTTCCAATGCTTCATGAAGGGCATAGCAGGCATCCTCGTAGTTCAGGCTGCAGATTTCAGAGATCAGACGTATCGCACGGTCTCTCAGCTTCTTGTTCGATACTTCCACCCAACTCATCCAGTTTCCGGTTACCCTGCCCATCAATACCATCGTCCCGGTTGAAATGGTGTTCAGTACCAATTTTACAGCCATGTGATCCATCAGGTTTAAGGCAGAGGGGGCCGGGGTACACAAAATCCTGTAATCCGCAGGTTGGTCTCCTTTCCCGATGACAAGTGAAGTCCGTTCCTGGAATTTTATGGTACTTTTTTTAAAAGCGTTTATAAATTCATCAGATTCTGGACTTCCGGCTTCACGACTTCCCAGCAGCATCACCGCAATATTTGGGATACGGGATGTCCGTGACTCATCATCCTCATTTCCATTATGATATTTAATAATGTTTGATGC
>CAYNBE010000291.1:0-3280 GCA_964395045.1 uncultured Prolixibacteraceae bacterium | reverse complement strand
GCCCCACATGGTAAAAGCCCCTCCCCATGGAATATCGGATAATATCCCAGGTGATCAGAAAATATGCTGAAAATCCAAGCCTGTCGATGATCTCCAGTTCGTGCCTCACCCGGTGCAAAGCATCCCGGTTGTTCCCGTAACGGTATTTCCAGCCATCCAGGGCCAGCTTCTCCAACAATGCCTTGTCATCGTTTCGGTTCCCTGTGAAAGTTTGCTTGTTTTTTATCGTCTTGTATTCAAAATCAATGTTGCATCCATCTGTGATCTTTCTCGTATTCTGCAACAACTCCGGGAAATCGGAATAAAGCTCCAGCAGCTTCTGTTCACTTACAAAGAGTTCATCGTTCGATGCAACCATTGAGGCAGTCAGTTTGCTCAGCAAAATGTTGTTGTCAATGGCCCGGAGATGACGATGAAGGGAATAATCGTCGCTTCCGCCGAACGTAACAGGAAACCACACCACCATTTTCCGGTAGTCGGTGTGTGAATAAAGAATCCTCAGCCTGTTGAGGTCAGTGTATTTTACACCCAAAAACTCATTCTCGCTCAATTGTTCCAGTTTCCTGCTCCCAAAAGGAAAGATGAACCATACATTGGGCAGATAAGGGGGCATCCCCGGAAATGGTTTCTTTTCGATCAGATAACGGCTCAAAAAATCGTTCAGTTCATAAAATCCTTCATTGTTTCCCGCTATTCCCGTATACAGCGGAAACTGGCCGTTGCGGAAGTCAATGCCTGCCAGAGGTTTGATTCCTGCCCGGATACTTTCCCGGACAAAGTCAAGAATTCCCGTCGAGTTGTTGATGTCGGTGAGTGCCATTGCCCGGACCCCTTTTTTTGCAGCTTCTTCCACCAGACGCTCAACCGAAAGGGTACCATAACACAAACTGAAATAACTGTGACAGTTCAGAAACATAAATGATCAAATTTTAATCACTAAATACGATTACAATATAATCATTTATTTGATATAACAACAAAAAAGAATAAAAGATAAAAGACAAAAAGATAAAAAGATAGGATCAGATATGAAACCGTTTCAGAAGGCAATCACTTGGCTTACCTGCAACCATGACAACCCGACACCTCGACAACAATGACAACAATTGTCCTGCACGAAGCCGAAGGAATGACAACATGAAAACTACCTATTTCCTACTGCTGCTACCTACTGATTTCGGATTTCAGCATTCCTCCATCTGTCGTTCTTTGTGCTGCTTACAGGAATCAGGGCGGATATTGTTTTTCTACAAATATTTCACTCCACTGAAGTTGGGAATCGTCCTTTCCCGGGGCGATGCCCCGTGCTAAATTTTCTCGCCCCTTCAGGGCAACAATTGAAACGTCCTATTCCTTGTCCTTTGCAGTTGACAATGCCTTGACCTCATCCTTGTTCGTTCGATTTATCTCCGCTTTCATGCCAAAAAGGAGGAACTGAGTCAAGCTCCATCCTGATCCTGCGTTCCTTCGGGAAGTAATTGTTGGTGCGTGTCCCCAGGTTTTTCAGCCACCCAAGCCCTACCCTCCTGTATGATACCTTTGTCCATCCAATGTCCCTACCGGCAAGAGGCAGGCTTTCCCTTCTCATGTAACGGATTGCATCGGACAGGTCAACTTCAATCTCCGGAAAAGCTTTTCGGTTTAAAATGACCGACATGGCCAGAGCGGGATGCGGGTTAAACCGAGGGAACAAACCTGTTGCCACGGGTGTCCCTGCCAGCAGAATATTCAGATTCATATCTAGAAAGGCAAGAACTTTGAGCCGCTCAGAGGGAAAGAAGTATTGCTGACCGTCTTTCACCAGAAAAGACCCGGAACAATCAGGGCTGATCCAATTTTGCAACAAATCGGATGCTGTTCCCGGCAGCTGCATGAATGATCTCATCCTCGATTTTAAAAGCAAAGGTTTTTGTGCAGGACTTCCCTGTTTCCGGGTGATTGAGAGGAAAAAACCTTCCCCCCTAATCAGATGGGGATAAAAGTGATAACTGTTTCCGTATTCAGACCGGTTGAACCAGATGTTCCACTCCGGATTTATTTCAATCTCAAGGGGAACAGCCTTGTTCTGTTCATGTAACCATCGGATGTTCTCCTCATTTTCTGCTGGATTGAAGGTGCAGGTTGAGTAAATCAGCACCCCGCCCGGCTTCAGGCATTTCCAGGCTTCGGCCAGGATTCTCCGTTGTCGGGAAGCACAAAGAGCGGCATTCCCGGCTGACCATTCTTTGATTGCCGTTTGATCTTTTCTGAAAAGTCCCTCTCCTGAACAGGGAGCATCGACCACAACCAGGTCAAAAACAGGTCCAATTTCCCCAAAATCTTTCGGGTCGTTTTGGGTAACAATGACATCGGGATATCCCCATTTTTGAATATTCTCAAGCAGGATGGATGCCCTGCTGCGGATTACCTCGTTTGTAACAAGCATATCACCCGGACGCATCAGCGACAACAGATGCGTGGCTTTTCCTCCGGGTGCACCGCAAAGGTCGAGAACAAGTGCGTTCTCAGGCAAATTTGCTGCCAGGAAAGCCTGTTCAAGGAACATGGATGAAGGCTCCTGAACATAATAGGCACCTCCCTGAAACCAGGGATCGGCGGTGAACAAAGGCCGTTTTTCAAGATAAATTCCAGTTTTACACCACGGAACTGATCCGGAAATCAGAAGGCCTGTCCATTTCGCCGGATTAATCCTGACTGAGACAGCTGCTTCTTTCAAAAAACAGTTCGTAAAGTCACTGTATCCATTTCCCAGAACCGACTTCATCCTGCCCAGGAACTCCTCAGGCAAACTAATTTGTAACTCCCTGCCACAAGCAGCGGGAAATCCTATTCCGTTAAGCTCTTTTTTTGTGTCATGCCCGCTTTCCATGCCACAGAGTGTCGGTGAATGCGCTCGCCGGAATTTAGTATTGCCTCTCATGCTGATATTTTAAGCCAAAATAGGATTTTGTTTGTATCAGTCATTAAACTTTTCTGTATTTTATTATTCTAATACCAGGAAAAATTGGGTTAAGAGCGGTTCCCTGCTGTTAACAACCGGAGATAATGTGCGATTTTTGCTGATGTTTAGGAAACATGATTCTTGATTCCTGAAATCATATCAAAAAAATACACCGGATGAACCATTTGTCACGGTGATACTGAGTCATCGGTTCATGCGCAAGTGAAAGTATGCAGAGAATTCGCATAACTATGTTATTTTTACAAAAGTTTATGGATGAAGTTCCTAAAGTATTTTACAATGATTTTACGGTGATATTTTTATTTTAAATAACATTCA
>CAYNBE010000290.1:0-3324 GCA_964395045.1 uncultured Prolixibacteraceae bacterium | reverse complement strand
ACGAAAACACGAGCACCGCATCGGGCTGGATATTCGAAAGCGAATAATTTCCATTAGCATCCGTTACAGTTCCCTGCATTTTCCCTTTCACAGCCACCGTTACACCAGGCAGCGGATTTCCCCTTTCATCGGTGACCTTGCCGCCAACCATGTTCTGGGGTTGCTGCAATTCTATGGGGATTTTTTCTGTAAAATCCTTCTGGTGAATCACAATCAACCGGTTGTTGACCGAATAGGTCAGGTTGGTCTCTGACAATACCTCACCGAGGATTTTTTCGACCAGCTGGTTTTCAAAGTTGACATCCACCCGCTTGTCCAGGTCAACCTGCCTTACATTGTAAAAGAATGAGAACTCCGACTGCTCTTCAATCTGCCTGAATACTTCGGCCAGGGGAATGTTTTTTCCCGTCAGCGTGAGCCTCGCTGTTTGTGAATACACTGCCGCGGTTGTATGAACCAGTGTGATCGCCATCATAAACATTGTCAGTTTCATAATCCTGAATAATTTAGTTGCGATAATCGGACATCGGCATCTTCCGTAATTCCATTTTTTTTCCATAAATTTGTTACGTTTAAACAATTAGTATTTCTATTGATTGAAAACAGAAAGCAGCAGGTTGTGGCGACCTCTGCTTTCTTTTTTTATTTATTCCCTTTTGGGCTTATAAAATAATTCGAATTCCCTGAAATTGCTCTTCCTGTATTCAACCGGTGAAGTAAGCGCCAACGCATCAAGCACCTGCCAGATGGTTTCCTGGTTCCGGAATACACCTGAATACTCATATCGATAAAGCTCAGCCTGACTGACAACCAGTTTCACATCGTACCATCTTTCCAGCTTTTTCACAAGTTCAGGAAAGTGAATATTTTTGAATACGAACTTTCCATCTTTCCAGGAGGTTTCACAAACCGCATCCGACCGGATGGTTTCAATTTTCCCCACTTTCTTATCCAGAACAGCTTTCATCCCTGGAGTGAGGTGTAAGTTTTTCTCCCGGTCGGGAAATGTAATTTCCAGTTTGCCTTCGACAAGCATTACCGATGCCTTTTCATCATCAGAATAAGAACAGACATTGAACTGAGTACCGGTAACACAGGTGGTAAAATCATGGGTGCTTACATAAAACGGATTCTGAACATTCGCAGTTACCTCAAAGAAAGCTTCCCCCTGAAGCTTAACGTTCCTGTTTTTGGGTGAATAGTCGGACGAATAGGACAGGATACTGCCCGAGTTCAGAAAGATATGGGTGCCGTCGGGCAGTTTCAGGTCTGATTTTGAACCCAACGGTACTGAATAGACAATTTCAGCAGGCTGTTCAGAAGCATGATGACCACGGATAAATACTCCTGATATGATTCCGATAATCAAAGCCGCTGCAACTGCAGCTGACCATTTCCATACGAGTGAAACCACAGGGATCCTTTTCTCTGAGCGGGCTTTGTAAAAGTTGAGGAGATGTTCTTCTGTATCAGCGGAAACAGGGGCGGTGGCATCCCATATGTCTTTTATTCCGAAAAAGAATTTTTGGTTTTCCCTGCTTTCTGATAACCAATGCTTGATTTCTTTTATCTCTGCTTCTGAACAATCCCCGTTCAGGTATCGGGCAATTAAATCTTCATGGATGTTCCCATCTTTCATATAGCCGGTTGCATTTCTTTATATCTTATACAATCCGGAATGAAAAACTACGTCAGAAAACGAGCACTTTTTTCAAAACGCCCCTTTCCCTTTTAGACAGATCACAGTAAGTAATTGCTGCAGCTGTTTTCCTGCAAGCTCCCGAAGCCTGGAAATGGCCCTGTAAAGACGTGTTTCGACACTCCTCAGGGGAATATCCAGTTTTTCGGCGATTTCCCTGTTCCGAAGCCCTTCGTACCGGCTCAGGATAATCACTTCTCTGTATTCATCGCCTAACAGATCAATGGCTTTATGTAAATTGATGCTTGTTTCCGATTCAATCAGCGATTTTTCGCCAGAATAATAAGCAATTTCCATTTCACACAGTTCCATGGCAATTCTTTCTTCATATCTTTTCCTGATCCTCTCGCGTTTAATAAAATTGAGACAATGGTTCCTCGTGGCATTGAATAGATAGGATTTCACGTACTGCTCATTTTCAACCGGAATTTTCCTCTCACAAACGGCCATAAAGACATCCTGTACAATGTTGATGGCGTCTTCCTCCCGCTTCACAAACTTGATGGCATACCTGACAAGCCTGGTGAAGTGTTTTCGGTAGATATCATCAAATCCGGTCATGTCAGTTTATTTTGGCACAGACGAAAGTACGTGTTTTTTTACTGAGAACAAAACAATGGAAAATGAGGAGATGAAATTTTCCCCTTTCTGGATTTGGGAATGAACAAAATAAATGGATATTTTTTTAACGTATGCTGATCAACCAATCTCATTTTAGATCAGTGTGGAGTTTATTCTCCATTATCTGCCTTCATCGAAAATATCGTAGGGAAACCTATTCGCTTTTTAGGAAAAAATAGATGAATCTGTTTCTGTCACTTTTTCCCTTCATGAAGCTTGTATTCGCCCGGTGTCATCCCTTCGATTTTTTTGAATACCTTGCTGAAATGATACCGGTTCTTGAAACCACACAACGGATAAGTTTCAAGGATGGAATGTTTCCGGAGCAGCATTTTAGCATGATCCACCCGTTTATGGTAGAGGTATTCATGGAATGTCATATTGTATTTCACCTTGAAGTTGTGGGTGACAAACGATGGACTCCGCCCAATAAAACCAGCGGCAGTTTTTACATCAACCGGTTTGTGGAGGTTTTCTTCGATATATTTTTTCAGATAAGTTTCCGGATTGGCTTTTCGAAGCTCTACCAGTTTGTCTTTTAATATAATATAGGCAAACCTCCCGAACAGCTCAGCTATAAGTGACAGTTTCTCTTTTTGAATAATATTCATGGAGTTATAAGCCCTTTCAAGCTCTGCGATATTTGGATGTTCATGAAGGGAACATTCCCGGGCAACGGTTTGAAAATCCTTTTCTGAACGTACCTGTCCGAAATGAAGGTACCCGGCCAGCGAATCTTCAATATACAAGGGGAAAAACATTTCATATAAACCATTGTAGCACTGGTACAAAACCGGTTTCCGCGTCCGGTTGGCTTCCTTGAACTTATCGCGGTCGCATGAGATGCATTTGTACTTCAGCTCCTGTTGTATGATGCGGCAAAATTCCTGGTAATCGCCGTTGTTCCCGGCAATCTCATTGGTGTACCTTTCATCGTCAATCGCATAAACAAAGGCTGTCCGGATATTAAACAGACTGGAAGACAAATCCATCAGCTTTTTTAT
>CAYNBE010000289.1:0-3333 GCA_964395045.1 uncultured Prolixibacteraceae bacterium | reverse complement strand
AGGTTCGAAAGCACATTCAATCCGTCGTATTCCTTTTTGAACGGGGTAAGCTGAATTATTCCACCATATCCCAAGTGATGGAAATAATTCACGGTCAAAACTGATTTCAAGAATCCTATCGTTATTGAAAACTATCTGGAAAGTACCTTTTTTGATATCTCTCAGTAAAATCATTTTATAATTTCCTTCCGGGATTGAATTCAGCAATTGGGAAACTGTTTCCGACTTATTATAGGGAAGTTGAGTTTGACTGTTTTCATCATGGATTGATCCAAATTCAGGTACTTCAACCTTGTTGATTTCATTTAATTGCATCAATGGGTGCATGATGTGCAGGAAAGGTAAAGCATTCCCAGACTTATTCCCCACTTCAAACTGCCAAAGAATCGAATCCTGAGAAAATTCCAATATCCTACTGAACTTAACAGGGGGTTTATCTGTCTCAACCCAACAAATTAATTTACCTGTTAAAACCTCAACGTTCCAGTGTTCCCAGCAAATTTGACCATGGTCCCTGCAAATAAACCCATTAAGTGGAAACTTACATTCATCAACTGTCGGGAAACAATCATCATAGCCATAAACCGGACGGTTTTCAAATTCCCCGTAGTCTTGAACGGGGGAGATAAATGATCCCGGCGCTGTGGTTAACAGCTCATATCCCTGATATTTCAGGGATGAAAGCCTGGCGCCATCCTCCGGGAGGCATTTGACCTCCCAGTTCCCACTTCGGCTAAATATTTTTTTTGTCACAGCGCTTTTGCCTTAATCCCTGTCAACTCACAGAAAGCAATCAATTCTTCATAAAGGTGTTCTCCGTAACCAAGACAGGCATATTCATTATTCCATGCCTGCAACAGTTCGTCAATGTCGCATTCTGCTTTTACAAATCCATGTGGCCAAAATGGGATGCCGCACTCATTCTTCCGTTGTTCGAGCTGATCAGCAGGTGGTTCAAATATGGAACATTTCGTAACAACCATTTCAAACTGCCCGTCATTCCTCCCTAACCTGGCAAGGACACCTTTCCCTGCTTTACAAACCAGTTTAATGGACAGGCCACCGGCTTCCCCTTCTGTCGGGATTCCATGCTCAGCGAAACCCGCAGGGCCCAGTATGCCCGCTAATGAAGGAGGACAAGCCCCATCCCCAATTATCTTTATTTCGTTGTTCGACTTGTCGATATGCTGGAGGTCACCATAATAAACAGGTTCATCGCCCATATCCATCAAACATTTTACGGTCAGGGCGGTATTAAAGTCACCCAGGGTTGATGTACCCATACCATCTTCAAGCATCATACTCTGGGCAAAACAGGTTGCACTGTATTCGTCGCCCAATCCTGGAAATGACTGGATTGTATAAAAATCCCATTCATTTTTCTGAACCAGCTTTTTAATGGCCAGATAAAGCCTGATCGAACGCTCAGACTGATCGTTTTCCGGTATAGGCTCAGAAAACAACGGTTGAATCCTTTTCCGTGCATCTGCGATTTCATTGGCACTGATTTTTTTTGCCGTTTCCAACAATTCGGTGGTGTCTCTTAAATCGATATCAATTCCGAATATTTTCATCCATTGTGAAGGATCGGCAACACCGCAGGATTGTCCCATGCCCCTGCCCCCGAAAGCGCCTATTGTAGCCATATTCAGCGAGTTTTTCATTGCCGAAGCGCGACAATAAGAAGTTACTTTTTCAACTGCTTCTGGGTCTTCGAAACTACCATAAACAAAGCGGTGTTTCAGCCCGATTTCTTTAAGGGCCCCATGCAATACCAAACCTCCGACAGGCCGCCATCCTTGACTGCCCGGATTTGTCCACACCACAATACCTTTACCGGATGTGGCAAAATCGCGAAGCGCACCAACCATATGTGCTGCCCAAACCCAGGTCCCTGTAAACAAAACAATGGCATCTACACCGTTCTTTTTAAATACACCGAAACATTCTTTAGCCTCCTTTTTCGATGCTACAACCAGATTGTATTCTGCCAATTCAATTCCTTCGTTTTTCAATGCCTGTTTTGCCCCGGCTACAATCCTATCATCAATAAAGGGTGTCCCCATCGGGTCTGCAAGCCCATCTTTGTGTACACCGTACACAATAAATCCAACCTTTGTTTTAATCATTCTGTTCGTTGTTTTTAGCTATTTGGTAAATAATTTTTCAAATCCTCTTTTAGCGTAGGGATAATCTTCAGGATATTCCCGAAATAGATTTTTTTCAGGACTTCTTCCGGCAAACCAATGCCACATATTGGCCAGCGTGCATAGTCGAATGTCCCATCGTAAAATGGCGAATAAAATCCTTCATCAAAGGTTTCAAGGAACCTGAAACAGGTCCTGTACATATCAGCAGAGCTTTCAATGTTTGCAGGCATATCGGCACCAAATATTATCCTATCCTGATATTTTATAAAGAATTCCCTTGCTGAGTACGGCTGCCGTCCCAGCTCATCGAGCCTTGCCGAAAAGTCAAGGTAAATATTGGTATTATCATCCAATAGCGTCGATACGTATGATAGATTTTCTGCGTAATTAGCAACATGCGGCAGAATAAAAATTGTTTCCGGATGCTGCCTGATCATGTCGTTGCGCCGTTCGAGCAATTCGATCTTCCGGGGAAACTTCGGATCGGCATACCCCCACGAGGGATATTTTACCAACGATTCATAATGTTCGTTTTCGGGAATCACTTCTTCAAAAAAACCGGAAGGATCGGCCTGATGGATTAATACCGGAATCCCGAGACGGCCTGCTTCTTCCCATATCGGGGCGAGCCTTGGATCGTTCGTATGAATCAACGCACCTGAAGGATCACGATAATGGAGCCCGAGCTCTTTTAATACCTTAAACCCTTTGGCACCACGCTGCACATGATCGTTTAATGTTTCGATGCATTCTTCAACAAACCGTTTAGAATCAATGAAAAGAGGTATGTTTACCGGCTGCGAGAAATTTGCCATCGTAAAACAATAAAACCTGCCCGGGTATTTTCCGGGACAATTCCTGAAAAAATCTGAGATATTTCCCGGGGTAATAACATATCCGCCATCTGCAAATTCGATGTGGACGTTTCCCGTGAGGTCGCAATAGCTGATAACACCAACTTCATCCATCGTTTGAAGCACTTTCTCAACCTGCCAGTTTCCCCAAAGATGGTTATGGGCATCAATGACCGGGAAGAGGGCCTTCCGGGGTGTATTGTTTTTGGTGATCAGATATGTTTGCTTTTTCATTGCCAAAGAAAATTACACATTAAGCTGATTGCCGGAATCAGCACTTCCCGGATTCCGTGTTCCTGTAGTACCCCCGCCCTTTAAAGTGAGTTCTA
>CAYNBE010000288.1:0-3358 GCA_964395045.1 uncultured Prolixibacteraceae bacterium | reverse complement strand
TTGCAGGCTCTTCTATGAAAGCACCTGGAATTTTTTTGTTTCTGTAAATTTCAACCGGATATCGGATGACAGTTCGTTTGTTTCTGTTATTGTATAAAAGGTTTTTAAATCGGCAGCCCAGATGAGGTTTTTATATTCATAACCGAGACTATTCTGGTCAATAACCAGGTTCTTACCTGGCAATACTTTCGTAATCCTGGTTTCTGACTTGATCATCCCATTGTATTCCGATATTCTTTTCACAATGGATTCTGATAATTTTCCAACACCCCCTTTGGGATAGAAATAATCGAGATAGAGCGAAAAATAGCTCAATGCGAAAAAGGCTGGTGTATTTTTAAAAAAATGCTGAGAAATCATATCCTTTAAGGAGGGATTCTGAATGATTGAATCCAGATATTCTTCTACCGGCATGTTCATCCGGTTGATTTTTCCAACAGTTAATATAAACTTCGGAAGCCAGGGCAGCAGTTTTTTAAAAAGAAAAGCCTTGTCTCGTCTCAGGTCCTTAAAAACAGGATTCTCGATGCCGTAAAGCACATCCATTTTTTTCATTATTTTCGGGATGGTTTTCAGAACCTTATCAATTTCTCCTTTGCTTTCAGGGAATAACCGGATCAGAAGGTCGCGGTACCCTGACAGGCTGCTGATGCTTTCGATGTGCAGAATTTCGTTTTCAATACCAACGGACACTGGACTCCTGACTACATCAAGATGAATGTTTAAATCCTTTAACATCGGGAAAATAATTCCAGCATTTTCAAGAGCCCTCACACCGGCATCGAAATGAAAGCCGTTGCGAGTAAAGGAATTTACCAGTCCTCCGCATTCCCTGTTTTTTTCAAAAAGTATGACTTTCTGCCCTGCCTTTGCCAGATAAGCAGTTGCAGTCAATCCGGCGATGCCCCCGCCCACCACAATGGTATCAAATAGATTATCATACATAATTCTCAATCTCAAATATCATATCCCGATTCATCCTATTTCAAACCAGTCTGCCCAATTCAAGGCTTTTCTCCCAGAGCTCCATGGCAACTTCCTTGTCAAGAGCCGGAGGTGCAGGTATTTCGTTGGTTGTCAGGTTAAAGAACTTTCCGGTAACAGATTCTACCTCTTTTGAAACTCCGAGATAATATAATGCTTCAGCCGATATTTCGGGCGATTTTAATACTTTATCGAAAAAATTCCGTTTGAACCAAAGGTACACAGGTCCGTTATCCTGTCCAGTTCCGGTCTTCACAGCTCCGGGGTGCATGGTATTGATCACAACACCTGAGTTTTCAAATTTTTCTGCAAAAACAATCATAGACAGAAGCTGTGCTGTTTTTGCTGATCCATAACTTTTTAATCCTGAGTACCTGCGTCTTTCCCAATTCAAATCGTCAAGCCTCAATCCCCAGGCAGCAAACCGATGCCCCTCCGATCCGACGAGAATGATCCGTGCCTTTCCCTGCAATTTCAGTTTCCCCATTAGCAGGTAAATGATGATAAAGCCAGAAAGATAGTGCACAACAAAAACCTTTTCAAGTCCATCCGTTGTTAATTCCCTTTTTGTCAGGTAATTACCTGCATTATGAATCAGCACGTGAATGGGAGTGTCAAGCCTGTTAAGTTCATCAGCAACCCGATGTATATCGCCCAGGTTGCTTAAATCGGCAATCAGGTAATTGCATCCAACTCCAAATGTATTTTTAATCTCATGACAGAGGGCTTCTGATTTCTGGATGTTGCGATTGATGCACAATAAGTCAGCACCATGTGAAGCATATTTCCTGGCGGTATGGTAGCCAATCCCCGAAGTGGCTCCGGTAATGACAACCAGTTTCCCGGTAAAATCATCGTTGCATATCCGGGGACCTAACCGGTTGTTCCTGATCATGGCAAACACGTTTGACCACTGGTATTCCTTGTAATACTGAATGAATTTTTTATCGAAATGCATAATCAGAAACAGCAAGTGATGAATCCTGACAAAGCTTCTATTCAGGGGAATCTGAGATACTAATAAATCAGAAATACATTCCTACGGTTAAGGAATAGGTCTGATTACGCAAGGGAGCAAGCTCATTACCTCCTGATGTAGGCATTTGCAGCGTGTTCCACCCGATTGTCTGGCGATAGTCGAAAAAACAATCCTTAGATAAAAGTGGCAGCTGAAACCCAAATCCGTAAATAAGACTATAATCAAATGTATCGAGTCCATCGGTGTTACCCGATTCGTTTATTGGTACCTTCGCTGCCCCCATGTCGATCATTCCATCTACGCTGTACTTTCCATCCAGAAGTAGTGAAAGGGCAAAACCACTACTACCGTAAATGTGAAGTATGCCAATGTTGGCAAAGTTGTATCGAAAAACAAGGGGCATTTCGAAATAGTTGATTTTATAGCTCGTAGAGGTGGTTAGGGGAGGTTGGGTCATTGAAATGTTTTGCCCCGAACCCTTTTGTGAATAAAGATATTCCTGTTGCACTCCAAATGCTTCGGTAACAGGGAAGAACAACACGATCCCGCCTGTTAAAGCATTCCTGGAATCTGAATCTACATCATAAGATAAACCAGCGGGTTTAATGCCATATTGGGTTGCAAAGTTAGAACCAGCTTTGAACCCAACACGCAAACCAGTTTGGGCATTTAAAGGGTGATTGTTAAACAAGGCCAGAAGGATAAATATAAAAAATGTCTTTTTCATTTTTGTTCATTTTAGTGTCCATAGATTTTTTATTGTGTATTGATATCAATGGGATTAGCCAAATTTTTTTTTCATAAACTTTCTGTAGGCTTTTCCAAACCGGGGTATGTTGTCAAAAATATCGCCCCATAAATCATAGTAATCTCTTTGCTGTGCAATTTTCCCTTCCTGGTTGATGGTAAGACGGCTGGCACCAAATAAAAGGGAGCTCGGGTTCTTCTTAAATGCAATGGTCATTTCCCATTCAACAAATACCGTATTTCCTTCCATAACAACATTTACAATATTCATTTTCAGGTCTTTTGATCGCTTCGTCAGGCGTTCGGTCATTGCAGTAAACTCAACGATCCCATGAATTTCCTGAACAGAATCCCTGAAATAAATATCCTTATCATAATAGGGAAGAATATGCGACCAATCGGGTTTACCTGCCGTGTTATAGGTTTTCGACCATAGTTCCCTGATTGCTTCAGCCGAAATAGTATTATCCTGACATACATGCCGACTTTTTGAATAAACATCTTCCATATCACCCATCTGGTTATACCTCAAAAATAACAATTCCTGAGTTGGTATGAAAATGTGTATTTAGAGAGTTAAGTATATGGCTAAAGTATTTTCTTTCATTCGTATAAATTTTCAATGTTAATCTCTACAATTTTCGTAAT
>CAYNBE010000287.1:0-3363 GCA_964395045.1 uncultured Prolixibacteraceae bacterium | reverse complement strand
TTCTCCGAATTTCGACAGTATTTGCATCATTCTTCCCGTCCCGCACCCCGCATCCAGCATTCTGATCCTGCCCTCCGGAACACTTTCCCCGATGGTACGACTGACCAGTTCATGAAGCGTTTTGTACCACCAAAAATCGGTTTCCAGTGTATACATCCTGAAATATTCATTTTTTTCCATCGGGAACTCCCTTTTTATAAGATTTCCGGATGATGTACTGCGGTTTTTTGGTTTGTGCAATAAATGCCCTGCCGAGGTATTCTCCTACAATTCCGACAGCAATCAGCTGGATTCCTGCAAATACCGAAACAACCACAATCATCGAGGTATACCCGGCAGGAATATCCGGATTGGAGAGTTTTTCAATAAAGGTGGCTATTCCGATTGCAAAACCAAATAGTGAGAAAACGAAACCAAGGATGGTGGCAATTCTCAGGGGCAGAATTGAAAAATTGGTAAAAGTATTCAGCCAGAGGGATATCAGCTTTTTGAAGGTATAATTCGATTTTCCGGTTTGACGGGGATGGTGGGCTACCTCCAGTTGCCCGATGTTTCTTGTTGACCGCAGAATCAGGCCGTCGATGTAAGGGAAAGGCAGCGTGTACCGGATGATTTCATCAATCATAAACCTGTTGAGTATCTTGAAACTCGACAGGTAGAGATGACGTGGTTTTTTCAGCATCAGATTTGCGACCTGGTCGTTGAACCAGCTTCCGAAATTTCTGAACAGGGAGTGTTTCTTTTCTTTATAACAAGTATATACCACGTCATAGTCGTTGTCAGCCATAAAATGGATTAGTCGGATTACTTCACACACCTGGTTCTGAAAATCGTCATCCATAATGACCGCATACGTTCCGGATGAATGGTTCAAACCTGCCATGACAGCATTGTGTTCTCCAGAATTAATTGCAAGCGTATAGAGGATTACATTCTCCGGGTATTTTGCGGTCAGTCCGATGCAAACTTCCTCCGAACCATCCAATGAACCATCATTTACCAGGATGATTTCAAGCTTGAAGAGGGATATGCACTTCACGACCAGTTCATCGACCAGCGGACCGATTGTTTTTTCAGCATTGTAAACCGGAATAATAATCGAAACGAGAAGATTTTCAGGATTGGAATTCATTTATCTTTTTTATTACCGTTTCAACGCTCTGCAGACTTAAACCTGGATAAAGGGGAAGACTCAGGATGGAGTTCGCAAAATTGTATGAATTTCCCAGAATTTCATCCTTTTGTCCCGGGAACGATTTTTGCCGGTTTACAGGTACAGGGTAATGGATCAGGGTCTGTATTCCATGCTCACGGAGAACCTTCATCAACTCATTGCGGTAGCTGGTTTTAACCACAAACAGGTGAAACACCGGTTCTCCGTATTTTTTTTCTTCGAGGCATTCCACTGTGTGCAATTGTTGCCTGTATACCGAAGCGATCTGACGCCTGACCATGTTCCAGTGGTCAAGATATTGAAGCTTCACATTCAGGATAGCTGCCTGAATTTCGTCAAGACGGCTGTTCAGCCCGTATTCATCATGATAATATCTCTCTGTCTGACCATAATTCCTCAGCGACAGCAGCTTTCTGTATATGAGTTCCGAGGAAGTGACGATGGCCCCCCCATCGCCGGTAGCCCCCAGATTTTTTGTCGGGTAAAAGGAAAATGCACCGCAATGACCGATTGTTCCGACTTTCCGGCCTTTGTAGGTGGCACCAGCCGCCTGGGCGCAATCCTCTATCATAATCAAACCATGCCTTTCTGCGATTTCAGCAATCACATCCAGATCACAACTTTGTCCGTATAGATGGACCGGTACCACTGCCTTGGTCAAAGGGGTTATTTTGGTTTCAATCCCGAAAGGATCAATGAGTCCTGTGGAACTTTCGATATCTGCTACCACAGGTTTTGCACCCGACTGCATGATGCCTGTGATGGTGGGATAAGCAGTCAGGTTGGATGTGATCACTTCATCCCCTTTGCCAATCCCGTATGCCATCAGGGCAAGCGCAATGGCTTCGGTACCTGATGCAACACCCACGCAATAACGGCTGCCGATATATCCGGCAAAATTCGACTCGAACGACTCAACTTCCTTTCCCAGAATGAACCAACCACTATCGAGCACACGAGAAACTGCACGAAGAATTTCTTCCCTGAAAGGTTCCGTTTCTCTTTTTAAATCGTTAAACAGGATCATACCCGCAACTCTTTGCATTCATACAATACTCAAAGGTAATATCTGAGATTTTCACGGTAATATCCGATGGTTTTTCTGATGCCTTCATCCAGGCTAACCACCGGATACCATCCCAACGAAGATCTGATTTTTCCGAAATCACTGTAGAAGCTTCCAATATCAATCTTTCTGAGAAACTCAGGAAATGGCCTGAAGATATAGCTGCCTCCCCGGTTCTGCCTAATCATGATCTCAGCAGTTTCCTTCAAAGTATAGGGATGGTCATGCCCGAGGTTGAAAACAACCCCGTTCCACTGGTCAGCCCCGGCTACCAGGAGGAAAGCATCCACCACATCATCAATATAAGTATAATCACGGAGCTGACTGCCATCCCCATATACTTCTATCATTTTGTTTTCCAGCAAATTCCGAATCCATATACCAAGGAATGTCTGCCGGGAATCCCTGATTCTCATCCGGGGGCCATAAGTGTTTGTCAGCCTTAATACGGCTGTCTGTATCCTGTAAACCTTATTATATAGGATATGGTACATTTCACCCGACATTTTATTGATTCCATTGACGTCAACCGGATCCAGTGGATGGTTTTCATCTACCGGAAGATATTTCGGATTTCCGTATATCTGCCGTGTGCTGGCAAACACGATCTTTACTTCAGGGTTGTATTTCCGGCAGGTTTCGAGGATCGAAAGCTGAGCCTTTGCATTGATCTCAAGATCAGTAAACGGGTTTTCCATGGAATCCAGGTGGCTGGTCTGGCCAGCCAGGTTGAAAAAAAAATCTATCCCCTGAACCAGATACCGGAGTGAGTGCTCATCCCTTACATCTGAAATGTTGATCCTGACCTTCTCCCTGACCGGTTCCACATTTCGCAGATTTCCCCCATACTCCGGAATGAGGCTGTCAATCACCGTTACGTCAGCTCCCAATTCCACCAGCCTAATTGCGAGATTGGATCCGATGAACCCTAAACCTCCGGATATAATCACTTTTTTGCGGGAGAACACATTTCTCTCAGGCTCCATCTTTTCAAACATTTACTTAGACTTAAAATAAGCATGTTTAGCGAAACATCAACAGAAATGATTAACGTCTACATGCGAATTACATCTGTTTCAACAAGATGCATTTAATGAACAAAATATTATAAACAGATGAAATT
>CAYNBE010000286.1:1010-3377 GCA_964395045.1 uncultured Prolixibacteraceae bacterium | reverse complement strand
AAAAGTAGTTGTTAAAAAGAAAAAAAACGATCTAAGACGAAACAGAACGCTCCATCGGGATATTGCAGCAGCTTGTTCGTGAAATATGAGAATTTGTTTTATTTTTATGTCGAAAACCCTGAAAACTCACAGGCTATGGAAATGGATGATTTTGATGATTTTAAGATCATTTTATGGCTGATCCTCTTTCTCCTTTTCGGAATTGTGATAATTACCTGCAAACGTCCTCCCGATGCAGTGGTTATGACGGTCAACGGTCCGGAATCCCCGGGAAGGATGGGCCTTACGCTTGAACATGAGCATATACTGGTTGATTTCATCGGAGCCGACAGCACAGGTTATTTCAGGTGGAATAAGGATTCGGTAATTGCAAAGGCTCTTCCTTATGTTGCTGAAGCAAAACAAAGCGGAGTTAAGACCATTGTAGAGGCTACACCTCAATGGCTGGGAAGAGATCCTTTGTTGCTGAAGTCGCTTTCAAGGGTTTCGGGGGTTAACTTCATTACCAACACAGGATACTATGGAGCCCAGAGCAACAAGTTCATTCCTAAGAGTTTTTATGGAATGGATCCCGGTGAAATTGCTGAATTATGGATAGATGAATTCAGGAACGGCATTGAGGGAACAGGGATCAAACCGGGATTTATCAAGATCGCGGTGAATCCTGATGATCATCTGTCGCCGGAACACATAAAGATAATAAACGCAGCTTCACTGGCCCATCTTGAAACCGGACTGGTGATTGCATCCCACACCGGCCCTGACGGTCCGGCCTTTGAACAGATTGAAATACTTAAAAAAAATGGTGTTGATCCTTCGGCATTCATATGGGTTCATGCAGAGAGAGGGACTATGGAGGGAAACATTAAGGCTGCCAGGGAAGGAGGCTGGATCTCCCTCGACAAAATCCGGGTGGGGAACAATGAACCGGGATCCCCTTACAGTATTGAATGGTATGCCGACAGGATAGTCAGGCTCAGGGATGAAGGTCTCCTTCATAAAGTATTGATCTCGCACGATTCAGGATGGTTTGATCCCGCAATGCCGGGAGGAGGAACATTCAACGGTTACACTGACATATTTGAAGCGTTTTTGCCGGCCCTCCGGAACAGGGGTTTCTCAGATGACGATATCGATCAGATCATGGTAAAAAATCCGGGCAGGGCATTTACTATCGGCATCAGGAAATTGTAATACCAGCGTATCATATTTCTGGTCCCGGCAAAGAAGCGGGGCCATAACCTGCCAGTAACCTTATGAAACCAAGCATCCCTCTTACCATTTGTGCTTCGCTTGCAGTTGTTTCCTGCTCCGAGGCGGGAAAAGAAAAACCTCTTCCCAATATTGTTTACATTCTTGCTGATGATCTGGGTTATGGAGACCTGAGCTGCTACGGACAAAAGAAATTTTCAACCCCGAATATCGACAGGCTTGCCAGTCAGGGAATGCTCTTCCGGCAGCATTATACCGGCTGTACAGTTAGTGCTCCCTCGAGATCATGCCTTATGACAGGACTTCATACCGGTCACACCCCGATCAGGGGAAACAAGGAATGGAAGCCCGAAGGTCAGTGGCCGCTCCCTGCCGCATCGGTAACTATTGCCGAAATGCTTAAGGATGCAGGTTATGCCACCGGAGCATACGGAAAATGGGGCCTGGGGTACATCAACACTGAAGGTGATCCCGTTTCCCAGGGGTTTGATGAGTTTTATGGTTATAACTGCCAGCGGCTTGCACATAATTATTTTCCCGACCATCTCTGGCACAACAGGGAAAGGATAGAGCTTCACGAAAATGACAGCAGCCGCATGGGCGCCTACAGTCCCGACCTTATTCATTCCGAAGCACTGAAATTTATCGAAGCGAACAGCAACAAGCCCTTTTTCATGTTCTATCCTACAACCATACCTCATGCCGAACTTGTGGCAAAGGAAGAATACATGCAAAAATTCAGGGGTAAATTAGAACCCGAGAAAGCTTATAAAGGTGTTGATGACGGACCGGAATTCAGACAGGGACCCTATGGCTCGCAGTCTGAATCACATGCTGCGTTTGCGGCTATGGTCACCAGGCTTGACGACTATGTGGGCGAGATAATGCAGAAGCTGGTTGAACTTGGCATTGACAACAATACCATCGTGATCTTTGCATCGGACAACGGTCCCCATCTTGAAGGCGGAGCCGATCCTGATTATTTCGACAGCAACGGGCCACTGAGAGGGTACAAGAGGGATAACTATGAAGGCGGTATCAGGACAGCCATGATAGTCAGATGGCCTGGGAAGGTCAGACCCGGAACAGTATCAGATCACATCTCGGCATTCTTGGACGTACTGCCAACCTTTGCCGACATAACACGGGCAAGTG
>CAYNBE010000286.1:0-1000 GCA_964395045.1 uncultured Prolixibacteraceae bacterium | reverse complement strand
CTGAACTTCTGGGTAAAAAGCAAAGTAAACACGAATATTTATACTGGGAATTCCATGAGCAGGGTGGTAAAATGGCAATAAGGTCGGGTGACTGGAAAGCGGTGAAATTAAATGCCGGCAATCCGGCTGAAAGTACCATTGAGCTTTACGATCTTTCGTCGGATACAGGCGAGACCAATGATCTGGCAGCCTCAAAACCCGAACTGGTGAAGAAACTAGAACAGATGATGAATGATGCTCATGTTCCTTCAGATATTTTTCCATTCCCCTTTGAAACTGACAAATAAAATGAACCTTAAATTCGTGACAGGGTCGGCCGGAATTATTTCTGCATCACTGACCCAGATAAGCTTTTCCCAGCCTGTCGAAAAACCTAACATAATCATTATTCTTGCCGACGATCTTGGCTATGGCGACGTCAGCTGTTACGGTGCAAGGCGCCTGAAAACGCCAAATATAGACAGGATTTCAAATCAGGGACTTAGATTTACGAATGGATATTGCACATCGGCCACAAGCACCCCTTCGCGATATTCATTGCTCACCGGGCAATATGCATGGAGAAGGGATGGTACAAGCGTTTTGCCCGGTGATGCATCTGCACTGATAACCCCGGGAATGATCACCATGCCTTCGGTGATGAAAAGCGCAGGATATACTACCGGTGTTGTTGGCAAATGGCACCTTGGCCTTGGTCCCGAAGGAGGTCCCGACGGGAACGGGGAAATCAGACCCGGCCCGCTGGATATCGGCTTCGATTACAGCTTTATAAGACCTGCAACAGACGATCGCGTACCCTGCGTGTATGTTGAAAACAGGAGGGTTGTGGGACTCGATCCTTCCGATCCTATTTCAGTGGATTATGGCAAAAAGATCGGGAACTGGCCCACAGGAAAGGAGAATCCGGAACTCCTGAAAATGCATCCCAGTCACGGACACGACATGACCATAGTCAATGGCATCAGCCGCATCGGGTATATGACAGGAGGCAGGTCGGCAT
>CAYNBE010000285.1:0-3386 GCA_964395045.1 uncultured Prolixibacteraceae bacterium | reverse complement strand
GTGTCTATTGCCCTGGCATATACAAAAAGGCTGGAAACCGGAGTGCCAAAAAAGCATATGTTTCTGAAAATCGGCTGGCGTTCGGTAAAGATATTTGCGGTGGGAATCTTCCTGAATCTTTACCCAAAATTTCATTTTGCCGAACTCCGGGTAGCTGGTGTTTTGCAAAGGATTGCGATCGTATTCCTTGTTTGTGCTTTTCTTTTTCTCACTCTTCACTGGAAAAAGCAGGCTCTCATTGCAGCAGTCCTGCTGATAGGATACTGGCTTGCGATGATGTTCATTCCCACTCCGGGTGTTGGTCAACCCATGCTGGAACCGGGGGTGAACCTTGCCGCATGGATTGACACCTATCTGTTGCCTGGCCGGATGTGGCAAAAAACATGGGATCCTGAAGGTATTTTCAGCACTATTCCTGCCATTGCCTCAGGAATTACCGGGATGCTGGCCGGAAAGCTGCTTGTCAGTAAAAGCTCAAGGGAACAAAAGATAATCTGGCTTTTCACAGCCGGTTTTCTTGCCGCCACACTGGGTGTGGTGTGGAGCTGGCATTTCCCTCTCAATAAGGCTCTTTGGACAAGTTCGTTCGTGTTGGTAACTTCCGGACTTGCTTCCATGACCCTGGCCACCAGTATGTTCCTGATCGACTATCAGGGTTACCGGCTGATTGCGAAGCCCTGGGTCATTTTCGGGTCGAATGCCATCTCAGTATATGTGCTTGCCGGACTTGTCGGGTACTTTTTTTACGGAAACCATTTTGGCGGCACATCCATCAAGGCAGTTTTCATGGATTATTTCACTTCGGCAGGAGGAAACCCGAAATTTATCAGCCTGGTTTATGCTCTTTTGTACATCGGATTGTTGTTTATTCCGGCCTGGATACTCTATAAAAAGAAGATTTTTATTAAGCTTTATGAATCCCGGGGAAGTAAACGCCAGCCTCAATAAAGACCGCTATGCATTTTCCGCATTTATTGAGTGAAAAAGAAGCTTTCCCGATTGTTCGTGTCGGTAATAAACCTGCATCAGTAAGAAGAACCGGCATTATGTATTCAGGTATTTGTGATCCGGAATCCGGCCGATTTCAGGTGCTCCCAAAACTCGGGATATGATTTGGTAACCACACGGGGATCCCGGATGATCACCTTCCGGCCTGTAAGTGCCATTGGCGCCATGGCCATGGCCATCCGATGATCGCTATAAGTTTCAATAACCGGGAGTTCCATAAGTGAAGAATAATCGATCATTCCGTCCCATTCCAGTTCTCCTTCTGCCGGTTCGTTCAGCCTGGCCCCAAATTTCCGCAGTTCATTCTGAAGAGCTACAATCCGGTTTGTTTCTTTGATTTTTAAAGTTTCCAGGCCGGTAAAATGAAAGGGGATTCCTTTTGCCACACATAAAGCTGCCATGGTTTGGGCAACATCGGGATTCTCATGAAACTTCAGGAAGACCTTTCCGGGGTTTTTCCATTCTTTCAGCTCAATGGTCACTCCTTCAGTAGTCTGGTTCGTGACAATTCCGTATTCCGAAAACCAGGAAGCGAGGGCTTCATCGCCCTGAATGCCTGAAAGGCGAAGATTCCACAACTCCAGAGTCCCGCTACCTGCCATGCCCAGAATCTGGTACCAGTAGCCGGCAGCCGACCAGTCGGCTTCGACGCTGTAATCAACCGATTTAAAATCGGTTTCCGGTATCCTGATTTCATTGTCTTTCCATGTACAGTCTATTCCTGATTGTTCCATCAGTCTGATTGTCATTTCGATGTAGGAACGCGATGTAATCCTGTTGGTCAGCCTGAGGGTAAGACCTCCCTTCAAAACAGGTGCAATCATCAGCAGTGCCGAAATGTACTGGCTTGACACACTGCCATCGATCTCAAGGGTTCCTCCGTGTAATCCTCCTCCGGTGATCCTGAGTGGCGGGTAACCTGTGTTCCCAAGATATTCGATACCAGCTCCCAGTTTCTGCAATGCCTCCACCAGTATCCTCACGGGTCGTTGCTTCATCCGGTCGGACCCTGTCAGTACTCTTTCACCCGGTAAAGTTGACAGGTATGCCGTCAGGAACCGCATGGCCGTACCTGCATGTCCCACATTTAAAACCGGATTTTCCGATTCGAAAACATCCATCATCACACGGGTATCATCGCTGTCGGAAAGATACTTCACCGGACGGAAATTTTTACTCAGGGCCTGAATAATCAAAATTCTGTTGCTAATACTTTTCGATGAAGGGAGTAAAATTTTACCGTTCAAGGGAGCAACAGGGGGTTCGACGGCATAAGCCGATACACTGTTCATCATCTGTATGTGTTAGAAATTCTGCAGAAAATCCAATGATTCTGTGATTTGCTCATCAGAAATATTCCGGTTGATTTCAAAACTTCCGGTCTTGGGAAGAAGCGTAAAGTTGATCCGGTTCTTTTCATTCTTTTTATCGTGATGCATCAGAGCGATCAATCGTTCCTTGTCTCCATGCCTGAATGAAAACCTGCCATAAAGCTCGCTCATCCACTCACATAAACGGAGAGCTTCATTCTCATCAAAACCACATTCCCTGACGGAAAGCCACAATTCGGCCATCATCCCCCAGACAACCGCATAACCGTGTAAAACCTGCCTACCCTGTTCCAAGGCCAGGCTTTCAATGGCATGTCCGATAGTGTGCCCAAAGTTGAGGGCTTTGCGGATATTTTTTTCAACCGGATCATTGACAACGAAATGCTTTTTAACTTCCACAGAATCTCTGATCAGGGAGCGAAGCCGGTCTTCGTCGGGTTTCCCTATCCGGAATGCCATCAGATCGCGGAGGTGAGCAGGATTG
The DNA here is from genome assembly GCA_964395045.1 of uncultured Prolixibacteraceae bacterium. Lineage (GTDB taxonomy): Bacteria > Bacteroidota > Bacteroidia > Bacteroidales > Prolixibacteraceae > UBA1413. Next base: position 563 of record CAYNBE010000285.1, on the reverse strand, counting down.
TGGATCAGACCATGTTTGATCATCTCGGCGAAACCCGACAGAAAATTATACCTGTCAAGGGTTTGAAGAAAGGGAGTGTATATCACAACGGCTTCCGGTTCCCTGAATGTTCCGATCTCATTTTTCAGCCCGTTCAGGTTAAATCCCGTTTTACCCCCGATCGAAGCATCTACCTGTGATAAAAGCGTAGTGGGAATGTTAATAAATCCAATCCCGCGTTTGAAAGTGGAAGCAGCAAATCCGGCAAGGTCGGTCAACATACCGCCTCCAACATTGATCAGCAACGATCGCCGGTCGGCGTTGCTTCTGCTCAGAAATTCCCAGACCGAAACCACTGAATCCAGGGTTTTGTTTTCTTCCCCGGCCGGAAGTATGACTCGGGGGAAATCCTGAAACCATGCAGTGTGACAAAGCCACAGGTTATAAACCCGTGTTTCGGTTGCTACGAAGATTTTATCTGCCTGATATTCTGAAAGTATCGGACGCAAGTCCTCTCCGGGGTTGTCGGAGAAAATTATTTCCTGTCTGGATTTTGAATTATTCATTCTTACATTGTAAATTGC
>CAYNBE010000284.1:0-3411 GCA_964395045.1 uncultured Prolixibacteraceae bacterium | reverse complement strand
TAAAAACAGTCAAACTATTTTTAATTTTTATTCCAGTTAATTGGGGGTAGGTACACTTCCATGGCGCTAAAATAGCAGGTTACATAAGCAGCCGCATACGTACCCCCTTCTTTGTACTCCTGCATTTTTGTTTCATCCGTAAACCTGTCAGCAATAGTTATATAAAAATCACCCAACTTCAGGGCGGCATGGAGCAGTTCCTGATCGCCAAAAGCTTTATATGCCTCAATGAGTCCGCATAATATCCGGCTATTTCCCCATAAAGCAGGCATCATGATAGATTCCAGGGAGATAAAACCAATGGAATCATTCCAATTGATTTTAGCCCATCCAAAATGGCCGTCCGGCTGCTGGAGCCCTGGAAGTTCTTCTATAAACTGACGTAAGACAGGATGGCAATCTTTATTTTTACCAGAGATGAAAGACATTAATTCCAGATATCGCCCAGAAATATCCCCACTGTAATTTTTAAAAGGCCTGCACCAAACGGAAGACCAGTTTTTGTCCTCCGTTGATACAGTTTCATTCGTCAGATCAGCCCTGAGCCAGGGAAGTGAAGTAAAGGGTTCACGGAATATTCTTTGAACAGCCAACCGTTCTGCTTCACCTATCTCCCCTTTAAGTTCTATATTGGCTGTCGGGGACTCTTTGTCCTTTGCGCTTACCTTGTTACTCAGAAATGAAATCAAGAGTAATGCAAGAAAAACTGAGATATTTTTCATTTGTTTATTATATTTGGTTCATTTACTGCATTTTGTTGAAACAGATGCCTGCCTGCCGCCTGCCTGCCGGTAGGCAGGGCAGGCTGGGTATTCGCATGTAACATATAATCACCTCCGTTGGTGTATTGTTAGACATGCTCATCTCATTAGTTCTATTTTAAAATCACAACTGTTTTATTGATGTCTTTTGCTGTTGCAGGATAAACGATTTTTCCTTTACCTGTACCGACAGAAGAGGTAATATTCAAAATCTCCGGAAATTGCACTGGCCGGGATGATCGCTTCAAAAACATTCCTATCCAATCGCTTAAGTTCATTTTTCTGATATTTCCCGGCTCCAAGCGGTCTCCAGTTCATCGTTCCGGAAATTTCGCCCGGCTGTGAAAGTACCCTTATCCTGAGGCGGAAGTCTTCTCCCTTTTCAAGAATTCCCTGATCGGTGGTCACAATGATCCTGCTTTCGCCGGGATATTCTATGGAAGGAAACGCTTCGGGCGGAAGTTCCCTGCCTGTAACAGAGGTCAAAAACTGATTGTGCCCGGTCAAGCAACCCAGCATCCGCATATTGTGCATTTCCAGGTTTGCCAGTGTGCCAAGTTCACCGTTGGTGCTGATTGTTGACAACAGGCAGAGGGTCATTTCTTCCCATTTCCGAGCCAGTTCAAGTCTTACCGGAAGGGCTTTTTCGGCCAGCTCCTTTTGTTTTGAAACAGATTTTTCAGCTTTCATCTGATCAATAGCCTTGTTGAAATTTTTCTGAGCAAGTGCTGTTTCGAGGCTGGCTTTATTGAATTTGAAAGAATTTAACCAGTAATCGAACCGTTCAAGATTCCCGGCCCCCGATATTTCAGACCGAAAGGCTTCCATCTTCGGAATAAAATCATACCGTGCAATCCGTTGTTCATCTACCCTCCTTAACATCAAAGCTCCCGGCCCTTTGATCCAGTCCGAAGCATTCAACGGAGCATCACCCTTGTGCCCTTCTTTCTGCTCATATCCCTGACTGTCGAGATGAACAAACAAGCGGATAAGCATTGTGTCTGTTCTTCCGAATTCCGATTTCACCCAGTCACGATAAAAATCATTCACCGGCAAATCTCTGACCGAATCGGGTGCTGAAACACTCCATTGGTCACAATCCCATGCAGCTTTGGCCAAAGCGGAAACATTGGGACACAGAATCCGGGTGCGCCAGTGGATGCCAAACAGGCCATCGCAGCCATAGCGGTATGCATCGTAAGCATCTTTCCGCAACCGTCCGACCCAAAGCTGTGCCGACAAAAGGGCGGGATCGTCCTCCATCCAGGGGATTGCCCATTTGGAGCGGGACTGCAAATTTTCAAATCCCTTTTCCACCGGGCTGTAGCCTACACCCCGGTTGATGCAGCTAAACGGGACATCCTTGGGCAAAGCTCTGTCAAATTCGGTCCGGTCACGCGGGGGTCCCAGCACCCAGCCACAGGTAGCCAGTTTGAAAGGGTTCCCCAATTCCTCCAATGCTTTGTATGCCAGTTGCAAATCATTTGTTGTTCTATCCACATCCTTTGGTTCCACTTCGCTCCATGTCCACCGTTCCGGGGTCCAAAGCCAGTAATAATCAACAGGAGCTGCCCGCTGAACACGCGTAAAGATACCTTTGTAAACCGACAGGATTTCATTTTCACCCGGATTAACCAGCCCCATGTGTTCTTTCATAACACGGGGGATTGTAAGCGGGGTCTCCGTTCCTACGCAAGTTTTTACGTTTAGCTTTTGAGCAAATGAAAATGCTTTTCCCAATAACCGGCCAACATCGTTAAAAAGCTTTCTGTTTTCTTCGCCCGAATGGGGCCAGGGCGATATTCCCTTCATGTAATCAGCACCAAAATAATCATCCTCAAAGAGTTGCGAAGCACCTAAGCAAAAGTCGGACGTGCGGGTCGGAGCATATCCCCAGGTACTGTCCCTGGTGTAAAAATGAAGGGCAGGATAAGCTGCATTCACTGTTCCGTCATCGTTCACATCACCGGTATCGCCAATCCAAACCAACGGTTCGGCTTTAGGCCCTTCTCCGTTGAAATTGGTCCGTTCCGGATAGGTATGGAACCCGATAAAATTCATTTTCAGTTTCGGAAGTTGCCCGATAATTGCCTTATAATCATTTTCATTCCACCAATCCGGCCCTTCCGGGAAATCATGGAACGGCTGTATTCCCCTCAGGTTGAAGGCCGGTTTTTTCCGGATATCGACATCAGGTATTTTAAACTTTGCTTTTTCATCGGGTATGACATCGCCATGCAAATAAAAAAGGACCCCCAGCTGTTCGGCAAATTCATAAGCACCGTACAAAACGGCAATCTCCGATCCGCCGGAAATGGTTAATTTCTTATTTCTTCCCGGATTGTCTGATTGCAAAGAAAATTCCTGATCTTCCAGTGTGGGATCAATCTGAAGAATGATCTGTTCTTTACCCGGATCTGATTTTGATGTAAGAACAGCCAGTTCGCCCGAACGTAAATAAATATATTTCCTGATTTCACTGGCTGCCAGTTTTTCCAACTGTCCCGCGTTTTCAGGGGTCACAATTTGCAACTCTTTCCTGCAGGAAAAGAATACAACTGCAAGTGAAACAATAACGATGGTTTTGATTTTCATTTTAACCCAACTTGCAGTTAATCCGAACGGAATTCTTGCTGTTCAATGAATTGGC
>CAYNBE010000283.1:3139-3435 GCA_964395045.1 uncultured Prolixibacteraceae bacterium | reverse complement strand
GTATTCAGCCGGATCAGTGTGAAATGTGTGGATGTAAATCAATCATCATAATTAATGAATCTGATTGAATTCGTGTGAAAATATTTCTGTCCAGTAGAAAAATTAATAATGCTAATCAGTTAAATTTTGAAGCATGAAAAATGAAAAAGCACACATCATGACCCATAGAATCGATATTCAGGGAATCAGGATGTGTTTAAGGTTAACTCTGTCTTTTTTATTGCTGAACGTTTTGTGGGTCAATGGAAATACAGAATTTTCATCGACACTGTTTTTTGAGTCTTTACCCGGTGATC
>CAYNBE010000283.1:0-3129 GCA_964395045.1 uncultured Prolixibacteraceae bacterium | reverse complement strand
CCGCTGACGGAGGATAAACAGGTCAATTTGTCCGGTGCTCATTTTCCTCAAATTGAGTATCAGCCCGCGCAGCAAAACCTGGTAAAAGGAAAGGTGACCGATAAAGAGGGCAAGGCCCTACCGGGAGTAACCATCACCATAGTTGGGACAACCCGTGGTGTCATTTCGGACAACGACGGAAGTTACTCAGTCGGAGTCAAACCTTCAGATAAACTGGTGTTTTCTTTTATCGGAATGGAAAGCCAGATCGTTGATGTTGGAAACCAGAGGACGATAGACATCGTCATGGCTGAGAAAATTGATGAATTGGAAGAAGTGACGGTGGTGGCATTCGCAAAGCAAAAAAAGGAAAGTGTTATTTCATCCATTGAAACCATTAAAACAGATGAACTGCGGGTGCCTTCCAGCAACCTTACCACAGCTTTTGCCGGCCGGTTGTCAGGGATGATCTCCTATCAGACAAGCGGGGAACCTGGACAAGACAATGCCGAATTCTTTATCCGGGGAATTGCTTCGTTCGGAACAGGAAAAGTGAATCCCCTTATCCTGATTGACAATGTTGAGATGACTCCTGATGATTTATCTCGTCTCCATCCGGATGATATTGCCAGTTTCTCTATCCTGAAAGATGCAACCGGTACCGCATTGTATGGAGCCCGTGCAGCAAACGGGGTTGTTATGGTAACCACCAAAGAAGGGAAAGAAGGGAAGATAAAAGTGTCGTTACGGGTTGAAAATTCAATTTCTTCACCCACGAAGGAAATTGAAATGGCCGATCCGATCACCTATATGAAGATGGCAAACGAGGCAGCTAAAACACGAAATCCATTGTCGGCCGACGTGTACAGTCTGGAAAAAATCGAGAATACGATTCTGGGTACAAATCCAATGGCGTATCCTGCCACCGACTGGATGGAATTATTATTTAAGGATCAGACCATGAATCAGAAGGCGAACCTGAATATTTCAGGGGGAGGTAAAGTGGCACAATATTACATTGCAGCTTCGTTTACGCAGGACAACGGGATTTTAAATGTCGACAAGAGAAACAACTTCAACAATAATATAGATTTGAAAAAATACTTGATCAGGTCGAATATCACCCTGAACCTGACCAATACAACCAAAGCCAAAATAAGATTGCACGGAACCTTTGAGGACTACACAGGTCCGATACCGGGAGGGAGTGCGCTTTACAGAAATGCACTTAATGTAAGCCCCGTCAGGTTTCCAGCTTATTTCGAACCGGATGAAACATTTAAGCGTGATGAACATATCCTGTTTGGAAACGATGGAGGCAAATATTTGAATCCTTATGCCGAGATGGTAAAAGGGTATCGCGAGGAAAGTGAATCGGTGATGCTGGCTCAGTTTGAACTAGAACAGGAGTTTTCCCAATTGCTGGATGGGCTGAGTGGCCGGATGTTGGGAAGTACGACCAGAAGTTCACTATATAATCTGTCGAGGTCATATAATCCTTTCTTTTATCAGGTCAACCGTTACGACCGTTTAAAAGATATTTATTATCTGACCGAGCTCAATCCTGATCAAGGAACGGAGTATCTATCATATGATCCGGGTGACAGGGATATCTCCACTATTACTTATGGAGAATTATCTTTGGCATACAATCAGGCATTTCACAAGCATGGCCTCAGCGGCATGGTTGTATTCACCGGCCGTCACGAAACAACCACCGATGCCACTTCGTTAACAGCATCCTTGCCTTCACGGAATCTCGGACTAGCTGGCCGTTTTACATATGCATATGATAACAAGTACCTTGGAGAATTCAATTTCGGGTACAACGGATCCGAGAAATTTGACAAAGGGCATCGGTGGGGATTTTTTCCCTCGATCGGATTAGGCTGGCATATTTCGAATGAGACCTTTTGGAAGGGTGGCATCGAAGATGTGATTTCTAAACTCAAAATAAAAGGTACCTATGGGAAGGTAGGAAATGATGAGATTGGAACGGATCGATTTTTCTACCTGTCGGATGTTACAATTGGTGGCGGTAATAGTTATACAACGGGTTATGACTTCGGGATAACCGAATACGGAGTGGAAATCAATCATTATCCCAACTCGGAAATAAGCTGGGAATTGGCATATAAAACCAACCTGGGATTGGAAGTCGGGTTATTTGATGGAAAGGTAGATATCCTGGCAGATCTTTTCCATGAGCGAAGGACCAATATTCTTCAAACCAGGACCGATATAACAGATGAAATGGGATTGTGGAGTATCCCGCAGGCCAACCTGGGAAAAGCAAAAAGCCGGGGAATTGATGTTTCATTGGATTATAATCAGAACTTTAATAAAAACTTTTGGCTTGTTGGACGAGGAACTTTTACATATGCCCGTTCAACCTATTTATTCTTTGAAGAAGCCGATTATACAAATTATCCTTGGAAAACAAGGATAGGAAGGCCCATTAAACAAGCCTTCGGTTATGTTGCTGAACGTTTATTTATTGACGAAGCTGATATTGCCAATTCAGCCCGACAGGATTTCGGGGAATATCGTCCGGGTGATCTGAAATATAAAGATATTAGCAAAGACGGGGTCATCAACGAGTTGGATATGGTACCCATCGGATATCCTACCACACCCGAGATAAACTATGGTTTTGGATTGTCTTCCGGATATAAAAATTGGGATGTCAGTTTTTTCTTTCAAGGATCAGCAAGATCTACTTTCTGGATCAATGCAGATGCCATGACACCATTCGTAAGTAATGGTATTACAGAGACAGGTCTGGCAAAATTTATCGCAGATGATTATTGGTCGGAAACAACACAAAATCCTTTTGCTGGATGGCCAAGATTATCGACATATGAAATCGAGAATAACACGGTCAGAAATACTTTTTTCATGAGAGATGGCGATTTCTTACGTTTAAAAAGTGCAGAAATCGGTTATTCACTACCTGCAAGACTATTGAATAAAATAAAGCTTGAGAAATGCAGGCTTTATGTAAGCGGCACAAATCTGTTGCTATTTAGTAAGTTTAAATTATGGGATGTGGAAATGGGAGGAAACGGATTGGGATATCCTCTTCAGAGAGTGTATAATCTGGGTTTAAATATTTCATTCTAAGATTATGAAAACAAAAGTAGTCCGTAA
>CAYNBE010000282.1:0-3514 GCA_964395045.1 uncultured Prolixibacteraceae bacterium | reverse complement strand
ATTTTTAATTATGATTGCAACTGTCCGGGATTTTTTTTTGATGAGGAATCGGGTTTTAGTTTACGAATTCTTAACCTGATTCAACCATGATCATGAATGAATTATCCGAAGGGCATGACGCTTCGGTCATGCTCTGACAAAATCGTCAAGAGCTGACATATAATCGGTTCCCAATTATTTGTCAGGTCTGATGACTCCTGCAGTAGTAACAGACTCGCAGGAGATTAACCTTGACATTGAAAATCAAATAACAATGACAATACTTGTTGCAATGCATTGATTTTCAATTCTAAAAACTTTGTACGAAAGTTTATGGAATTTTTCAGGTTCAAAAGGTCAGTCATTGAATTCCGGTGAGCGCATTCCCCGTCGGCTCTGCCGCGGGGTAAGCGAATAACGCAATAAGGAAGTCCTTGACGGAATCGCCTGCCCGACAGTCAGGCGGGGAGTTTCAATCCCTTTTTCGGGAAAAGTATCCCGGAGTTTTTATTTTTGCAATAAATTTTTCCGCATGAAAAAACGTATATTATTTGTTTGCCTTGGAAATATCTGCCGTTCACCTGCGGCTGAGGCTATATTTAAGAAGATGGTGAAAGAGGAAGAACTTATAGAGGATTTTATTGCCGATTCGGCCGGATTGTCGGGATGGCACACTGGTGAGGCTCCCGATCACAGAATGATCAGGCAGGCAGGCAAAAGAGGATATATCCTTGATCATAGGGCAAGGCAGTTTGATCGAACGACCGATTTCGACAGCTTCGACCTCATTCTGGGGATGGATGATGACAATATCAGACGGCTCCGGGAGCTTGCCAGAAACGGAAGTGACATAAAAAAGATCAGGAAAATGGTAAGTTTTTGCAAGTCCATTGAATCCAAGGAAGTTCCCGATCCATATATGGAAAGTACTGATGGTTTTGAACTGGTGCTCGATATTCTGGAAGATGGCTGCAGGGGATTGCTTACGGAACTGAAAAAGTCTTAGCCCACCATTTCAATGGAATAAGCCACCACTCCCTCGCTCTTTTCAATCAAAGCACTGATTGATACGGGATTGAGTTTTACCGGAATAAAAACATAAAAAATAAATTTGTCGGTTGTTTCACCTGTATTTTTCCGGATGTCTATGTCCTGTATCCGGATACCCAGCGACCGGATCAATTTCCGGAGGTCGTCGAGTTCTGTTGATTTCTTGCGGACAGTAATTTCAATTCTCTTGAACAACTTGTCATGGAAAAAGTGCTTTTCAAAGACATCCATGATAGTGAGGGAAAAAAGAATGATCAATGTGGCAGCGAGACTGATTTTAAAAAGTCCAGCACCGATGGTCAGTCCGAGCATGGCCATAGCCCAAATGGAAGCAGCAGTGGTCAGTCCCCTGACATTGGCCCCGAACCGGAGAATGGCCCCTGCCCCGAGGAATCCGATCCCGGTCACAACCTGGGCAGCAACCCGCCCGGGATCGCCATTCTGAAATTCCGGGTATGCCTGGGGAATATAGATGGATATCAGCATACCGAGCGTCGAGCCGATAGCGATCAGGATGTGGGTCCTCATACCAGCCGGCTGGCTGTGCGCTTCCCGCTCAATCCCGACCAGCATCCCAGCTACGAAACTGATCACCAGCCTGATGATAGCTGTTCCGAAATTGATTTCAGTGCTGTAAATAAGATCATGCAAGCTCATGTTGCCGTATAATTTTCGTCCAAATTACAAAAAAATGCTTAGCCTGATTAATTCATAAACATGAATTAATCACCCGACGGGCATGACGCTTCGGTCATGCTCTGACAGAATTGTCAAGAATTGACAAAATAATTTGGAACCAATTATTTGTCAGTTCTGGCGACTCCTACAGTCGTATCAGACTTGTAGAAGGCTAACCTTGACATGGAAAATCATTTTGTAGCTTATTAGCAATGCCTGTGCCTTGTCCCATGTCCTTGAGGTGAAGGTCAAGGTTGAGGACGAGGTTGGGACGGGAATGTCACATGGAATTTCTCTCCCTTTCATGTCTCCCAAAATATTTCTCGTAATATTTGAAAAATCCGCAGGTCAGTAAACAGGTGGCAACCGTTTTTTCTTTGTGTGGGATGGAGTGGCGTGTCTGAACTTCTGAAAATAATCCCATTTTTGCATCAAATCCGGAACGACATGAAAAACCTGCTGCGATCTACCACATTTCTTGCGATCGTTTCTTCGTTGTTATGGTCAACGGCATTTGCAGGGATCAAGATAGGACTTCAGTTTCAGTCGCCCCTTCAGTTCGGTGCCATGAGGTTTATTCTGGCCGGAGTGATGGTCCTGGTCATTTACAGGCGGTGGGGGATCTATCTCAGGGAGGTGGTCCGTGAATGGAGATTTATCCTTACCATCGGGTTGATTCAGGTGGTATTTCAGTACGGGTTGTTTTATCTGGGGATGAACCTGGTTCCGGGAGCAGTGGGGGCAATGATTGTCGGGGCATCGCCTCTTTTTGTTGCGATGGTGGCCCATGTTACCCAGCCGGATGATAAAATGACCAGAATGAAGACCCTCAGTTTTCTGGTCGGAGTTGCGGGGATCGCACTGATTTCATTTGGAAGGCAGGGCGTTGAGTCCAGGCACAGGCTGGAATGGGTGGGAATTTTATTGCTCATGCTGAACAACATGGCTTCGGGATACAGCAATGTGTTGGTATCCAGGTCGAAACGTCGGTTGTCGCCCATTATTCTGACCTCTGGTTCCCTGATGTCAGGCGGTGTGATTCTTTACATTATTTCACTTTTTGTGGAAGGATTTCAACCTGGACCCTTTTCACTGCATTATTACATAGCTCTGACCTGGCTGGGGTTTATTTCTGCGGCGGCTTTTTCCATCTGGTACGGGCTTTTAAAACGTCCGGGTGTAAAAGTTTCGGAACTCAATGTGTGGAAATTTCTGATCCCAGTTTCAGGTGCAGGTCTGAGCTGGCTCCTGGTCGCCGGGGAGAAACCCGATTGGGCATCTCTCACCGGAATGTTCATCATTGTGCTGTCACTGGTACTGATGAACCGGAGTTCCCTCATCAGGCTGATGAAAGGGAATAGCGTAAGGAAATTGGCGTCTATTTAACATGAATGTATGTTAAATAGTTGAATACTAAAATCTTTGTTTTATTTTTTGTAGTAACTTTGTGATTACATTTTTGAATTTTTCATGGAAATTCCAATCATAAAAATAGGAAATTCAAAGGGTTTCAGATTAAGTAAAGCTCTTCTCGAAAAATATAGATTTAAAGAAAAAGCTGAGATGATTCTGGGTAACGGACATATAATTATCAAGCCAATCCCTGAATCAAGAAAAGGATGGGAAAAAGCATTCCGGGAAATACACGAAAACGGAGACGATCAGCTATTGATTGAAGATATTTTTGAAGATGAAGATCTGAAAGAATGGAAATAGCACAATATGAAATTGTTTTGGTTAATATGGATACCAAAGTTGGGAGTGAAATAAAGAAAACCAGACCATGTGTTATCATATCACCGGATGT
>CAYNBE010000281.1:0-3555 GCA_964395045.1 uncultured Prolixibacteraceae bacterium | reverse complement strand
GACTTGGCATAAACTCCCAGTCCAAATTCCATCCGGTTCACCGAGGTGTTCAGGTTTAAAACAGCAGAATGACTGCGCCGGTATTTCAGCATTGCACCTGTTTTTTTCTTAGTTTCCCTGTTGATTTCAGCAGGCAGCAGATAAGTATATCCCCCGCTGCAGGTGGTCGACATCCTTCCGGTTTGCAAGGTCAGGAAAAATTCAGTATCACATCCAACTACCTGGGATGCTTCCATATTGGTAGCCTTGAATCCATAGTTGAATGAACCATCAACCGGATCGGGATAGATTCCAAAGATATATTCGATCATGTCAAAACTGCGTGAGAAGAAGCATGCAGCATCGAGCTGTCCTTTCAACCTGCCGGCTTTCAATCCTTGTTTTACCCCGAATTCCGAATTCCATCCCGATTCGGGTTCGAGTTCGATGTTCGGGAAGATTTTCACGCTTCCAAGGGTGGTTGCAGCATGTTTCTCAGCTACAGAAGGATAACGGTATCCTTGTCCGAAGGATGCCCTCAAAAAAGTGTGGCCGGCAGCTTTATAATTGATCCCTGCCCTGAAGATCAAGGAGGGATCGTCGGTTGTTCCGTCGAGTGCATTGTACTCAAACCTGAAGCCCGACACGATTTTCAGCCTTTCGGCAGGTTGCAGATCGCCCTGCGCAAATGCAGCCATATTCAAACCGTGGTGATCACCGTAAAAATTCGATCTGATCGAACTGTAGTTTTCCGAAACGCCCAGTAAAAAGGAAATCCAATCCTTCACCTTCCGGTAATACTGGTATTCAAGATAACTGTTCGATGCATTGCTGTTGTTTTTCTCCGAATCGGGATATTTGTTAACCGATGACTGAATCCTTGCTTTCAGATCGTGCCGGTATTTATCATCCTTCCTGTATGTCAGAAAAGGATCGATGGTCAGAAAATTAGCGTTTAATTCAATTGCCGTTTCAGCATTCTGCCTCAGGGCTCCATTGACGGCATCCTCCCACAGGATAAAATCTGTCTTTTTCGTATTTCCCGAGTTGATGCCCAATCCATACGACAGCCCTTCCACATTCCCGCTCCGGTGTTTCAGTTTCAGATGAAGCCGTGAGAGTTTTTCATTGTTCAGTGTACGGTATCCGTTGTCGTTCAGAAAATTAATCCCCACTCCGATGTCGGTTTTTCCAAATCGCTGGGTATGTGAAACATGGGTACCGGTAAAGAGCCTGGGTGAATCCCACCATTTCCAGGCTTTATTGTCAGGAGCTCCGTAAAACCCCGATTCGATATAATATCTGGTGACAGGGGTCGAAGAGGCATCCGCAGTCCTGAAATTGATAATCCCGTTCAAGGCCGATGAACCGTACGACACGGATGAAGCACCTTTGATGATTTCTATCTGGGACACATTGTCAAGCGGCAGGAACTGCCATCTGATGTTGCCGGCATCGGCAGCCAGCACCGGCAGTCCGTCTATCAGGGCAAGTACACGGCTGCCCGCACCGTATGCATAACCGCTTCCTCCCCGTATGGAAGCCTGACCGTCGAGAACTTCGATTCCCGGCGTCTTATTGATCAGCTCCTGGGAATCAGTGATATGGTTGCCGGTCAGGATTTCCGGTTTTATGACCGACATCGAAACCGTCAGTTCTGATACCCTTTGTTCAATTCTGCTTGCACTGATAACCACCTGGTCAATCTCCGAAATTTCACTTACCAGACTGACATTTACCGAAATTGTATCGTCAGGTATCACTCTTACAGCCCTTGCTTCGGTGCGATACCCCACAAAACTGACAGTGAGAGTGGCAATCCCGGCATCGGCTTTTAAAAGGTAGGTTCCGTGGCTGTCAGAAACGGTTCCTTGGTTTTTTTTGACCATCACTGTTGCCCCGGGCAAACCTGCTCCGGTTTCACGTTCCGTGACCCTTCCACGGATATAGCCCTGCTGAGCCAAGACACTATGAGACGGGACCAGAAAAACCAATCCAATAAACAGAAGATGCCTGATCATTTCGCCTTGAATGTCATCCTGATTTGTAACTGATTGGGCAGGTTGACCGGATCAGGGACTGCTGTCCTGATTTTCAGTGAGCTCGTGGTCAGCTCTATGATCCTGGTGGTCAAGGGAATCAGGAGCGAATCAGAAGAAATAACAATCTGGGTCTGGGACTCTGTAAACCACCAGGTCCCTGTATACTTTCCGAAAGTTCCTGTCCCGTCTTTGTTGAATTTGGCATCCCCTTTGAATTTGTAAAGAAGCTGTCCCGGGCCTCCCGCATCTGCACCATTCACGAGAAGACTGTCAGAAGCCCAAACCGGACCGGTAAGAAGTTCAAAACGATCAGATTCCTTATCGCTGCCGCACCTGCAAAACAGAAGCAGGAGCATTATAAACAGGGGTATGAAACACTTTCTCATATCTTTCATGTCTTGCGGATATCCGGCCAAATGATGCAAAATAGCAATTTTACGGGGTAAAATTAACAAAAAACTGCGACTTCTGAAATCCTGCTTATAAGTGAACCTGACCAATCCTCACTGTTCGGCCAATTATTCAGTTTAATCTGCTGATTGTCTTTGCAATGATGAATCATTTAATCATATGCACCCGAAAACCTGACTGAGTGAATTCATCCCGGTATTGGGATATATGAATTGATTACATTAAAATTCAAAAAAATCCGGTAAATGACACCAGTTACCGGTTAAACAAATCCATTGCATGGCCGGAATTATCAACAAAGTTGATAATCCCCCTCCTATTGCTTTCCCTGATAAAATCCTTCAGGCTCTTGCTGGTGACATCTGTGAAATTACCGATAATGGCCAGTTTCATCCTGTAATTGGAAAATTTCTGGAGTATTTCGCCCGCCTTGCCTGTTTTCAGGTCAAAAAAGGCGGGATGAAAGGTTTCACGGCGGATCATCATGGTGTCGCATGAATTGTAGCCGGCATCAGCCATCATATCGAGGATATCTGCGGTTTCAGCAATTAACGGGGTTTCCGGAAGAATTTCAGCCAGGATCTTCCCGTTATTCAATGTATGGTACTTTATCACTGTATATATTTTTTGAAATGATTGATGAAAATTGATTTCGGATTTCGGATAACTGATTACTGATTATTGGCTACTGACTACTAGTTTCCTGATGTACTTTCGTTGGTCAGGAACTACGTTCTGCTTTCTGCTTCCTCCCATCCGGAAGTAGCTTCAGGCTGTCAGCGGGTGTAACAAAAGTAGGGAACGGTTTAATAAGTACCCTGAACGGGAATCGAACCCATAACCTACGGCTTAGAAGGCCGTTGCTCTATCCAATTGAGCTATCAGGGCATCATCGGTGTTTTGCTTTGCAAATATAAATATTATCCCTGAAGGAAGAAATCAGTCCGATAAAGAAATTACCGGGTAGTGTTTTCCCTGTTTCCCTCGTGTATACCAGATTATCATTGTTTGTTCCAGCCTAATCCCGTTTGGCGGTTGTACCTCACCCCCTCCTCTTTCTCCAGGCTTGGAGAGGGGGTAAGGAGTGAGGTATTGCCGGTTAGTGCTTTAAATTTATTTCAGA
>CAYNBE010000280.1:0-3624 GCA_964395045.1 uncultured Prolixibacteraceae bacterium | reverse complement strand
TTAAAAACATACGGTAGCTTTTGAATTTCCGAACGAAAATCCATGTCAGGTTCAGGTTGGCTAATAAATTCATAGATTGTACCCTGTATGTCTTTCTGACAGATTTCAAGTTTTTCTTTAATTACCGGAATGAATTCAGAATTTATCTCAAAAAGAACAGAATTTCTATCCAGGTTTCTTGCAGCAAGAGAGGTAGTACCACTGCCTGCAAAAGGATCCAATACCGTTTCACCCTTGAATGAGAACATTTTAATTAAACGCTTAGGCAATTCTTCCGGGAACACGGCTATGTGCCCTGATTGACGTGCTCCTGCAAAACTCCAGTGTCCGGCAAAATATGTATTCCACTCTTCAGAAGTCATCACAGATTGTTCTTTTTGCTCTTTTGTCGGCCTAGGTGCTTCTCCCAGTTTTTTAAAAATCAAGATAAATTCGTAATCAAGTTTTAATATTCCATTTCGGGGGTATGGATACGATCCCATTTGAACACCACCTCCGGTAGTATTTGATGTAGTTACTTTTTGCCAGATAATGGCTCCCATATAATCAAATCCGATATTTTCGCAAAACTTAATAATCTCTTCCCGGATCGGAATTACCTTGTACCGGCCATAATAAACTGCTCTGGCAAACTGGTCACCAATATTAATACATAACCTGCAACCATTGTGAAGTGTCCGGTAACATTCTTTCCAAACCAGATTCAGGTTGTTGATATAATTCTCATAACTATCATGAAATCCTATCTGATTCTTTGTCCCATAATCTTTCAGTTGCCAATAGGGAGGAGATGTAATAACCAGGTGTACAGAATTGTCGGGCAACTCAGTCATACTGCGGCTGTCGCCGATAATTATTTTATGATGCGTTTTCATCTGACATTTTACGGAAAAGCAAATGTAAAAAAATTGCAGCCAACCTGAACGAATGTTGATAAGTTACTGTAATCGTGCAGTTACCACAAAATTCGCAGGCAAATTATCTAATCAAACCTACCTGAACGGGGCAAATCCAAAGGTCCCTTAAGCACTTGAAGTTAATTTCCCAGCGCCTTCATCAGGTTTTGTTTCAATCCAATAAAAAATTCTGAATCCGGCGAACGCTTTTCAACCGGAAGATCAATTTGCTTTTTCATAACGATTTGTGCCGGGGGACGGCTTAAGACAATCAGGTCGCTCCCGAGGAGAAGGGCTTCATCCACATCGTGCGTCACAAAAATGACCGTTCTTTTATCGGCCAGCCACATCCTTGAAAATATCCGGATCAGGTTTAATTTCAGTTTGATATCCAGCCCCTTGAACGGCTCATCCATCAGGATAATGTCGGAAGGATATGCAAAAGCCCTTGCAATGGAAACCCTCTGGCGCATCCCCCCGCTCAGCTTCGAAGGGTAATACCCTTCAAAACCCTCCAGTTCCATGAGTCTGATAAGCTGAGCAATGATCTCCTTCCTTTGTCCGGCAGGAAGGTCTTTGCTGACGACAAATCCGATGTTTTCCTCCACACTCTTCCAGGGGAGGAGCCTTGGATCCTGGAAGATGTATGAAATCCGGTGATCATTGAACCCGGACAAATGGCCGTTGTCTGGCTTCACGATACCGCCGATCATGTTCAGCAGGGTAGTTTTACCGCATCCCGAAGGTCCAAGGATCGATGTAATGGTTCCTTTGTGAAAGGAAATGCTGAAATCGCTGAACAGCGTCAACTGGTCGAATTTCTTGACCAGATTTTTGATTTCCAGGTTCATATTCAAAATCTCCAGATGAAAATTTTCTTTTCGGCCCAGCGAATAATTTTTTCAAATCCATAGCTGATCAGCACGGCGATCAATGTCCATGCAATGACTGCATCGACGTTTAAAAATGTCTGCGCATTTTGCATCATGGTCCCGATTCCGTATTTCGGCTGGCTGAGAACCTCCCCGATGATAATGGCCCTCCACCCTATTCCCAAAGCACTGGAGGCCCCACTGACTATGAATGGCAGAATTGCAGGGATGTATACCTCCCGTATGATCCTGTTCCTGCTGATTTTATAAAATGTCGCCATGACGATGAGCTCACCGTCGATACTCCTGATCCCGTCGCTTACATTGGTGGAGATGAACGGGAACATGGTGAGCATCCCGATGAAAACAGGCACCAATGCCGGATGGAACCAGATCAGTGCAAGAAGGATGATGCCGATCACAGGAATGGAACGGATCGTTACCAGGATAGGCCGCAGAAATGCATTGACATATGGATTGACCCCCGTTAAGATACCCGTACCAATGCCCAGAATCCCAGAAATTACAAAGCATACCAAACCCCTTGCAAGGGTTGTACCTGCTATTTCCAGGAACCTGCTGTCGGCGAGAATGGAAAAAGTGGTTATCAGGGGTCTTTCCGGAGAAGGGAGTAGATAACCGGAATTGACAAGCAGAGAAACAATCTTCCATATGATTAACATACAGATGACTGAGGCAAGGCTTATCATTTGTTTACCGGTAAATGAAATTTTCATCAGGTATTTTTCCTCCGACAATATCCGGGTTTAAATTAAAAAAAACGTTTAGATAATCCTCAATTTCTTTTTTCACTTCATCAGCCCTTACAAACTTCAGGTTGGAACCCAGAATAGCACGGACCGCCACGTTGCTGTCGGGCAGAATCCCATGTTTCACCATGAGTACAGCTGCACTGTCGGGATATTGGTTCACCCAACCGGTTGAAAAAGCATAGGCAGAAACAATGGCTTCAGTAATATTCCGATCACTCTGAATGACACTTTCCTTTCCGAGAAAAGCCGTTTCGGCTATTTTAAAATTCTCAAATCTACTCCACTCCTTCTCCAGGCTGAAGATCACCTTCACCGCTTTATTCCTTTGCATCACAAGAGTTGCCAAGGGTTCGGATAGAATCGCCAGCCCGGCCCGGCCGGCCGCCACAGCATTTGCCAGGTCGATGTGGGTGGGAAAACTATAATCAAGTGTGACATCCCTGTCGGGGTCCAGGTTATTTTTTTGGAGAAGGTATCGGAACAGCACATCTGGGGTCATTCCCCTTGCCATCACATAAATCCGACTGTTTTTCAGTTCTTCCCACCTGGTTACACCGCCTGACTGGCCAACCAGATAAAGGGTTCCCCACACAGGAACGCCTATCAACTTATATTTCAAACCCTTATTATACATTATGGAAGCCATGGTCATAGGCAGTATGGCAAAATCGGCAGACCCATCCAGCATCATCTTCCTGACCTGCAAAGGTTCATTCAGGATTTTTACTTTTAGTGTATGCCCCTTTCCTTGATGCAGGCTGTCGATCATCCGTATCATCCCCATCGATGAAGGGCCCTTCAGTGTTGCAACGGTGTATACCGGACAGTTTGTCCGGGTTTTGCATCCTAAAAACAGCAGGAGCACGACGATTGAATAAAGCAGTCTTTTCAGCATAAATGATGTTCCTGATACAAATCTACCTATTCAGTGAGTTTCCTGATCATTTTTCAGTAAGTTTCTTTTCTGGCAGCCATGGCATATAATGAAATGAGCATGTATAACGATACACAAACTGAGATGATTATACGTTACATGCGAATTCCCCGCCTGCCCTGCCTACCCTGCCTACCGGCAGGCAGGTG
>CAYNBE010000279.1:0-3655 GCA_964395045.1 uncultured Prolixibacteraceae bacterium | reverse complement strand
GTTACATGCGAATTCCCCGCCTGCCCTGCCTACCGGCAGGCAGGCGGCAGGCAGGCATCTGTTTCAACAAGATACATTTAATGAACAAAATATTATAAACAGATAAAATGGTAATAAATTTTTGGTATGCCCATTGAATTGAATATCGGATCCAGGGGTGAGGAGGTCCTTGCTGTGAAAAAAAAGCTTGCAGAACGGATGTTCCTGATGTGGAGGGACAACCTGGGCGATCTGTATGATGAGGAAACACAGCGGGCTGTAAGGAAATATCAGGAACTGGAGGGGTTGGTCTGTAATGGGATTGTGGAAACCACAACCTGGAATGCACTGATGGAAAAAGAATCCCATTTTCCCTTTTACCACAGTGTGAATTTATGTCCCCAGCCTGATGAAAACAGTTGTTGGAAAGCCTGTATGAAGATGATCACAGGCAAGGATTTTCATCAGATTGAGAACGATACTCCCCAGAACCTTTTCGATGAAAGAGGATTGTACAACATGTCGCTACCTTCCGGAATGAACCTGACCGATGCAACCATAGCATTTGCAAATGCACACGGACTGCGTTTTGCAGTTTTCTGCAGCAAACCGTTGTGTTCCGAATTATATGAGATCATCCCGGCAGGCCCTGTGATGGTGGAGTTTGAGGAAGGCGGACGTTCACGCCGTCTCAGAGAGGCATTTAACAGCCACTGGGTAGTCATTGCCGACATGCGCGGGGATGATGACTCAACAGGGATGGGAACAGTGGTTCGGATATTTGACCCGGAACCTGTCAACCAGGGATCCGTTTATTCAGAGATTTACGGCCGGTGGCTGGCTTCGGGCGACATTCACCGTGCCTTCTGGTAAAATCAAATTTCAGTATAGTTAATATCCCGGACTCTGTCAGGCTTTATCACTATAACTTTAACCGCCGATGATGACAGTAGGACAACCGACCACAATGGACCCACCATGGGTTGTCGGATCACCTATCCTGGCTGCCGGCATTCCGCCGATCAGGACGGTGGTCGACCCCAACGCGATTACATCAGGTGGCCCTGTGCAGGTTGCCATATCCCCGGCACGGGCTGCCGGCATCCCGCCGATCAGTACCGTCGGGCAGCCAGGCGGCAATACCGGGCCCCCCACATGTGGTACCAATCCGGTAACCATTGGACATGCGTGCGTGTCTCCTACTCTTGCTGCTGGTGGCATGATCAGTTTTTTTAGTTTATTTTTACAATTCCTCCCTTAATTTCCGTCATCGCCGAACCATCCACTTTGACCGTCACCGCCTTGACTTCGGCAGAGGTCTGTCCCTCCATCTTTATCATGGGCCCTTTGATCTCAACCGATTCTGAGGCATCCAGCACTATTTTCTTTCCCTGAAGGTAAATGGTCCCCTGCATCGCCCTGATACCCACACTCTTATCACTGGAAATCTCAACATTCCCTTTTTTTGATTCAATATTAATGAAATCCTCCTGAAGCCAGACCACAACTTCGTTTTCTTCGGGTTTATCCTTGTCGCCAAGGGAAATGGATGCCATATCAGTGGCTGTTATGTGAGCCTGAACGTTGGAATGTACCGACAATCTTCCACCGGCACTGTTCAGGGTAACCTGATTTTGCTTCCCCTTATCGTAAATCACGATTTTCTCACCCCCTTCCGAATCATGGAATTCGATGGTGTTCCCCGATTTTGTCCGGATGGCATGAATCTTTGCATCACTCTGGTTGTAGTTCCCGGCCCAGCCGGCATCCGGACAGGCATTTTTATCGAAGAAAGCGCCATGGCAGTATGGTTTTTCGATATCTCCCCCTTCGAAACTGATTAAAACAGCACTGTTAATCGACGGTACGAAATAGAATCCGCTGGATTTGTGGACGTAAGGGGTTGTAATATAAAGCCATGGTGACATTTGATCCCTGGCCATCCAGGAGAAGCGGACCCTGATCCTTCCCAGTTTTTCAGGGTCTTTGTTATCTTTGACCTCGGCCAGTTGTGGATAAGCCCGGCGGATGCAATATGGATTGCTGTTCCCCGGAATATTGGCCGTTCCCGGTATGGCAGAGAAAACATTCCTGTAATTTAACAGGTTGTCGAGGCTGTGGTTTATTTCCGTGAAGATGTTCTCCCCATAGTCAACAGTCCCCTGTTCCCTTTCTTTCACTGCCTTGAAATTCCCGGCATATCCGATCTTTGCAAATGAGTTTCGTGACCTTCCCCTGATCTCAGTCAGCCGCAAGGCATCGGCTTTGGCCTGCAGTTCCCCGGCCGACTCCAGAACGTCCTTTACATTTGCTTCTTCCAGGTTCAGATGTTCGTAATAATCAATCCCTTCTTCATGGAAAACATCAAATGCAACTTTCCTGGCTGATTTACCATAACTGGTCAGTTCACTGTCGGCGGTTTCAGCCTTGTACTTGTATTCATGCGATTTGTGATTTAGCAATTCCCATGTATACAGACTGAACTTCAGTGGTTTGATGTTCAGGGAATAATTCAGCTCTTCGGTATCGATCCCGATGGTCATGTCAATAGTCTCTTTATGAAGCTCCCCGAATACAAGTTTGTCACCTGAATAATAGAACCATTCGCCGTAACGTACCGAAAGGCGGCGTAAGAATTCAAGGTCGCTCTCTTCATACTGGACGATGTAGCTGAATTTATGTTTGTTTCTGGGTTCAACCTTGGGATTCAATAACATGGCATCATAGGGTTTGAGAACCTCGTTGACCACATCTTTCAGCGTTTTGTCGAGGAAAGCCCTGCTGTTGGGTTTTCTGTTCAGCAGGATTTCTGGGCTGTACCCTGAAAGAATAATCCTGTTACCGTCGGCCAACCCTGTTTTTGAACCCGAAACCCCGGTAATAATTCCTCTGAAAACCAGTGACTCCTTCACTTCGTCTTCGTTGTACTCCTTTGCTTTTGCTTTGATAACAACTTGTTTACCAAGGAATTTCTGCGACTGTTCCAGTAGAAATTCATCAGGATTTTCAAGAGCATCGAAACGGCAGGCCAGTGTAAATTCCCCTGTCTTATAAAGGTTCTGGACAATGTTCACCTGGGTGAAATCCCTGAAGGAATTTCCGTCGACGGTGACCTGGATTTCAGACAAGAAAGCCATGGTATTGAAAATTATCTGTTTAATTTATCAGACCAGAAGGTTTCAAAATCAATTCCGGCAATGGTAATTTTTCTGGCTGAAATGGTAAGATTAATGATGATATCCGACTGATCGGTAAAGTTTTCTGAATAACTTACCAGTATTGCATCCTGGAAAATCACCTTTCGGACCGGCCCTGAACCGGTAAAGCCGGAATAAGTGATTCGACCGTTTTTCATGGAATCCTGGCTGAACATCCACTGTACAATTTCTGCATCCTCGGTGCCTTTCACAGTAAGGTTGATCAAACCGGGTTTTACCCGTGATGTTTGCATTCCCCGGGCATCGACATCCTGGCGAAAGCCGAAATTGCAGGAAAGAACCCTGATACCCTCCTTCTCCTTACTGTGTCCTTCGATGTGTAATCTTGCGGTAATGGACATAACCTAAGCATTTAAAATAAAATGAGCATGTTTAACAAAACACCAGCAGGTATGATTATCATGTACATGCGAATTCCCTGCCTTTCGCCTGCTGGCAGGCGAAAGAAACAAGCCCGC
>CAYNBE010000278.1:0-3706 GCA_964395045.1 uncultured Prolixibacteraceae bacterium | reverse complement strand
CATGGTTCCTTCTCCCAGACAAAAATATGGGATGAAACCGAAGCACAAAAAACACAGCGTTTGAAATGGTGGACCGATGCCAGGTTCGGCATGTTTATACACTGGGGATTGTATGCCCAGGCTGCCCGGCATGAATGGGTGCAGAACCGTGAAAGGATTTCTGCCGAAGATTACCGGAAGTATTTTGAGGTGTTCAATCCTGACTTGTACAATCCGTCGGAATGGGCAAAAAAGGCAAAGGCAGCCGGAATGAAATATGCGGTGATTACTTCAAAGCACCACGAAGGGTTCGCCCTGTTTGATTCAAAATACACTGATTACAAAGCCACAAACACACCTTGTGGCAAAGACCTCCTTAAAGAGTGGGTCGATGCTTTCAGGGCTGAAGGATTGCGGATCGGTTTCTACTATTCGCTGATTGACTGGCACCATCCCGAGTACACGATTGACAGGGTCCATCCCATGCGTGCAAACACAAAAGAAGAGTACGATGCCCTGAACAAAGACCGCAACATGGCAGTATACAGGGAATACCTGAAGAACCAGGTTCGTGAAATCCTGACCAAATACGGGAAGATCGATATTTTGTGGCTTGACTTTTCTTTTCCCGGGGAGTTCGGTAAAGGACGCGACGATTGGGGATCGGTCGAACTGGTTAAAATGGTGCGGCAACTTCAGCCCGAAATCCTGATTGACGACCGTGCCGATCTTCAGGATGTGCCAGGTGGCTGGGATTTTGTAACTCCCGAGCAGTACAAGGTTGACAAATGGCCTGAAGTGAACGGGAAAAGGGTGCCCTGGGAAACCTGCCAGACCTTCTCCGGTTCATGGGGATACTACCGCGACGAATATACATGGAAAGACAACAAACAGCTTTTGGTATTGCTGATTGAAACTGTCAGCAAGGGAGGGAACCTGCTGCTGAATGTAGGACCCACTGCAAGGGGAAAATTTGACAAACGGGCCGATCAGGCACTTGAAGGGATGGGTGAGTGGATGAAACTGAACAACCGGTCGATCTATGGATGCACCGAAGCTCCAGCCGGCTTCACTGCCCCGAACAATAGCCTTCTGACCTATAATCCGGAAACCAACCGGCTCTATATTCACTTGCTCGATTATCCGCTGCAAAGCCTGCTCCTCCCGGGATATGAAGGGAAAGTAAAATACGTTCAGTTCCTTCATGATGCTTCGGAAATCAAATTCTCGGCACCCCCCAAAAGAAACAGGGGTGGCGGAATTGAGGGGACAGGCGACCTGAGCCTTTCACTGCCCGTAGCAAAACCGGATGTGGAGATACCGGTAATTGAAATTTTTCTGAAGTGACAAAATTGCGAAAACCCTGGAAAATCGCTTTGGAAAGGGGCACTCTGGCGTATTGTCCCGAAGTACCGGACAATCTTTGGCAAACATTCTTTTTTAAAACGGTTGATTTTATCAAATCATTTCCTATTATTGTTCTTCAAATTTCAAATTTCAAATTCCATACCATGAAAAAAATGATCGTCCGGCTGTGGTTTGTTGCAGCAACCATGATGTTCAGCATCTGCCTTTACGGACAGGCAGGTTCACCGCTGGTCAAAGTCATCGTATCGCCTGATCATCAGGACTGGAAATACTCCCTGAATGAAAAGGCCCATTTTTCTGTCCAGATCATTCAAAACGGGAACCTGATGGAGAATGTGACCATCGATTATGAGACCGGTCCGGAAGGATTTCCTGACGTGAAGAAAAGCGGAGTTGTACTCAAAAACGGAAAGACAGAGTTTTCGGGGAGCATGCAAACTCCGGGATTTTATCGCGTGAGGGTTTGGGCAAATGTGGACGGGAAGAGGTATGAAGGACTGGCTACAGCAGGTTATGAGCCGGAAAAAATATTACCCGAGGCAACTGAGCCATCCAATTTCGATGATTTCTGGTCAAAAGCCATTGCCGATGCCCGACAGATTCCACTGGATTCAAGGATGACCCTGCTCCCCGAGAAATGCACCGGTGATGTGAATGTTTATCATATCAGCTTCCAGAATGAAAGGCCCGGATCAAGGATATACGGAATGCTTGCCATCCCCAAAAAGGAGGGGAAATACCCTGCTATTCTGAAAGTGCCCGGTGCAGGAATCAGGCCTTATACAGGAGATGTCTTGATGGCGGCCCAGGGGATCATAACACTTGAAATTGGGATTCACGGTATTCCGGTCAACCTGGACCCGGAGGTTTATAACAACCTGTCAGCAGGTGCATTGAACGGATATAATACAATCAGGATGAACGACCCCGATAACCATTACTACAAAAGGGTCTACCTGGGATGTATCAAAGCAGTTGACTTTATTTATTCCCTTCCGTGTTTCAACGGTTCCGACATTGCCGTTGCCGGGGGAAGCCAGGGAGGGGCATTGACCATTGTCACTGCCGGACTTGATCCCAGGATTAAATATGCTGCTGCCTTCTACCCTGCTTTGTGCGATCATGCCGGGTACCTGAAGAAACGGGCGGGAGGATGGCCTCATTATTTCAGGAACAGTAACCCCAAACCAGGAGAACTGGAAACACTCGGGTATTACGATGTAGTGAACTTTGCAAAAAGGGTGAAAGCTCCCGGATATTATTCCTGGGGATTTAATGACCTGACATGTCCGCCAACCTCCATGTATGCTGCCTACAATGTCATATCCGCTCCCAAGGAGCTGCATCTTTTCCTGGAAACCGGACACTGGACATTCCCCGAGCAGAATGAAAAGCGTGATATCTGGCTGGCAAATAAGCTACTGAAGAAATAAATCCTTCTTTCAAAAACACAGCTTGGGTAAGATCAGCTGCCTGTGTTCATTATTTTCGGATGCATTATGAGTATCTCTGTTCCTGGAATTGGTTTCCGGGGTATATCGCTTATTTCCCGTTATTAAGAAAGCCGATAGAACTGAATACAGGATTTTTATTTTGCCCTGACCTGGCAACCAGAAATGTTTTCCTTTTATTCAAGGCTTTACAACTTTTTTTTACTCCGGAAGATGTCCGTGCTTTGCTCACTGAAGATGTGATAAATAAGCTCCGGGTCCCTTCATTAAGAAAAAAAATATGATTTTGTATTCAGACGATTATAAGAGGTTATACCAGCTTCAGGATAAATTCCTTTCCTGTTGGCCAAAACAGGGAACCCCGTTCTATCATACCGGAGGTACTGCTTTGGGCCGTTTTCACCTGAACCACCGTTTTAGTGAAGACTGTGATTTTTTATCATTCCAAACAAAAAACAGTGGTGAATGAAATTGATATTGCCAACCGGATGTGCAGTTTTCCCGTTGAATAGATAGATAATGTCCGCTGGTTGATCACCTCTGTCAATCTCCATGAAGTGCAGCAGAATATTCGCAGAATTGCCGACGACTTTTATTAGGTAAAGAGAATTCACTGGGTAGCGACAAAAAGCATATTGATTTGGCTCAACCCCATTTATTCATGACATGAAGGTTGAACATTATCGATCTGAGCAGTATACTATAAATATACTTCTGACGAATTACTGGAGAAAGTTTGTCTTTGCAACCTTCATCTTTTGCATGAAACTACTGGCTGATGGTCACCATTCTTCATTATAAATTTCTAATATTGCATCCTACTGCAGCACAAGTAAATTCTTTTCATTATGAAACACTAGTGTCCGGTTAAGGACTTTTTAAAACGTTGTATATTATTAATATATAGT
>CAYNBE010000277.1:0-3730 GCA_964395045.1 uncultured Prolixibacteraceae bacterium | reverse complement strand
TACATGTGTTTCCACTAATTTTACCAAATGAACTTGATAATTTTAAACACATGAATGAATTGATCAGCCAGGTAATTGACTGGTATATGGCACATATCAATTACGGTACCATTACCCTGCTGATGGCAATCGAAAGCTCATTTATCCCATTTCCTTCGGAAGTGATTATTCCACCGGCAGCCTGGAAAGCTGCACAGGGAGAGCTGAACATTTACCTGGTTGTTCTGTTTGGCACAACCGGTGCGATGATAGGGGCTCTCTTTAACTACTATTTCGCATTGATACTGGGGCGTGTCATTGTTTACCGGTTTGCCGGTTCCAGGCTGGGGCGCCTGATGTTGTTAAGCCCGGAGGGTGTCGAAAAGGCAGAAGCCTATTTTGTGCGTCACGGAAAAGTGTCAACCCTGATCGGGCGGCTGGTCCCTGCTGTCAGACAACTCATCTCCCTTCCTGCCGGGCTTTCCCGGATGAACATCAGGGATTTCTTAATCTACA
Source organism: uncultured Prolixibacteraceae bacterium (assembly GCA_964395045.1). GTDB lineage: Bacteria > Bacteroidota > Bacteroidia > Bacteroidales > Prolixibacteraceae > UBA1413. Next base: position 3,235 of record CAYNBE010000277.1, on the reverse strand, counting down.
CCCTGATAGGTGCAACTTCCTGGAACATCCTGCTGGCTGCCCTTGGTTATTTTCTTTATTCCCAGAAAGATCTTCTCCACAGGTATTATTCTGAATTGTCATGGGCAATGCTCATCCTCGGTACAGGATTCGTTCTCTACCTGATCTGGAAGTTCATTATGAAAAAGGAATAAGAGAAAACAAGCGTTGTTGTTTTCTCAGTGTTTCAGAACGAAAGGATCTCATTGGTTTTCGATCCGAGATGAATGACCTCTTTGTATTCTTCTTTGGTCAGTCCTTCAAAAATAAAAAAGGAAGGATTCATCAGTTTTCCATTTTTCCTGACCTCATAATGTAGATGTGGGGCCACGCTTAATCCGGTGTTGCCCACATACCCCACCACATCGCCTTTCTGCAGAAAATTGTTTTCACCGACTACAATCCGCACCATATGGCCATACAGGGTCTGATACCCGAATTTGTGCTCCACAATGCAATTCCTGCCATAACCTGGTTTTTCCTCTGTTTTAACTACTCTCCCGCTGGCTGTTGCAACAACTGCTGTCCCGACTGGTGCAGCTATATCGATACCTGTATGCATCTTACGCTCGTTCAGGATAGGGTGGTCTCGCATTCCGAACCCTGAAACGATCCGAGCATTTTCCTTTTCCATCGGGTAGGTTACCGGGATGGTCATGAATACTTTCTTCTTTTTTGCAATCGATCCGATAAGGGTTGTGATAGAGGCATTCAGGTATTTTTGCTGGAGGTCAAAACTGATGAGAGCTGAATCATACGCAGGGAGGACTGGATGTGAACCGGGAAGTATTTTGGTTCCTGCTGAATATTTTGCGGCATAATCTCTAAATGAGCCCACAAATTCTCCGATCAGGTTTACATCGGGCGTTTCAGCATAGACCAGTTCGTCAAACAGCTCATCGAAAAGCCTGGCCTCATCAGTCAGGTTATATACCTTTCGAATGGAAGGATCCAGTGCTTCGATCTGTTCCTTAGGAGTGCTTCTGATCTCTCCTGTCCGTGTATCAAACGGCTGTGTTTTCGGTTTGAAAAAGATGACCAGCACAAAAACCACCCCGATAATAAGCAAAAGGATAATAATCAGAATGGCAAGTGTTTTGGAGCTATTCTCCCTGTAAGGCAGGTCTTGGTTCGGATCCATGAAAAAAATGGATTACCTGTTCTTAAGCTTTTGTATTTCAGAGAAAAGACTTTTATTCTCCACTTTGCACTTTCTCAGTTCCTCCTGGGCATTTTTCAGGTTCTTCTCAAGTTCGGCTGTGTTGCCACCGCCACCGCCTCCTCCGGCGAGTTTCAGTATGTTCAGCTCGTTCTGAAGGTCTCTCTTCTCATTGAGGCACCTTTGCAACTCCTTGTCGCTTCCGGTAGTGCTGCTGGAGCAATCATCCAGTGCTTCCTTCAGTTTTGCATTGTCCTTGTAAGCAAGCTGAAGGTCGGAATAAACCTTGATAATATTCTGATACATTTGCGTCTGCCATGATTCATCGGGTGTCACTTTGCTTTTTGTGGCAGCCATCAGATCGGCAACCTGGGAATTGAGCAGGTCGGGGTTTTCAGCCGATTCCTTAGCTTTCGGTATTTTTGAAATGATCTTGGTTGCCTGGTCGATATTTGGTGCAAAAACCTGTTCTTCAAACTGAAGTCCGGCCTTTAGTTTTGCCAGCTCACTCGATGATTTTGAATCTGTCAGTTTATTGACATTCATGGTGGTAAAGCCCACCAGAACGGCAAGGGCAAAGCTGACTACAAACAAGCCCACTACCTTGTTGAAGGCTTTCGCTCTTTCCTTTTTATTGATTGGCTTCATGATTGTTCATTTATTTCATTGGCGGATATTTTCGTGCAAACAAGGATGTCATTTTCCCTGATATCATTTGCATAGATCGACATCTCGGGATCGATGGCTTCTTTCAGGTTGAAGAATTTGTTTTTTACCTTCATGAATATCCATCCATAAGGGTCCCGGTTCTGGTCCAGATAGGAAATCATTCCTTCGGGATGTCTGCTGTTATAATCATTGATGAAAAAGTAAAACAACCTACCGAGTTTCATCCCTACCGGAGCTTTTGCCCTGAAGGTAGTTAATTCCGGGCTGTTTTTGTTTTTCCGGAACACGAAACTGATAACAATCGGATTCTCAAGCTCATCGTCACTGGGATCTTCGATATTCTGACCAAGGGGGTAAACCCACTGTTTAAAAATCTTGGGAGGTACTTTCAGTAGTTCCTCGACAGTCTGATTAAGCAAAACCGGAATAAGAAACCAAAGAAGGGAGAGATACCATACAATCCGGAGTTTTGGCGCCACCAGGAATGAGAGCGACATGTTGCAGAAGAAATAGGCCAGGAACAGGATGCATACAACAAACATCAATTGCATATTGAAATGCTGACCCTTGTACCAGGGAAGTGTTGCAGGCGTGAGCCTGACATGCAGTATCCCAAGTATCAGGATGAAAACCTGAGCAATGACCAGAAGAACCATGTGGCTGAGTGTGTCCTCAAACAGGTTCAGAAGAGTGGGCAGGGCAAGTAAAAGCGAAATCAGAAGAACGTATACAATTGAAACAATGCCGTACTTCTTCAGGATTTTGATTCTTTTAAACAAAACAACAAAAATCCCACCCGCAAAAACAAGACTGGCTACTTTTAAAGCAATGCCCGTAGCATTCATATTCAAACCGATTTGACAGGTAAAAATAGGAAAGAATATGCTAATTTCCTAAATGTAAAAAAAAGGATAAAGAAACTTTTTTAGAAGGTTCTTCTGATCTGAGTGATGTCCCACCTGATAAGCTAATCCTTAGCAAACCAAGCATTCGGTGACCAGTGAAAGGCTTCCTGTTGTTTCCGGGAAGAGCTGAGCTTACCCGGAGCGGAACCACGATTGATTTGAACAGCAAATGATGCCTTGATGAAAGGTTTTCCACCGGATCAGTCCATGATGTGGCGTACACTTGCATAGGGTGTCCTTTGTGCATTCAAAAGGGTAAGGGCGCTGCAGTTGGTTGACATCAGATCATTTCCGGGGGATCCTGGCTGGGAAGAAGAAGCACAGATGGATTTGGCAGCCAGTGATTTAACAAACTTGCTTCTCGTATGCTCGTATGGATTAAAAATATCTTTCAGGTTAGAAAAATCCAGATGAATTCGTTACTTTTAAATAATGAAATGAGCATGTATAACGATACACAAACTGAGATGATTATACGTTACAT
>CAYNBE010000276.1:0-3732 GCA_964395045.1 uncultured Prolixibacteraceae bacterium | reverse complement strand
ATGTCCGATGAAAACCAGCTTTCACTTTGGAATTTTTAAACCGGACAGCAGTGAAACAAATTAAAATATCACATGTTGATTATAGTAGCTGTTTATCCCCGGATAAATGGAAAGGATTATCCTACCTCTGCAGGAAGATCATATTTGTTTGTCTGCTCATAATCTTTATATTTGCATCCGCAAAAAGAGGTTTGATTGATTCTTAAGAAGTACATATCCAGGGAAATAGTTGTAAGGCTGGGCATTTTCGTTGTACTGGTTTGCGCGGCCATGGTATTTGATCATTTTCACCAGGTTGAGGGGCAGAGTGATGTGAATGCTGCCAGCCAGGAGGAAACAACCGACCAAACCATGACCTGCTATTGTGCACCGGCTTTCAGCATCAGCCTGAAAGCGCCTGTGCACAAGGTTTCGTTCGGGAAAAACCAGCAGGAAAAATTTCACAGGCTGCTCAGGGAACAACTGGGTGCCCGGACGCTTTACATTTCGCAGGCAGAAGTTTTCAACCATCCCAAACTGTTTTTTTCAATCCGGATGCTGATTTCGCTCCGTTGTCGAATCGTGAACGACCCCGGCGATCAACCTCCCATTTTCTGAACCTGAACAATTCCCCGTTCCGGTTTTTGCATCCGTTTTCCGGTGCGGCTGCATCATGTATCATGTATCATGAATCAAAAACATCACTATCAAATAATAAAAATGTATCATTATGCAAAACAAAGGTGCCATTATTACATTTACAGTTTTGCTTACATTGGTCTGTGTATACCAGCTTAGTTTTACCTGGAAAGCTTCACAGATCGAGAAGCAGGCAAAAATCTATTCACAAGGAGACAGGAAAAAAGAAAATGCCTATCTCGATTCCATCTCAGGAGTAGATGTTTACAACTTCCTGGGGCTGAAAAAATATACCTACAAGGATGTGAAGGAGATGGAAATGAACCTGGGCCTTGACCTGAAAGGGGGAATGAATGTCACCCTCGAAGTGTCGGTGGTGGATGTCATCAGGGCGATGACCAATTACAGCACCGATTCAACCTTTAACGCGGCACTGGCCCTGGCCAACCAGCGGCAAAGAAACAGCACGCAGGATTATGTCACCCTGTTTGGGCAGGCTTTCAGTGAAATTGACCCCAACGCCAAGTTGGCTGCCATTTTCAACACCCTTGAATTAAGGGAACGGGTTAAATTCGATTCATCGAACGACGATGTTCTGAAGGTAATCAGGGCGGAAACCGATGCGGCCATCGACAATTCGTTCAACGTGCTCCGGACCCGTATCGACCGGTTCGGGGTAGCCCAGCCGAATATACAGCAACTGCAGACCCGGGGAAGAATTTTGGTGGAACTACCCGGTGTCGACAATCCTGAACGCGTAAGGAAGCTTCTTCAGGGTACCGCACAGCTTGAATTCTGGGAAACATACGATAATCAGGAAATGTATCCCTATATGCTGCAGGCCAATGAAAAAATCAGGGATATGAACCTTGTTTCATCTGTGATTGATTCCACAGCGTCGGAACCGTCTGTTGCCAAAAGCAAAGGAGCTGCAGAAAGCGATTCAACAAAGACATCTTCTCTGCTGGAAGAGATGAAAAGCGACACTTCAGCAACAACCGATGCTTCCGACCTGGAGAATTTCCGCAAACAATATCCGCTTTTTGCCATTCTGACCCCGAGCACCAACCAAAAGGGCAATCTTTTCCCTGGTCCGATTGTTGGAACTGCACATTCAAAAGATACCGCCGAAGTGAATGCATTTCTCGCCAAAGAACAAATCAGGTCGATTTTCCCGCGCAATGTAATATTCCGGTGGACTGCAAATGCAGTGGATGAAGGCGGAAATTACTTCAGGTTGCTCGCATTGAAATCCACCTCAAGGGATGGAAAAGCCCCGTTGACGGGAGAAGTGATTACCGATGCCCGACAGGACTACGACCAGTTCGGAGGGCGTCCCGAGGTGGCTATGGCCATGAACAGCGAAGGCGCCAAAACGTGGGCCCGGATGACCAAGGAGAATATTGGTAAATCGATTGCCATTGTCCTTGATGGATACGTCCGTTCCTTTCCAACGGTTCAGAATGAAATAACAGGGGGACGCTCCAGTATCACCGGACTGGAAAGTGTGGAAGAAGCAACCGACCTTGCCAACATTCTCAAGTCGGGCAAAATGCCAGCTCCGGCCAGGATCATGCAGGAAGACATCGTGGGGCCTTCCCTGGGAAAAGAAGCCATCTCGGCCGGATTTGCCTCCTTTGCCATTGCATTCCTTCTTGTTCTTGCCTATATGTTATTTTTTTACAGCAAAAAAGCTGGTTTTGCAGCAAATGTTGCCCTTCTTTTCAACGTCTTTTTCCTGATCGGTGTACTTGCTTCTCTCGGGGCTGTCCTGACTCTTCCCGGTATTGCCGGTATTGTATTGACCATGGGGATGGCTGTCGATGCAAACGTGCTGATATATGAGAGGATACAGGAAGAAATCTGGGCCGGAAAAGGACTGAAACTGGCCATTTCCGACGGGTATAAAAATGCATATTCTGCCATTATCGACGGACAGGTGACCACCCTGCTCACCGGTATTGTGCTGTACATTTTCGGTTCCGGACCGATCAAAGGTTTTGCCACCACTTTGATTATCGGGATTATGACCTCTCTTTTCACGGCGATTTTCATTACCCGGATCATCTTTGAATGGCAGTTGAAAAAGAATATCAACATCACATTTACTTCAAAGATGACCTCTGACTGGCTTCGTAATACCAAGATCAAATTTCTCGAAAAACGGAAGTATGCTTATTACCTTTCGGGCACTCTGATTGCCATTTCCCTGATTTCTTTTGCCATCAGGGGATTTGAGTTCGGGATTGACTTCCAGGGAGGTCGTACCTATACCGTTCGCTTTGACAATACAGTGAAAGTAGCCGATGTGCAAAAGGCACTCATTCCCTATTTCGGGTCGGCACCGGAGGTGAAAACTTTCGGCGAGAGCAACCAGGTGAAAATCACCACCAAATACAAGGTGGAGGATATGAGCGAAGATGTGGACAATGAAGTGGAGAGCCTCCTTTATAAGGGGCTTAACGAAAGCGGATTCCTGAAAAATGTGAGTTACGACAATTTTGTGGCTAACCACAGGATGAGTTCGCAGAAAGTAGGACCAACCATTTCGGACGATATTAAAAAAGATGCGGTGATCGCCATATTCTTTGCCCTGGTCGCAATTTTTCTTTACATTTTTGTCAGATTCAGCAACTGGCAGTTTGGATTGGGAGGGATCATCTCCCTTGCCCATGATACTATCATCACCATGGGGTTTTTCTCTTTATTTCACGGGATTCTTCCTTTCTCGCTTGAAATCGACCAGGCATTTATTGCGGCTATCCTCACGGTGATCGGGTACTCGATCAACGACACCGTGATTGTTTTTGACAGAATCCGTGAATATCTGCATCTCTATCCGAAGAGGGACGTTACTGACAACATGAACCATGCCATGAACAGCACCCTGAGGCGTACCTTCAGTACCTCCCTCTCCACGCTGGTGGTTTTGATCATCATCTTCCTTTTCGGTGGGGCAAGCATCCGCGGATTTACTTTTGCCCTTCTCATCGGGATCGGTATCGGGACCTATTCATCCATCTTTGTGGCAACCCCGATTGTATTTGATGCCAAAATGCGGTTCAAAAAAGTACTGGCAAAAGCACAGGCTTAACATATTTCTTTTTCTACATG
>CAYNBE010000275.1:0-3748 GCA_964395045.1 uncultured Prolixibacteraceae bacterium | reverse complement strand
GGAAATCATTGATAATGATCAGATTTGTTTATCCGCTTAGGTCGAACTCACGTTATTGATAAGTTATGTTCCTGGATAGGCGCCTGGCGATAAATTGCATCCTGCCAGTCAAATCCTTCACCTAAAGATTCGATTTCAGCATCCGAGAAATGATTAGCTAAACCGTCGTTTGTTGTCTGCTCATTATACAATAATGCATATTGGGTCGCATTCATTAAATCGATTTTTTTGACTACCGACTGAATACCAAAATTTGACTGATATTCCACCCTACTTGCACCTTTTTTGCCTTTCTTTGTTGTAATAAGAACAACTCCATTTGCGCCACGAGATCCATATATGGCAGTAGCTGAAGCATCTTTCAATATTTCAATACTCTCAATATCAGCATTATTAATTAATCGATTACTTGCCGGAACTCCATCAATAACATATAGTGGTTCATTTCTCCCCATAATTGAATTGGTTCCTCTTATACGCATGCTAATCGCAGCGCCAGGAGCACCATCATTTTGCATAACCTGCACTCCGGCTGCACGCCCTTTTAATGCATCTACTAAATTAGATGAGGCGTATGCATTTATTTCTTCATTTTTTACGGATGAAACAGAACCTGTTAAATCACTTTTCTTAACCGTTCCATACCCAATCGCCACCACTTCTTCAATCCCGAATGTTTCTTCCGTCATTGTTATATTAATAGCGGATTTCCCGCTGACCGCCACTTCCTGCATCTTCATCCCCACAAACGAAAACACCAGAACCGCATCAGGCTGGACATTCGAGAGTGAATAATTTCCGTTGGCATCGGTCACAGTACCCTGTGTTTTGCCTTTCACCACGACAGTTACCCCAGGCAAAGCAACACCCGACTTGTCGGTTACCCTTCCCGAAATCCCTTGTTGCTGTTGCAATTCTGCTTCCTGCTGGTCTGCAGGTTCTTTCGGCACAATGATGATCAGTTTGTCCTTTACCGTATAGGTAAGATTTTCAGAAGCCAATACCTCGTCGAGTATCTCAAAAATCAATGCATCCCTGAACCTTCCGCTGACTGTGTGGGAATTTTTTATCAGTTCGTTTTTGTAAAAAATGGAAAATTCAGAGTTTGCTTCGATCTTTTCAAATACCGATTCCAGTGTTTCATTCTGAAATCGCAGGTTGAGCCGTGTCACCTGCGAGTAAGATTTGGCCGAAACCTGGACAAGTGCAAGAAAAAAGATCAACGATGTCAGTTTCATAATGTCAATCAGTTTTTTAAGCATCGGGCACCGCCTATGCCATTGCTCCGTTTCATTTTTTTTCATACTTTTACTTCGATTAAAATTATTCATTTAATTATCTAATCCGGCGCCAGGTGAGTTGCCCCTCAACTGGCGTCTTTCTATTATTCCGCTCCATAAAGCCGTACAAAATCCCCGACAAATCAGGATATCTATGGTGAATGGCATTTCCCGGGTGCCGGGGCGTTTATTTTTATTTTTCCTTTCCTTTCCATAGGTTGGTTGAACCGTTCATTTTTATGTTTATGCCGGCTTTTTATGCTGTTGCTTCCGGATATTGATTCTAATTTTTCTGAGGTCAGTTTTGTCATATGTGATGGGCGTATAAACTTTAATGGCTTCCAGTACCTGCCATATGGTTTCCTCATTTTTAAATGTCCCCGTAAAATTTATATCCTCAATCTGTTGTCTGTCGATTTCGATGTCAACGTCGTACCAGTTTTCAAGACGCCTGATCAGTTCGGAAAAAGGAATGTTCTGAAATATGAATTTATTGTCGACCCAGCCGGTAGCCAATGACGCGTTAACCTCCCTGACGGCAATTTTTTTGTCCTTCATGTCAAATGCCTGTCCGGGTTTTAAAAGCACCTGCCTGTCACCCACATTCACCTGCACTTTCCCGGAAACCAGGGTTATCTCCTTACGGCCAAATTCCTCATATGCCATTACGTTAAACGCAGTTCCCAATACCTCGACCTCCAATTCTCCGCTCATCACAAGGAAGGGGGCCCTGGCGTTCTGTGCCACCTGGAAAAAAGCCTCTCCGGCCAATTCAACTTTCCTCTGTTTTTTTGAAAATGTGTGGTACACCAAACGGGAACTGGCATTCAGCCATACCTGTGAACCATCGGGCAATTTCACCAGCGATTTTTCCCCCCGTGGAGTTTCAAAAACAATCTGTTCGGTATGCATCCTGTTTCCTGCCCAATAATAGGTAACGATGCTTCCTCCTAACAGGCCAAGTACAAGCATGGCAGCAATCTTTATCCAAAACCTGCGGACATGGGTTCCAACCTCGGACGGAACAGATGTGCTGCTGATCCGGAATTGCAGGCGTGTCCAGTTCTTCCTGCCGGCTTCATCCATTTCAGGGTGGGTATTCCAATCCTGTTTTGCCTTCTCAAAGTAATCGAGGAGTTTTTTTTCCTGAAGAGAGGATGCCAACAACTGATATTCAGATTCCGTAAGTTGCCCTCTGAAGTAACGGTTAATCATATTTTCAAATTCCTGAAAATCCATATGGAATACCATTCATCTGACTATATAACTGAATTGCCTGCCTTTTACCCATCCTCTCAAAGGCAATTTCCAAAAAAAATTTGAAAAATTTTTGGTGACCAGGTCTGTCAGGCTTCGAGGCTTTTTAAAACCAGAATGATAAGTGCAACAGGAATTTCATCGGAAAAGTTTTTCCGCAATGCTTGAAATGCCTTTGAAAGGTGCCGTTCGACGTTCTTGATGCTGATATTCAGTTGATCTGCTATTTCCCGGTTTTTTAAACCATTCATCCGGCTCAGGATAAAGACTTCGCGGCATCTTTCCGGCAGGTTACGGATGACAGCATTGATTTTATCCCTTAGCTCTACTTCGATTAATACATAGGGTTCGTTGCCGATAAAATCAATCCGGTAAAGTTCTTCATATTTCGATTCGATCCGGACTTCCTGCAACCGGTTGTTGATAATCTTCAGATGCTTGATATAGTCGATACACCGGTTGCGGACTAACCGGAAAAGGAACGCCTCAGGATTTAAATTGGTGATATCCAAACGTTTCTCCCATACCTTGACGAATACTTCCTGCACGATGTCCTGTGAGATTTCATCATCTTTTGTCACTTTCCGGGCAAAATCGTTCAGCCGGGGAAAATATATGGTAAACAATTGTCTGAAAGCTTCTTCATTACCGTCCCGGATCTGTGCAAACAGATCTTTTGTTATTTGCAGGGAAACGGTATGTTGAAGATTTTCCTTCATTGAAAGTTATGCTATCCATACAAAAGTAAGAATTGGGAATGGATTTGCAAACCGTTGAAAGTAAATGGAACATTGGAAAACAGATGTTTGTGCAGATCAGACAGATTTTAACTTCTCAGATATCAGAACCTGCTCGTTCAGGTTTCAAGGCAGATTAATGATTTAGACCAACTTTAGTGTCTCCGGCGACAATTCAAGATATTCATGGGCCGGTAACAACGTAACCGTAAGCCCTTCTTTTTCGAATTTATCTTTCTGGTTTAAAGTTACGATCAGACCATTCTTTTTGTTGAAAAACTTCATGGCCTGGATCAATCCTGTGTACTCCCTTTCAAAATTCAGATCATCCACATTGTAACAGGCCTGGACGATTTCTTTGGCCTGGTTCCGGTCAACCACAACAAAATCACATTCCCTTTTATCCTTATAATAATATATACGTAATCGCCCGGGGAACTACGTCTTGCCTGGGGGGATGTTTTTGCTAATATA
>CAYNBE010000274.1:0-3890 GCA_964395045.1 uncultured Prolixibacteraceae bacterium | reverse complement strand
ATCATTATTTAAAGTACTTAGTTTTCTCAAATAATTTATTCTTAGAAACTTGTTTAATCCATTGAAATAGAATAAATTAACTCACTTGGTCGCCCTTTGGATACCTTCCTTCTCTTCGCGAAGAGGGGGCATAGGTGAGTTTGAGTTGTAATTTGTTCATGTTATTTTTTACTGGGCTGAATTTCCAAATATTGGCAGACTCATTAACATTTCATCTTTCAGGTATACCGGAGAACTTTCCTTGGAATTTTATCAGGAAAAACAATTCGGCTTATATTTCAATCCTGTGTATCAATGGCATCCGGGATAAGGTCGTTTTTGAAGAACCACCGCAGGGCGATAAACACACAGAGGCCTCCCAGTACATAAGCAATGGAAAGTGCCGATAAGCCGGCCGACAACCCGAACGATTGCTTGAAATATCCAAGCAGGAAAGGGGAGACGGAGCCGATGGAAAAGACAAACAGGTAAACCACACCGATCACTGAGGCCCTGTATTTGGGCTCAATTACGGCATACATGGTTGTGATGAAATTCGCTTCATAGATTCCCCTGAACAATCCGAAACCTGCCAGACAGAGATACACCACAAAGAGGGTTGTGCCCTGGCCCATTCCAAATATAAAGGGGGCACCGATTAAAAGTCCGGCACTCTGGATTATCAACCTGAAGAATTTTGATTTGACAGCCAGTCTGTCAGAAAGCATTCCACCTCCGATGATGCCAAGAAAAGCCGCGGCATGATGGTAAAACATGGACGAGAATCCTGCTTCGGTCACCGAGAGGCTGAATTTTTCATGCAGGAACATAGGCATCCAGGTCAGGTATCCTACATTTACAAACACAAGACAGATGAATGAACCACCCAGCAACATGGCAGAGGGTTTGTGAAACAGCACCAGGAAAGCATTTCGGATGAATTTCATCCGTTGTCCGGAGGCAGATGCCGGGGCAATATTTTTCGATGGGGGAAGGCGCCACCACAGCAATCCTGCCAGGATAATACCAATGCCGCCAAAAATGTAAAAAGCGCTTCTCCAACCATAATGTTCGGCAATAAACCCACCCAGCAAACCGCTCAGGATGATTCCCACATATAGCGAGGTCTGATGGATCGACATCGCCAATGCTCTGGTTTTATTGTGATATTCGCAGATAATAGCGTTTGCCGAAGGAGCGTAAAATGCTTCGCCCCCTCCGACGGCAATACTCCTAAGTAAAATAAGGTGAAAGATGGTATAGCTCATCCCGGTGAAAAAGGTGGCTATACTCCAGAAGAAGAGGGCAATCACAATGATCTTTTTCCTGCTGAAAAGATCCCCTACAAATCCTGCGACCGGGGTGCATATCCCTACGCATAGGACAAAAATGGAAGCAACAATTCCCAGCTGGGTATCGGTAAATCCCAGATCGGTCTTGATCAGGGGCAATACAATATTGAAAACCTGCCTGTCGGCCTGGTTAAAAAAGAAGGCTATCCACATCCAGATAAGTAGTTCCCACTTTGCAAAATTCGTTCTCCTCATTATTAATTTGCATTTAATAAAACCATTACAATAATATTGGCCTGTTCAACAGTACCGCATTCATTTCTCCATATTTAAGTTTCAGTTCCATCTTCCGGTTGTTTGTGGCAACGCTGGTTCCTCCGAATAACATTTCGCCAGAGTTTTCACCAGGCAAATGAATCACTGCGTCCCGATCTTTCACATGGTGTACCCCGATCATCCGGGAATTTACAAACAGAGGGTCATTCCCTTCATAGTAAATATGAACCCCTGCGTTTCTTGCCATTTCCCTTAAAACCAGAAATGGGATGCTACCTGCTCCTGTATAACAAATTTTGTAATTGTCAAATTCTTTCAATGCAAAGGCTATCCCACCATCCTCATATTCCCCGTAGGTTGTAACATCCTCTTCCTGGACAGAGAATTTCGGCATGACCTCCGTTTGATATCCAAAGGTGGTGCTTGACAGATGTTCTTTCAAACCCTTTCCCATCACAATCTTACTGACAGGCTTCATCTCCTCTTTCATCCTCATCCCAAGAACCTGTGAGACATGCCCTACTGAGAATCCATCATCGGTAATATAGCCAGGTGCATAAAAGAATACCAGGGTCCGTCCGTCTCTTTTCAGTTTTTGGGTGATATAGGCAAGCTTTTCTTCCGGAATTCTGAAAATATTTAAAAAGAAAATAAGCTTATAATTCTTTCTGTCACATGCTTTTTCAAGATCGCTGAACGTAAATGAATCATTAGGTGCCCCCAGGTAAGAAAACTCTGTGATCTGCCTGGCGATGTTTTTATCATCGAGGTCGGAATCCTGGTGGAGGTAAAATTCCGATTCCACATCTGTAAATAGAGCTATTTCGGATATTTTATCCATTTCAATCCCTTTGATTTTTTCAACAACCTCCATGCTGTCCTTTACTTCTCCCATCAGGATAGGATCAATGTAGTTATATCCGAAAAAGTCGAACCACCACATACCTGTCCTTTTTTCAAGGGTATTGATGAACTCCCTCCGGATACAATTTTTTGAGAATTCAACGGGCATATCTTCCGGGTGGGTGCGTCCCAAATCTTGTCCGTTCTCAAGGATTCGTTTATCACCGGTCGCTAACCTGTAATCAATTTCCTGGAAGTAGAGCTTATTGCGCAAGGCAACTGAATCGACAGGAACAAGATAACCGCTGGCATCTGTCAATTTCCGTGTTTCATATCTTGCCGGACCATAGATCATATCAAAATAGGGGGAATTCCAAACCTGTTCAAACCCAAGATGACCATTACACAGGAGTCTTCTTCCGCTTAACAGGGTAAGATATCCGTAAAACAGTCCTGTCAGTTTATTATTTCCGGTTATTTCCTTGACTACTTCCGCAAAATAAGAGGCAGCGTCACCTATTATTTTATTTTGAAACTGCCAGTAATCGTAACTGACTTTATCTTCTTTCACAGATAAATCCCTGAATACCCCGTGGGATGTGTTTTCCAGAAAATGAAGGGAAGGAAGTGCGGCTGCCGGATCACCCTGCCATTTTTTCCATGCTTCCTCCTTCACTGGAAATCTGTCAATATCGACCTTTTCAATGGGCAACCTTGTGCCGTCGTTTTCGAGAAAGATATTCCCCTTGGCGGCATAATTCATTTCGGTGTACCACTCGGTTGAAGAACCGGCAAAAAGGGAGTATGCAAAAATCCTGTCACCATATTTTTCTTCAAGATACCCGACCACATCTTTCAGATAACGTGCAGCATCTTTCCTCCACTTTTCATTTCCTGCCATGGAACTAAGATGTCTGTAACTGCTCACAAGGTCAGGGTTCATCTCCAGATACCAGGGGCGTGTATCAAGCATTAGCATGATGTTGAAAAAGGCTTCAGGCGCATTTTCAAGGAAAACCTTCATCTGAGTGTCGATCCTTGAAAAGTCATATCTGCCCATTCCCGTCCAGTGTTCTCCATATTGGGAATAGGGAACACCCAGAGTACAAGGCATCCCCGAATGCAAAATGCTCATCAGCCTGACTCCGGCATTGTAAAAATCCCGGATGTTGTATGGCTCAGGCCTGAAAGAACGAAACGCCAAGGGATCGAAAAGTTTTTCCCCGATTTTGATTTTTGCTTCCCCGTATTTAAAAACAATGCTGCAATGGTTTGGTATTTTGCCCCTGCTGTCAATACTGCACCCCACAAACGGAAATCCGAGCGCAGCGAAGAGTATCCCCGATGATCCAAAGGCGGACTGTTGTATAAATCTTCTACGGGTTGTTTTCATTTAATTTCTTTTTGCAGGGTATATTTTTCCCTGAAAGTCTTAAATCCGTTTCTGGCGTAAAAACCGACATATTTTTCTTCGGAAGTATTAAAGTATACATTCCTGAA
>CAYNBE010000273.1:0-4113 GCA_964395045.1 uncultured Prolixibacteraceae bacterium | reverse complement strand
AATGAATCACTCAAACGTGAATCATATTATCTTCTTCTTATCCAAAAAAATATAACTTTGTATGCTGTAAAACATATCAAAAAGGTTCTAATGCTGCACCACGACCTTGTCAGAAAAGAAATCCTTGAAGATCCAAAGTCTATGTTCTCCGTCCTGACAGCCGGGGAAAAGGAGGGTCTGTTAAAAAATACCTCATTTACCCATTACCGGAGAAATGAATATATTTTCAAGGAAGGCGACAAACCATCCGGATTCATGATGCTTGTGACCGGAAAAGTGAAAATATTCAAAGAAGGCGTTGGGGGAAGGGAACAGATCATCCGGCTGTCAAAACCAATGGGAATAATTGGATACAGGGCTCTTTTTTCGAATGAGGATCATATTGCCTCAGCCGTTACCATAGAAGATTCCATCGTCTCCAATACCACACTTGAATTCATCATCCACAATGCCTTAAAAAACAGTGAGTTCTCGCTGAGGATCATCAGGAAACTTGCCAGGGAACTGGGTTTCTCCAACTCGAGGACTGTTACCCTTACCCAGAAACATATCAGGGGGAGGCTTGCTGAATCGCTGATTTTGCTTGCCGACAAATATGGATTTGAGCAAGATGGGACCACCCTGAATGTATATATGTCGCGCGAAGACATCGCCAACCTTTCCAATATGACCACTTCAAATGCTATCCGTACACTTTCTGCATTTGCCAATGAAAAACTGATCAGCATCGACGGCCGGAAAATCAGGATAGTCGATCATCTCAGGCTCGAAAGGATCAGCAAACTGGGATAACAGGCCAATTGAGTTTGTTACTCCTGCAAATAAACTCTCTTTACCCTCTGTGAAATACCGGTCAGGATTTCGTAGGGAATGGTTCCCGCGGCTTTTGCCATTTCTTCAACAGTCAGGTGCTCTCCAAAGATTTCGACTTCATCACCCGGTTTGCAGTCAATTCCCGTAATATCGGCCATACACATATCCATACAGATATTCCCCACATAGGGTGCATATTTGCCGTTCACAAAGATTCTCCCAATCCCGTTTCCCAGCCTCCGGTCGAGCCCGTCTGCATATCCGACCGGAAGAACAGCGATACGTGATTTTTGAAGCATCTTCCCGGTGCGATTGTAACCGATTGTTTCACCTGGTACAACTTCTTTGGTCTGTGAGATGACACTTTTAAGCCTTCCGACTGGCTTCAGGTGCAGGCTTCCACACCCCACCCCATACAGACCGATTCCAAGCCTTACCATCTCAAACCTGAATCGGTTGAACCGTTCAATCCCAGCCGAATTCAGGATATGTCGTACTACCGGGTACCCGATGGAACGGGATATCCGTTCACAAACCTCTTCAAACCTTTGGATTTGGGCCACAGTAAACTGATCGGATGAAGGATCCTCACTTGCAGCGAGATGTGAGAATACCGACTGGAGTCTGAGCTGCGGATTGAAACGAAACAATTCAAGCATCTGCCCAATCTCGTCATCCGATTTGATGCCAAGCCGGTTCATCCCTGTATCAACTTTCAGATGCACCGGGAAATGAGGCAATGCATGAAGGTCTACCGCCCGGGCGAATTCCCCGGCCAGCTCAATGGAATAAAGATTTGGTTCAAGCTGATAATCAATCATTTGTCTGAAACTGTGCGGTTCAGGGTTCATCACCAGGATTGGAAGGGTAACACCAGCCTGCCGTAGTTCTTTTCCCTCATCTGCAACGGCAACAGCCAGGCAGTCGACCCTCTGATGCTGAAGGAGTTTTGCAATTTCCACATCGCCGCTTCCGTAAGAAAACGCTTTTACCACCACCATAATTTTCGTATCACCCGGCAGGAGTGACCTGAAAGCGTTCAGATTATCGACAAGAGCGTCCAGGTTGATCTCCAGGACTGTGCGGTGGGCTTTTTGCTGCAGCACCTCGGAAATCTCTTCGAACCTGAAATCACGCGCTCCTTTGATTAGGATCGCTGAATCTGTGAATTGCGAAGGTTTCATGTTCGAAATAAATTCTGCAGTCGACAGGAAGAACCGCTTCTCCTGGGAAAACAAGGACGAAGCTCCTGAAATTTCCTGCCCGATCCCGAAAATATTCTGCACACCGGCATCTTCCAAAAGCCTGCTGACCTGGGCATACAGTCCCGGGCCCGGAATTCCCGACTGACGGATATCAGAGAGGATGACCGTTTTCCTGAGATGGTTCGTTTCAGCCTGCCGGTTGAGAACATTTAATGCTAATGCAAGTGAGTTGATATCTGAATTGTACATATCGTTCACCAGAAGGCAATTATTCATTCCCTTTCTGATCTCAAGCCTCATGCTAAGCGGGACCAACCGTCGAAACCTGACCCCGGTTTCATCCGGATCCATCCCCAAAGTAACGGCTGCAACAAAACAGTGACAGCAGTTTTCGACCGATGACGGGTCGGCGAAAGGAATAAAAAATGAGGATTCCATGTTTTTTCCCCTTGCAGTCAACCGGGTTCCCCCATTTTCAGGAAAACTCCTGAATGTGATGACTGCCCTTTTGTTTTCAAGGCTCCAACCAACCTGCCTAATGCCCCGCTCTTTGCAGAAATGCCTGATCATGGCGGCTTCCGGGTGGTCAGCACAAAAGATAATTTTTTTGCTCCTTTCAAAAAGTTTTAGTTTTTCCCCTGTTTTTTGTCTAAGCGATCTGAAATTCTCCTGGTGTGCATCCCCAATATTAGTGAAAATGCCGGTGTCGGGGCGTATAATTTTTTCAAGTTCTGCCATCTCGCCCGGCATGGATATCCCGGCTTCAAATATTCCCAGGTCGTTTCCGCTTACAAGATTCCATACCGAAAGGGGAACCCCGATTTGCGAATTATAACTCTTCGGACTTCGGATGATGGAAAAATGATCGGAAAGCAGGTCGTGAAGCCATTCTTTGATCACCGTTTTTCCGTTGCTTCCCGTGATACCGACTACAGGGATACTAAACCGGGAACGGTGAAAAGCAGCCAGTTTCTGGAGCGCTTTCAGGGTGTCCTCCACGCGGATCAATGCAATTTGATCATCAACCCTGATTGCTGAAACGGATGATACCACAAATACCCTGACTCCTTTTGCAGCCAGTTCTGAAACAAAGGAATGCCCATCGTGCCGGATTCCTTTCAGTGCAAAGAACACTGAATTTTCAGGATGGAACAATCCCCTGCTGTCGGTAATAAGGTTGTGTACCGGGTATTCAAAGGAGACTCCAGTGTGCAGGAACCTTCCTCCCACTATCGCAGCTATTTCCCCGACAGTATAACGGGTCATGAACGGGGGGAATTGGCAAGGATGTAGCACCTACGGCACAGAGGTTCGTAAATATCCTTTGCTCCCAGCAGTACCACCTCTTCTTTTTCCAATATGCGGTGTGAAAACTGGGCATTGGAACCACACCTGACACAAACAGCATGAACTTTCGTCACAAAGTCTGCCACCGCCATTAAACCGGGTATCGGGCCAAAGGGATCACCCCTGAAATCCATATCCAGGCCCGCCACGATCACCCTGGTCCCCTGATTGGCAAGTTGTACAGCTACATCCACCAGGTGTTTGTCGAAAAACTGCGCCTCATCGATTCCCACTACATCCACATCGGCCGACAAAAGGAGAATATTGGATGAGTTTTCAACAGGAGTTGACCGGATTGAGTTCTCATCGTGCGAAACCACTTCCGACACAGAAAACCTGGTGTCGATGGCCGGTTTAAAGATTTCGGTCCTCTGACGGGCAATTTTCGCCCTCTTCATCCGCCTGATCAGTTCTTCGGTTTTGCCCGAAAACATGGAGCCCGTAATCACTTCTATGGTCCCCACTTTTTTCCCCTGATTGATGTCTCTTTCTATAAACATTGCCGAAATAAAAACAGAAATTGATACTTTTACGAATCGAAGAATACAAAACTAAGGAACCTCGGTATATTGAAAACGAAGTTACGATAAAAAAATACAGTGGCAGATGAAATAATTGTGCCCTGAATATGTTTAACTGGAAAGAGACATCGGAATGGATATTAAAAAATTGATGCACATCTTGTTGCGTGACATCAAAGATCTGGAAAACTTTGTAGGGGAGTTGAGGCTGCCTGCTGAATTCGACC
>CAYNBE010000272.1:0-4166 GCA_964395045.1 uncultured Prolixibacteraceae bacterium | reverse complement strand
AGATAAACAACAACAGCGAGAATAACTCCGGTAACCATTGAATAATAAGGTAACGGGTCGGGTGCCCAGGCTATAAAACAAACAACAGGCAACAGAATTATTCCGAGAATTTTGTGATGGTTCCTCATATTGAACAGAAATTCGTTTGTTTCAGTCCTTGTTTCACCGATATATCCCACCAGGTAATAAACCGAGATTTTAAGCAGGAAATAGAGCCCCAGTACAAGGAGGCATATCAAAAACAGCATAAAGTCACCGGCCGGGGTTTCCAATCCTGAATGTCGCGTCAACTGATAAGCAAACAAAGCAAAAACAAGAAGGTAAAGAATCTCCAGTCGTGATGATCCTTGCCGGAGTGAAATGTTTTGTTCCTTGAAAAGGCGTGATGCTGCCGGGTAGTTGATCATACTTTGAAAAAGATTTGACAGGTATTTTCCGAAGGAGAATTTTACAGAGGTAAAAACCGCAAATGATAAAACAACAATAAAAGTGAACCAGTCAGATGCAGGTTGTTCTATTTGCCTGGAAGGAAGAACCAACTGGTGAGTCAGGTTTTCTGACTGGATGAGGTAAAATTCATTTCTTGGCCTGATATAGTAACTTGAATCGACAAGGAGCGTTTGCTCCTCACGGAGCAGCTTTTTTCTTGCCCCCATGATCTGCTTGTACCAAAGCTGTTTTTTCAGCTGCTCTTCCAGTATTTTTTTCCGGTAGTAAGTCTGGGAATCAAGTTTTCCGGGAATCTCGGACAGACTGGGGCGGGTGAAAACAAAAGGATTTTCAACGGGATTATTTCCCTGCGATTGAATGACTGTGTCAGGATTTGCCACAAATATTGAATTCCCAGCCTCCATTCCAGAACATTTGAGGCGCAAAGATAGTTAAAATACGGGATATTAATATCAGTGACCTTTTTATGAACTGCCACTTCCGTTACAGTAAACGCAGTGAAAATTGAAAAGACTGAATAAACGGAAATATTCAGCAATTTTCATATTCATAGGTATCCAGCAATCTCATCAGGTTTGCCAATTCCTCTTCATTTTCCGATACGCTTCCTCTCTCGAGTATCTCGATAAAGCGTTTCAAAACCTCCCTGTATTCTTCTTCTGTAATAATTCGGTCATTCATTTCAATGTGCTTCCAACCAGTTATTTGCCGCTTTCATGTCGATGGTCAGGGGCACAGGCAAAGATACGGCCGATACCATCTCTTTTTTAACAACCTGCATCACTGTTTCCAGTTCCTCCTTTTTGACATCGAAATCCAATTCATCGTGAACCTGGAGGATCATTTTCGATTCCAGTCCATATTTTCCGAATTCCCTGTGAATATTGATCATGGCTGCTTTGATGATGTCAGCGGCTGATCCCTGGATCGGGGTGTTGATTGCATTTCGTTCTGCCATTCCACGAACCACCTGGTTTTTTGAATTGATTTCGGTTAAATAACGCCGCCGGCCCATAATTGTTTGCACAAAACCATCTTTTCTTGCCATGGCGATCGATTTTTCTATATATTCCTTCACTTTCGGGAAGTTTTCAAAGTAACCGTCGATCAGATCTTTGGCCTCGGTTCGGGAGATATTCAGTCTTTGCGATAAACCGAAGGGTGAAATACCATAAATGATCCCGAAGTTAGCTGTTTTTGCCTTTCGTCTCATATCGGAGGTCACGTCCCCCACTGCAACCTTAAATATTCTGGATGCTGTGATGGCATGAATATCCTGGTTTTGTAAAAAAGCTTCCATCATCCGGGGATCCAGGCTGAGAGCTGCCATGATGCGCAGTTCGATCTGGGAGTAGTCGGCTGACAGAAAAACATGATCGGCATCAGAGGGTATAAACGCTTTGCGGATTTCCCGTCCATTTTCATCCCTGATCGGGATATTCTGGAGATTTGGATTGTTGGAGCTGAGCCGTCCTGTTGCTGTAATAGCCTGATTATAAGAAGTATGTATTTTCCCTGTTTGAGGATTGATCAATCCGGGCAGTACCTCCACATACGTATTCTGGAGTTTCTTAAGCCCCCTGAATTCGATCACCTTTCCTATAATAGGATGCCTCTCTTTCATTTTTTCCAGGGTTTCTTCGCTTGTGGAATATTGCTTTGTTTTTGTCAGCCGGGCATTTGGATCAATCCGGAGTTTTTTAAAAAGAATTTCACCCAGCTGCTTGGGAGACGACACATTAAACCGTTCACCTGCAAGGTTGATGATTGTATTCTCAAGGATATCGATCTGAAGTTTTAGTTCCCGGCCATATTCTTTCAACGCTTTTGTGTCGATTTTTACACCGGCCATTTCCATGTCTGTGAGAACCTGTACCAGTGGCATTTCCAGAGTTTCGAACAGGGAACGAAGGTTGTATTTTTCAAGTTCAGGTTCCAGTGCCTCCTTCAGTTGCAGGGTCAGGTCTGCATCCTCACAAGCATAATCTATCAACTGACTTGTTTCCACCGAACGCATGGTCATTTGGTTGTTCCCCCTCGGACCGATCAGGTTTTCGGTGGGGATTTTCCTGTAATTCAGATAATTTTCGCACAGGTAATCCAGGTTGTGTTTCCACTCGGGTTGTATCAGGTAATGGGCAAGCATGGTGTCAAAAAGCCTGCCTTTTATTTCAATCCCGTATTGACGGAGAATCAGCATGTCGAATTTCATATTTTGACCGATTTTCAAAACCGATTCATTGCTGAATATCTCCCTGAATTCGGACACAATGGCTGTTGCCAGTTGCCTGTCGGGTGGCAGGAGGACACAATAGGCTTCATGCTTGCGGAATGCAAAGGAAATGCACACCAGGTCGGAAACGAGGGGATCCAGGCCAGTGGTTTCGGTATCGAAGCAAAATGCCGGCTGAATAGAAAGTTCTGCACGGAGGCTTGCACGCTGCATTTCATTTTCGACCGGATAATAGTGATGGGGGGTGGTATGGATGGTTTCTTTACCGGAATCGGAAATGACAGCTGCCGGTATCTGGTTAACTGAAAAGAGGGATCCCTGAACAGGCTGTTCCGGTTTTTGTGGCGCCCTTCCTGTCAGCAGAAGCCTTTCTGAAAGAGTCCTGAATTCAAGCTCTTCGAACAGTGCTTTCAGTGCCGCCCGGTCAGGTTCTTCCATTATCAGTTTCTGAGGTTCAAATTCAACCGGCACTTCCAGGAAAATAGTGGCCAATGTACGCGACAAACGTACCTGCTGCTCAAACTCCTTCAGGTTTTCCATTAGTTTGCCCTTCAGTTGGTTAAGGTTACGGTAAATTCCGTCGATATCCCGGAAATCCTGGATCAACCGGGCTGCATTTTTGGGACCGATTCCGGGACATCCGGGGATATTGTCCGAAGCATCGCCCATCAGTCCCAGATAATCGATAACCTGATCCGGAGAATTAAGACCGAAATTGTTTTTTACTTCTTCAACTCCCCAAATTTCGATATCGCTGCCCGATTTACCTGGCTTGTACATGAAAACATGTTCGGTTACCAGTTGCGCGTAATCTTTGTCGGGGGTCATCATATAGACAGTAAAACCTGCATGTTCAGCCTTTCTGGCCAATGTGCCGATGATATCATCCGCCTCAAATCCTTCTTTTTCGATAATGGGTATCCTGAAAGCTTCGACCATTTTCCGTATCGACGGAACCGATTTCCGGAGGTCTTCAGGCATTTCCTGCCGCGTTGCTTTGTATGCAGGGTATAATTCATGCCTGAAGGTGGGTTTGCCCAAATCAAAAACAACCCCGATATGTTCCGGTTTTTCGGTCTCCAAAAGCTGAACAAGTGTGTTGGCAAAGCCAAGTGAAGCCGACGTGTTGACTCCTTTGCTGTTAAACCTGGGATTCCGGATAAAAGCAAAATAACTGCGGTAGATCAAAGCATACGCATCGATCAGAAACAACCTTTTTCCCGAACAGACTTCCATGGTGATGAAGTTTTGTATTTAAAAAGAAAGCATGAGTCTAAGGCTTAATCCTGTTTGATCAGAATGGATCACAGTTTACAGCCAAAAGGTGAAAGTACTAAAAAATCGGGTTCTCATGACTGTTTGTTCTTCAAAAACCAGATGGTTTCAGCGGCGATGTAATATTTCCTGGCAGAGTGATATATTAATATTTCACTATTGTCCGACTAACTTGTAAATCCGAATTTTTCAAGCCGTAATTACATGA
>CAYNBE010000271.1:0-4224 GCA_964395045.1 uncultured Prolixibacteraceae bacterium | reverse complement strand
GCCTGCCTGCCGCCTGCCTGCCGGTAGGCAGGGCAGGCGGGGAATTCGCATGTAAGATATAATCATCTCAGATTGTGTATTGTTATACATGCTCATTTCACGCGTTTAAAATTTTCAAGTTCATTTGGTATAATTAGTGGAAACAGATGCCTGACTGCCGCCTGCCTGCCGGTAGGCAGGGTAGGCAGGTAATTCGCATGTAAGGGTTCATCATTCCGGTTGGTGTTTCGCTAAACATGCTCATTTCATCCTATGAATTTCTTTTTCACCTGTTAAACCCGAAATATTGAAATGCATTGTTGAAACAGATATTTTCCACCATACGGCCAAGAAGTTCCATATCGGCCGGAATTTCACCCTTTTCCACATCATCACCAAGAAGGTTGCACAGGGTTCTGCGGAAATACTCATGCCTGGTATAGGAGAGGAAACTCCGTGAATCGGTCAGCATCCCCACGAACCTGCTCAAAAGCCCCAGACTGGATAAAGCCTGCATCTGTTTCTGCATTCCGTCTTTCTGATCAAGAAACCACCATCCTGAACCAAACTGGATTTTTCCGGGAAAAGTACCATCCTGGAAATTACCGATCATGGTTGCAATTAACTCGTTGTCGCGCGGATTCAGGTTATAGAGAATGGTTTTTGCAAGCTGGTTGTTCGAATCAAGTCTGTCAAGAAGACGTGACAAGGGCCGGGCAATTTCAAAATCACCGATTGAATCGAAACCGGTATCGGGTCCGAGCAGCCTGAAAAGACGACTGTTATTGTTCCGGAGCGCTCCGAGATGGAATTGCTGTGTCCACCCGCGCCGGTAGTCCATGATCCCGAATTCGACCAACATGGCCGATTTGAATTTGAGAATCTCCTGCTGTGTCAGGTTCTTTCCGTTTCTGATTTTTCGAAAAATTTCCCTGATTTCGCCCAGGGTGTATTCTTCAGCATATGCTGTTTCAATTCCGTGGTCAGAGAGCCGGCAGCCACTCTCATGGAAGAAGTGGTGACGTTTTTCAAGGGCTTCCATGAAACTGTCATATTCCTGAATTTCCATTCCTGCAGCCGATTCGAGCTTTCCGATATATGCATTGAAAACTGCAGGATCTTCCACCATCATGGCTTTGTCGGGACGCCAGGCTGGCAATACATTTACCTCAAATCCGGAAGCCCTGATAGCCTGATGATGCTCCAATGTATCCACCGGATCGTCGGTGGTGCAAATGGTATGGACGTTTGCCATCCGGATGATGTTTCGCACCGAATATTCTTTCGTGTTCAGCTTTGCATTGCATTCATCCCAGATTTTACGGGCAGTTTGCGGATTTAACAGCAAATCGATACCAAAAAACCTTTTAAGTTCGAGGTGAGTCCAGTGGTAAAGGGGATTGCGCAGAGTTTGCGGAACCGTTTCCGCCCATTTTTCAAATTTCTCAAGGTCGGTTGCATTTCCTGTGCAGAATTTCTCATCCACCCCGTTGGTTCGCATGGCCCTCCATTTGTAATGGTCACCGTAAAGCCAGATTTGAGTGAGATTGGCAAATTGCCGGTCTATAGCAATATCCTGTGGTGGGATGTGGCAATGGTAATCAAAAATCGGCATCTTTTCGGCGTATCCGTGGTAAAGATCCCGTGCCGTTTTTGAATAAAGAAGAAAATCGTCGTGAATAAATGATTTCATAATGCTTAATTATTTAATCCTGTGATTAATGGCCTGTCTTACAGTTGATGAAACAGTCGCTGCACCGAACAAAACAGACCTTCAACCATTCAGAGTGAATAAATATAGTCTCAACTGGGTTTCCGGAAAGGTGAATATTACCTCTGTACCCCCGACATGATCCGCAGTCAGAGGGTTCCGGTCACAATCCAAACAATCTTTTAAGGTGACGTTCATAAATGTTCTCTTCGACACACTTGCCAATAATACTGTTGTATTTTTTCAGCAGTCTGGTGTACTGCTCACCCATTTCTGAGGCAACCTTGTAACCGACATGGATCAGTTGCCGAAAATTGGGATTGTATTCCGGATGACCCGGAATGTGCCGGAGGGCATTTGCAAAACTGTTGCTGTTCCATGAGAGCACCTCCTCGGCAGAGGGAAGCTTCGCAGGATCGATATCGATCACATCGGCATAGGGAACACATAGTTCTTCCCTGCGCCCTAGTGCCCTGATATAGATTTCTTTGGCTGTTTCGAGCCCTTCCCCTCCCGCCACTGCCAGGCCGATGACCTCTTCAAGCCAGGTGGTTCCTGCAGTTTTCAGATGGAGCCCCTTGTCGTATTTCTTTAAAACTTCAGCCATCAGGGGATAAATCGAAAATTTATCGCTGCCCGAGTGTACGCTGAGCTTCAGATTCTCAGGCAATCGGAACATGGCAACGGCATAGTCGATGACCAGGATATCCTGTTCGAACTCTTTGGCAAATTGTCCTGTATCTCCCACATAATCAACCCCCTTATTAAACCTGCCAGTAAATTTCGGGGCAATGGTCTGGGCCGGAATTCCTTCGTCGGAAATCATTTTCAGGATAAAGAACATATCACGGGGGGTTTGAGGGGTTTCGACCTCATCCATGGAAACTTCCGTTACAAAATTATCAGCTCCTTTGATGCCTGCAATGTGCCTGTAAATTTTCCCTGCTTCCTGAATGGCTGCAAGATATTTTCCTGCCATTTCGTCGAGCAACCGGTCGGTTATTTCGATGGGTTCAACGATTCCCGGAATGGATACCAGCTTGCCCAATCCCATGCATGATTTCCTGAAAGCCATCACCGCATCTTCTTCGGCAGGTTTGTTGATATAGGAAGCTACATCGAGGGTGAAAAAATCGGAAACCGCCACAAACCTGTCCACATTTGTCAGATTGATATGATCGGCATCCACAAGATATTGTCCCTTCCATCCCAGGGCAGCAACCGCTGCATCGGCTTCTTTCCGGGTTCCTTCCGGTTCGGAATGCACAATGTTGTGTTCCCTGTTCGACTTGTTCCAAACGGGAACGATATCGACCCCGTTTTCCGCTGCCTTCATAACAGCCCTTAACTGTGCTTCGCCCTGATGTTCAAAGCGATCGCCTGTTCCGATACTTATTTTTCCAATTTTCATAATACTTTCTGTTATAATTCAGGGAATGTTTTCCCTCAGATCACGAAAGTAAATATAGTTTTTCTTATCCCCAAGTTTCTTTCCTGAATCAGGAATAATAAGAATATAGGCTTAAGTTCTTATGGCTATTTCATGTGTTTAAAATTTTCAAGTTCATTTGTTATAATTAATGAAAACAGATGCCTGACTGCCGCCTGCCTGCGGGTAGGCAGGTAATTCGCATGTAAGAGTTAATCATTCCGGTTGGTGTTTCGCTAAACCTGCTCATTTCAACTGATTCATCTTTTTGATGATTTTTTCGGCACACCCAGATAAGTGATCTGTTGCGGGAAATGCTATTCGTGAATAATCGCTTTTATTTAAAATGAGCATCCCGACGTTTGCCGGGACCAGCCTCTCTATTTCATGCACGCTTGTGCATCAATCATCTGGTTTCAAAAGGAGCCACAGCAGATGGTTCCACCATGGTAAACTGCGCTGCCGACTCGCCCGTCAGGAATGGTGAACATTACCGGAAGTCAGTGACTGACTGGCCTGTCGGGACGATGGTTACCCTTTTTGACCCGTGGGATACCCGGCCGCTCGGAGAAATCCTGCAGGTTTCGCAAACTTTCCAGGTCATCGGTTTGATGAACGAACATCAGGATGCCATCGGGGAGACTCCCTTCCGGGGCGTCCCGAAGTGTTCGAATCAACAGAAACTTTAGATTACGGAAGCCTCCTATTTCCGGATATTCAACCGGGTAGCCTTTTGAGATTATCCTTTTTACAACAGGGTCGTGCCCTAAAATGAGAAGGTTCCGAAAGAAACGGAAGACAAATTCGCGGCCTCTACACCCGCTGTCGATACGGCAACAATCGTTTTATCAAAAAAACTGCCAGGGAATTCCTGACCGGCAAATGTGGGGAAAATGATTCCTTTCCCAATATTCCGGTGGCTTAGATTCAGTTCTTTCCGAAAAGATATCCGAGGGTGAGCCCAAAGCCCACGTTGGAAATGCTGCTGCCCGGTTTTTCACCGTTGTACTTCGGGGTAATGTTGGTCAATCCCATCGAAGTGTTCAGTGCAATGGAAAGTCCGCCGGCCAGTTCATATCCCGCCCTCAGCTGTCCCCCGACATCA
>CAYNBE010000270.1:0-4247 GCA_964395045.1 uncultured Prolixibacteraceae bacterium | reverse complement strand
CATTACATCGTTAGCATAGCCCATCACAAACAAGTTATCGCCGAATATTTTTTTTAATTGAATGGAATAGTCAACTAACAGTTCGCCTCCAAGCGCGGCCATTAGCTGTCCGCCCAGGTTCCACATCTGTACCGGATAAGGATATTCGCTGATCAGGTTTTCCCCCCGGTCTATCCGTTTCAACATACTCACGGCCCAGGTTTGTTCCCACCTTTTTAACTGCGTTTTCATCGTTTCAAGTTCTATTCGCGACGGAGGGGGGTTCAGCATTAAGCTGATTTCGTTATAGGCTGTTTGCAATTGGGGGAGCAATGGTTGCATTTCTTCGGCCAATGTCCTTTCAACGGCTGCTGCCAGCTCTTTCCCATACTGAACAGCCAAAGGCAAGGTACCCCGCGGGATGGGGTCATGGTCGGCGCCGGCGCCCTGAAAAAACATTGCAGTTGTTCCTTTGTACATTTTCTCCATTTCCATTTGGGCAATCCCGGCATAATCGCCCGACCATTTATACCCAAATAGAGTGGTCGGGTGACAAGCATACCCAAACACAATGGCCATTATTTTCCCTTTTTCATCGGCAACGCGTAACACCGGGACAGCATAATCATTTGGGCCAGCCAAATCGGTTTGTTGATGCAGGGTTGATGCCTTATTGTTCCGACGGTTTACCTGAAACCGGACAACCCCGTTCGAGGAGGATAAAACTACAGGACGGGGATGTTTCATGGCTTTGGCAGCCAATTCGATGATTTGCTTTACTAGCCAATCGGTATAAGCAGTTGCTTCTTCCCATTGTTCAGCGTTCATCGGATAAATATCGGTAAGCGCATCGGCCAGCACCGGCCCTGAATGGGTGTGGGTACTGCTCAGAATTATTTGCGATCTTTCTAAACCTGAAACAGATATGATGCCCTGACAAATTTTTTCTGACATATCGCGGGTATAGCCCAATATATCAGTAGTAACTAACAAAGCCCTGTTCGCTTGTGCATCTTCAAGGTACAACGCCTTTGCCCATAAATCGTGCAATTTTCCTTCAGCGGGTTGGGTTCGCGCAGCATACCCGGCCATCCATAAGGGCGTAGTCGGTGTAATTTTCACACGCGCCGTACCGGCTTTCCATTGTTTATACCTGTCTGTTGCAAAAGATATCTCTCCTGTGAACAATATCGGGATCAGGAGGAGAAATAGCGGGGCAATCCGTTTTCTCATTTTTAGGATCTCTGACCTTACCATGTTAAATGAAGTGTACCTTTGGAAGGACTTCCTTCTAAACGGGCAACCATTTCGTTGGAATTATCCTTGTATTTATTGCATATCGCTTTTCAGTATTCTTCCCTGCCGAAAATGATCCGGTTAATTTCCTGGTCATCAAAAATGCTGTCATCCATCAGGTCCGGTTTTGAACTCTCAAGGATCAGGCTGTTTTCCAAAGCGGTGAACTTGTGTCTGACTTTCCGGTCCACGATAAGTCTGTCTCCCTGGTTCAAAATATATTTCTTTTCACCCAGGATCATCTCCACTCTCCCTTTTACAATAAAGAACGTTTCATGTTTGATCCGGTGGTGGTGCACCGGACAGGTTTGTCCACTGAACATAAACATGAACTTACCGCAATATCCTTCCGCCACATTGTTGTTAATGTTGAATTCTGTTTCACCGGTCTGTGTAAAATCTTTGAGACCAAAGTGCAAAACGTCAGCAGGTACATCGGGAAGTTTTAATTCCCATGATGATACCACGCTGTGTATTTCGTCCAGTACCCTTTTCTTTTCACTGCCGTGTAATGCCAGTTTCAGCATGATTTCCGATTCATCCATTGTTGTCAGTTTATTTCTTTCGATTTTTCATGTTATTTTTCATGGGACTGAAATGCAAAATATTGACAGACTCTTATTTAATACAGACAGGCTTATCCAGCCCCCATTTCTTATTTGGTTTCGGCCCAAGTTCAATTTCGAGTGTGCCACCATCGAAGAACCTTGCCACGGGAAGCCTGAAGCTGTTCCAGGGGTGGTTGTTGAGTTTGGCGCTTTGAATGTAGATATCACCAATGTTTTTCCGCTTCACAATGATTTCGAACCGGGTGTTTTTGCCTGTCTGGTTTAGCGATGGGAATTCGATCACCGTTTTATCGAACAATGGGCTTGTAATTTCCAGCTCGGGCGACTGTCCGACACATCCCTGCTCATCGAACAGCCCGATTGCCATTAATACCCCCAGTGCGCCCATCATCCCCTGGTCGTCGTCGCCATTGTACCCGCTATACGGATCGGTCCCCCCAAAGGTTAATTCCTTAACCTGATGCACCCAATACTGCGTTTTCCAGGGTGCGCCTGCATAGCTGAAAAGGTGGGCCAGGTGACAGGAAGGCTGGTTCTGGTATTCTACCCAACATTTGCTGTATTCGG
This sequence comes from uncultured Prolixibacteraceae bacterium, assembly GCA_964395045.1. GTDB lineage: Bacteria > Bacteroidota > Bacteroidia > Bacteroidales > Prolixibacteraceae > UBA1413. The sequence continues at coordinate 1,836 of CAYNBE010000270.1, read as the reverse complement.
GAGAATAAAAACGATGAGGGCGGGCTTTTTCAAAATTAGACTCCAGCTTTTTCGTAAAGGCTTCTTTCCCTCCAATAGCTGTGATCAACCCGTTTACATCCTGAGGAACGTAAAAAGTATAAATCGCTGAATTTCCTTCAATAAAACCCGCAGTCGCCGAACCTTTCTGGGCAGTATTGACAGGATAAAACGGTTCCATCCATTCCCCGGACAAATATCGGGGACGGGCCCATCCGGAAACCGGATCGAAAACATTCTTCCAGTTTTCTGAGCGTTTTAGAAATAGTTTGGCATCTTCCTCTTTCCCTTGTTGCATGGCCATTTGGGCAAGGCACCAGTCCTGCCAGGCATATTCGAGGGTCATGGCTGTCCCTCCCCGGTGCATCCCTTCTCCCCGTTTGTATATCTCTACCGGAATAAACCCGTTCTCAATGTACAAATCAATTCCCCCGCCTGCGGGTTCAAGCGAGGCCTCGTAACCGGCACGGTCGCGTATGCCGCCGGGAAAAGCATTCTTATGGGCAGCTGCATAGGCAAGTTCAGGTGAAAAAGTTGCCCTTCCTGTTGACAGGAGTGCGGCCAAAAGAGGGGTTGTCTGGTCGCCAACCATCACGTAGGTATAATTTCCACCCCACGAACCACGGGCCATAGTCCCGGCATTGCGATAATAATCGAGAAATGTTTCGGCCACCCAGTTACCGTATTCAGGATAAACAAGCGACCATAAAATGTTCAGGTTCCATTGTCCTCCCCATAAACCATCGGTATCAAGAAATGGGCGAACCGGCTTTCCCGAACTATCGAAAGGAAGTTGCCGGATAACCTGCTCCGGTCCGGTCCAATCTGGATAAGCGCCATTTACATCGCTGGTCACCCGTTTGCCAATAGCCGTGTGCATCAGGTCGGTATAAAATTTCACCCGTTGATTACGCGTGCCGCCTTCAGCCTGTATCCTTCCCAGATAACTGTTCCACGCTTCGCGGGCTTCGGCAACCACCTGGTCGAAATCCCAGTGCGGCAACTCGGCATCCATATTCATTCTTGCATTTTGCATGCTCACGAAGGAAACACCTACTTTTACAAGGATGGTTTCCCCTTCTTTCAGGTTTCGGTACGTTACATAGGCGCCACTCTTTTCTCCGGCTACGATTCCGGCCTCCGCTTCAACCGGCTCATTGTTCTTCCATCCGGCAAAACGGTCAAATGGTTTGCTGAAACGGGCGACAAAATGCACCATATATGGCTTTTTTCTTCTGAAAGTAGGAGCCATTACGGAATAACCTTCTATTTCATCGTCGGCTACCCGGCGGCACCAGGCATACGACATCAATGTTGGCCCAAGACCAGCCCCAAGGTCGAAAAGCAGGTGGCCTTCGTTTGCGACGGGAAAAGTATAGCGGTGCATACCGGTCCGGCAGGTGGCAGTGAGTTCTGCAGTAATTCCAAAATCTTCGAGAAAAATTTTGTGATAACCGGGCGAAACAGTTTCATTGCGGTGGTCAAACCGGGATTTGCATGCTTCGAACCCCAGGTGTCCCCTGCACGGGCCCGTCACCGGCATGACCGGAATTCCGGCGGTCTGGGCATTGTGGACATGCGCAAAATTGAGGATAAATTCGTCGTCGTACCTGTAACCTGAATCCCAGAGAGCGCCATGTTTCGTGTCGGGGCTAAGAGCTACCATCCCGAACGGTATGGAAGCTGATGCAAAATAGTCATACCGGGGGTGTTGTGTGTCGATCAGTGGATTTGCAAGGTCGACCGGGGATTCTTTCCTGTCATTTTCTGCTGGAGCAGAAAATGAAAAGACCAGGATACAAAGAAAATCAACTATCT
>CAYNBE010000269.1:0-4278 GCA_964395045.1 uncultured Prolixibacteraceae bacterium | reverse complement strand
ATAGCCATATATTCATTTCCGTTTTGTATGGGCTTAAGTTCTTATGGCTATTTCACATATTCAAAATTCATCTCTGCTTTCATAAACAAAGGGGCAAGCCGATCTTTTTCCGAAACGATCTGTTCCTTTTCCGGAATTTTCCAGTCGATTCCGAGAAAGGGATCGTTATAGCGGATACCCCTTTCTGCTTGCTTCAGATAAGGTCTGTCACATTTATAAACAAAAATCACATTCAGAGAAAGGACCGAAAACCCATGGGCAAAACCGGCGGGAATCAGAAGTTGCCTTTTATTTTCACCCGACAGTTCAATACCGAACCATTTGCCGAACGTAGGACTTCCTTTTCGCAGGTCGACTGCCACATCATACACACAACCACTAACCACCCTGACCAGTTTGGTTTGCGAATGGGGAGCCAGCTGGTAGTGGAGCCCCCTGACGACTCCCCTGCCGGAGAGCGATTCATTATCCTGAACAAATTCAAAACCGATACCGGAACGGGCATACCGGTCGAGGTTGTAACTTTCAAAAAAATATCCCCGCTGGTCGGTAAAAATATCAGGTTCAATAATTTTCAGATCTTCTATGGGGGTATCCAGAATATCCATAGTTAAAACGATTTGATCATATTATCAGCCAGTTTCAGCAGATACTGGCCATATTGGTTTTTTTTCAGTGGTTCGGCAAGCCTGATTAACTGTTCACGGTCAATGAATCCTTTCTTGAAGGCAATTTCTTCTATACAGGAGACTTTGAGTCCCTGTCTTTGTTCAATGGTTGCAATGAAATTGGAAGCCTGTAGCAGGCTTTCATGGGTTCCTGTGTCGAGCCAGGCAAACCCCCTCCCGAGCAACTTGACATTCAGCCGGTCCTCTTCGAGGTAAAGCCTGTTCAGATCAGTGATCTCAAGTTCCCCTCTCTGGGATGGCTTCAACGATTTGGCTTTCGCCACCACATCGTTCGAATAGAAATAGAGGCCCGTTACGGCGTAATTTGACCTGGGGTGGATCGGTTTTTCCTCAATGCTCACTACCTTTCCGTTCTGGTCGAATTCAACCACTCCGTACCGTTCAGGATCGTTCACATAATAACCGAAAACAATAGCTCCGTCTTCCAGGCTGGCGGCATCTTCCAGGATACTTCTGAAGTTGTAGCCATAAAAAATGTTGTCGCCCAATATCATACATACCTTGTCGCTCCCGATAAATTCTTCCCCGAGGATAAATGCCTGGGAAAGGCCATCGGGCGAAGGTTGTATCAGATAACTGACCTGCAATCCGAGTTGGTTTCCGGTGCCAAACAAATCCTGGTATAAATGGATGTCGGCAGGGGTAGATATCACGAGGATTTCCCTGATCCCCGCAAGCATCAGCACCGACAGGGGATAATAGATCATTGGCTTGTCATAAACCGGCAGAATCTGTTTTGAGATGCTCCGGGTGACAGGGTACAATCTAGTTCCGGCACCCCCGGCAAGAATGATACCTTTCATGTTTCGCCTGGATTACTTTTACAAATATATGCTGACTGCGAACGGAAACCTGAACCGCCGGAATCAACCTGAATTTTTCCCCAAAAATAATAAAACCGGATGATGATCCAATTTTTCAGGTCAACCATAATCAGTCAGGTATTCCTTCTCCTACCTAATTATTTAAAAGTTAAAAGAAAAAAAAAGAGGAATAGCTTTGATTTGCCGTACATTCGTGCTACTTTTGCGCCCGGTTAAAATTTTTAAATAAAGTCTAACTTATTAATTTATTTACTTTTACATGACAGAAACTACATTAGGGAACCTGGAACCCCAGGAAGAGACTCAAAATTCTGTGACTGAAACACCTGAAGCCGCGCAGGTTCAGCAACCTGTTGAAACTGAAAAAGAATTCGACTGGGAAAGTCTTGAGGCGGGAATGGACGGGTACACCACCCGCCGGCGTGATGAGTTGGAAAACCTTTACAACAGTACCCTGAACACTATACAGGAAAAAGAGGTTCAGGAAGGGACCGTGATTTCGATGAACAAAAGAGAAGTTGTCATTGATATCGGGTACAAATCGGACGGGATTGTCAATCTGAACGAATTTCGTTACAACCCTGACCTGAAAGTGGGCGATAAGGTCGACGTCTATGTTGAGAACCTTGAAGATCCGAAGGGGCAGATGATTCTTTCGCACAAAAAAGCACGTGCCATGCGGTCATGGGAAAGAATCAACCAGGCGCACGACAACGATGAAGTCATCAAAGGATTTATCAAATGCCGCACAAAGGGTGGGATGATCGTAGATGCACTCGGTATCGAGGCATTCCTGCCCGGTTCACAGATCGATGTAAAACCGATCCGTGATTATGATATTTATGTGGGAAAAACGATGGAATTCAAGGTCGTTAAGATAAACCATGAATTCCGGAATGTAGTGGTGTCTCACAAAGCCCTCATCGAGGAGGAACTTGAACTTCAGAAAAAAGAAATCATTTCAAGGCTTGAAAAAGGACAGGTTCTGGAAGGAACTGTCAAAAACATCACTTCATACGGTGTGTTCATCGATCTTGGCGGTGTCGACGGATTGATTCACATCACCGACCTTTCCTGGGGAAGGATAACCCATCCCAATGAAATTGTCGAACTCGATCAGAAACTGAACGTGGTGATTCTTGATTTTGACGATGACAAGAAACGTATTGCTTTAGGGCTGAAACAGCTGACTCCACATCCATGGGATAAACTGAGCGAAACCATGAAAGTTGGCGATTCAGTGAAAGGGAAAGTGGTTGTTCTCGCTGATTATGGAGCTTTTGTGGAAATTGCACCTGGTGTGGAAGGACTGATTCATGTTTCAGAGATGTCGTGGAGCCAGCATCTGCGCAGTGCCCAGGATTTCCTGAAAGTTGGCGATGAAGTCGAAGCTCAGATACTTACCCTTGATCGCGATGAAAGGAAAATGTCACTCGGCATTAAACAACTGAAAAACGATCCTTGGGAAAACATTGAATCAAGGTTTGGCCTCGGTACCGTTCATAAAGCAACTGTCCGTAATTTTACCAATTTCGGGGTGTTTGTCGAAATTGAAGAAGGCGTCGACGGGCTTATCCACATCAGTGATCTCAGCTGGACCAAGAAGATCAAACATCCTTCAGAATTCACCGGGATCGGTGAAGAAATAGAAGTCGTTGTCCTGGACATTGACAAGGAAAACCGTCGTCTGAGCCTTGGTCACAAACAGCTTGAGGAAAATCCATGGGATGTATTTGAGACCATTTTCACCCCCGATTCCATTCATGAAGGTACGGTGGTGGAAATGATGGACAAAGGAGCTGTCATTGCACTTCCTTACGGAGTGGAAGGATTTGCCACCCCGCGCCACCTGGTGAAGGAAGATGGCACTTCCGTCAAACTGGAGGAAAAACTCGAATTCAAAGTCATCGAATTCAATAAATCAGCCAAGCGGATCATCGTTTCCCACTCGAGGGTTTACGAAGATGAAAAGAAAGCCGGTGAAACCGCTAAAAAGAAATCGGAAAGCAGGGCTGCAAAAAAGGCAATGAAAGCTGTCGCTGACAATGTTGAAAAGACAACCCTTGGCGACATTTCCGACCTTGCTGCTTTGAAAACACAATTTGAGGCTGACGAAAAAAAGGAAAAAAAATAGCCTTCTTTTTCAAAAGTTTTTCTTAAATTGTTGTATGTCATTTGAGATTGAAAAAAGGGAGCTTTATACTCTGATTAAAGTACACTCGGAGAAGCTTGACACCAACAATGCACCGGAATTAAAGTCGGAAATGGTGGTGATCAACGGTCGTGGTGAAAAAAACATGGTTCTCGACCTTTCAGCGTGCAGGTACTGCGATTCATCTGGCCTTCGTGCCGTGCTTGTTGCAAACCGCTTGTGTGAAGATTCGATCGGGGCCTTCATTGTAACAGGTCTTCAACCTGATGTAGCTACCATTTTCAGAATTTCCATGCTTCATACAGTCCTGCTGATTGCAAGTTCCGTAGATGAAGCCGAAAGCCTGCTCAGGGAAAAGGAGAAAAAGAATTTCAGACCTCAGAAAGAATGAATTTTGAACTGACCATCCTTGGCAGCTGTTCCGCAGTTCCTACATCCGAAAAATATCCAACCGCTCAGGTACTCAACCTGCTTGAGCGGTTTTTTTTAATTGATTGCGGTGAGGGAACTCAAATTCAGCTGCGCCGCCTGAAATTCAGTTTTGCCAAGATCAGGCATATTTTCATCTCACACCTTCACGGCGATCACTTTTATGGATTGCCGGGATTCATAT
>CAYNBE010000268.1:0-4308 GCA_964395045.1 uncultured Prolixibacteraceae bacterium | reverse complement strand
CCGGTAAAGCCCCGTAAATGAATAACATGCCGACAACAACCTGTCAGACTTAAAAATGAGGCGGAGTCGCAATATCTTTAAAGAAAGCCGGAATAATCAGGATACAAAAGCAGTGCAGTCGTGAAAACCAGCCCATTCCTGAATGATGCGTAACTGTTCAGGCTTTGGAATCCTTCAGCGGGACAGTCCGGTTGAAGACCATTTTCCCTGGTCTGGAATCGGGATCGACGTTGAAATATCCAAGGCGCTCAAACTGATAATGCGACAAAGCCGGGGCATTTTCAACCGAAGGTTCGATAAAACAGTGGGGAAGGATGATCAGCGATTTCGGATTCAGAAATTCCCTGAAGTCACGTTCTTTGTCACCTGCAGGATCTTCCACGGTAAACAAACGGTCGTACAGCCTCACTTCGGAAACGATGGCATGCGGGGCTGATACCCAGTGAATGGTTGCTTTCACTTTTCTGCCATCGGGCGAGTTACCCCCTTTTGACGCCGGATCATACGTGCAGAGCAATTCTGTTACTTCTCCCGCTTCATTTTTAATCACTTCCCGGCATGTAATAAAGTAGGCATACCTGAACCTGACCTCCCGTCCCGGAGCCAATCTGAAAAACTTGTTTGTGGGATTTTCCATAAAATCCTCCCTTTCCATATAAAGATTTCTGGAGAAAGGCACCAGTCGGGTTCCGGCTTCCGGATTCTCCTGGTTGTTAACGTCTTCGACATATTCTGTTTTATCCTCCGGATAATTTAGAAGGGTCACTTTCAACGGATCCAGCACCCCCATGACTCTTTGAGCGGTTTTGTTCAGATCGTCGCGGACACTGTGTTCAAGAAGTGACACATCACTGATCCCCTCTGTTTTGGTTACACCTACCTTCTCGGCAAAATTCCGGATTGAAGCCGGGGTATATCCCCGCCGACGCATTCCAGAAATCGTCGGCATCCTGGGATCGTCCCATCCGCTTACGTGCTTGTCTTTTACCAGTTCAAGCAGTTTACGCTTGCTCATCACCGTATAGGTAAGGTTTAGCCTGGCAAATTCAATTTGCCGTGGACGGTAATCTCCTTCTTTCAACTGGTCGATAAACCAGTCGTATAATGGCCGGTGGACTTCAAATTCCAGGGTGCAGAGCGAATGTGTGATTCCTTCCCAGTAATCACATTGTCCATGGGCAAAGTCGTACATGGGATAAATCACCCAACGGTTGCCGGTACGGTGATGTGGGGTTTTCATGATGCGGTAGAGAATCGGATCGCGCATATGCATATTGGGGGATGCCATGTCAATCTTTGCCCTTAAAACACAGGCTCCCTCATCAAATTCACCGTTCTTCATTTTTTCGAAGCGCTCCAGGTTTTCGCTCACGGAACGGTTCCTGAATGGGCTTTCTGTTCCCGGGCGTGTCGGGGATCCTTTTTGACGGCTGATGGTTTCGGCATCCTGGTCATCGACATAGGCTTTCCCTTCACGGATGAGTTTCAACGCAAATCCGTACAACCTGTCGAAATAATCTGATGCATAAAAAAGCCGGTCTCCCCAGTCAAAACCAAGCCAATGCACATCTTCCATGATGGAATCGACATACTCGACCTCTTCTTTCTCGGGATTGGTGTCATCGAAACGAAGATTTGTAATTCCGCCGTACTTTTCGGCAACACCGAAATTCAGGCAAATCGATTTGGCGTGTCCGATGTGCAGGTAGCCGTTAGGCTCAGGGGGGAAACGGGTATGCACCTTCCACTGGTTTTTCCCTTCAGCCATATCTTTTTCGATCAGCTGATGTATAAAATTAATTCTGGCAGAAGATTCCCTGCCTTCCAGTTCAGAATCATTCATTGTTAAAAAGTTAAATCGTCCGCGGTGAACGGATTGAGGCAAAATTATAAAATAGTGAAAATACCACAACATGCAGATCATAAATAGACGTTCTGTTCACTGAATGGTAAAATCAGAAAAAAAGCATATCTTTGCCGACCGGAAAGCTGCATGGCTATGATTCGTCAAAACCTTCCTGCATTCTGAAAATGGTTCCTTGGCCGAGTGGTTAGGTAGCGGTCTGCAAAACCGCGTACGGCGGTTCGATTCCGCCAGGGACCTCAATTCGAAAATCTATCCACCTGTATTTTAATTGTATACAGGTGGATTTATTTTGGTGGTGGAAAGCTTTACACCACATCTTCACTCAGGACGCATTTCAGGTTGCTAAAATCAAAAAAATGGCAACTGTAAACAGACTGGTAATGTCAAAAAAAGATGGAAGGGCACAGCTTTGTTTCATTGTGAAAAATGGCAGAAAACAACGATGGGAAATCCCGTCATTGGTAAAACTACCCTCAAAATGCAGGACTCCTAAAAAATGTAAGAAATATCTACCCTGATTATGAGCTATTAAACAAAGTCCTGGATAAGAAGGAGTCCAAATTATCATCGACAATCACCGACTAGGGGGAGGGCTGGAGTATTATGTGAGGATAGTGGGAAGTGGTTAGTGGAAAGTGATGATTCAAATTACAATAAGAATTGTGATTACAGTAAAAAGTTACAAGGATTTGATAGTGTGGCAGAAGGCAATGGTTTTGGTAGTGCTGATATACCAGGCAACGAAAATGTTCCCGAAAGAAGAAATGTAAGCGCTGACCGGTCAACTGCAACGGGCAGCAGTGTCGGTGCCATCTTATTTAACGGAAGATCAGACTCGACAATCGACGGCGGAGTTTCGTCACTTTCTGTCGATAACTCCGGAGCTTACTGGCAGAAATGGAAACACAACTGATTCTGGAACACCGTCTCAACTATCTTTCAACAGAGAATCTGGAAGCGATCATGTTGCAGCATCATGAAATCAGCAAAATGATTCCTTCACTCGTACAAAAACCCCCAGCTGGTCTCTAAGTTTCACACCCAACGAAGACAATGTGATCCCCGTGCTGGATGATGAATGGTTTGAAGATGATATTGTGAGCAGGTTCAAACAGTTCCTGAAAGTAACCTTTGGTACAGAGAATTTTGCGGAAAACCTTGCTTTTCTGGAGAAATGCCTGGCGAAGGATATCCGCAGCTATTTTTCCCGCGAGTTTTATCCCGACCATGTTCGAAGGTACAAGAAACGCCCCATATACTGGATGTTCTCCTCCTCGCGGGGCAGTTTCAATGTGTTGATTTATATGTACCGCTACACCCCCGATACGGTCAGCACCATCCTGAATGTTTATCTGAGGCACTAACAGGAGAAACTGCGGATGCGGAAGCAGCACCTGCAGCATGTCCAGATTGCCGGCATCCATGCCGAAAAGAGACAGGCGTTGCGGGAAACCGAACACTTTGAGCGCATCCTGCTGGAACTAAACGGATATGAACGTGACATCCTCTACCCGCCGCTGGCAGCAGAACGGATTTCCATTGACCTGGACGACGGCGTGCTGGTCAACTACAACCGTTTCGGCAAGGCAGTGAAAGAGGTCGCCGGGCTGAACGATGCCGAAACAAAAAAGAAAGTAAAAGCGTTTGACTGGGTGGACACAAGCAATATCAGATAACCCCAGGCTTCAGCCTGGGAATTGACAGACAGGAGCTCACCCATCTCTATTCTTGGGGCTTTAGCCCCGATACGCTTGGGGATTATGCCTGGATTAAAAAAGTAAAATAATATAATCCTTAGTTTAGAATTTAGCCAAAAATTAAACTAACAATTTTTTTATTCTTAAATTAGCAGTGAATTTGAAAAGAAACCAGGATGAAGTCGTTTAATGCAGGGAAGTATGTCAGTCAGGGATATTACAAAAGCTTCCAGCCTGAATTCATCAACAGGGATTGGCAGGTGGAGGATATGCAGATACTGAATTTGCTGAGCAGGGCTGAGCGCTCCCTGGGGCGGCTGGATATGTATTCGGAATACGTGAATATTGACCTTTTTATCCGGATGCATATTGCCAAAGAAGCAACCCAGTCTTCCAGAATAGAAGGTACACGTACCAACATGGAAGATGCTTTCATGGAGTTCAAAGACGTAGCAACCGAGAAACGCGACGACTGGCAAGAAGTACAGAATTATATCAATGCGATGAGGGAAGCCGTAAGCCTTTTACAAACTTTACCGTTTTCCTCAAGGCTCATTAAAGAAACCCACAAGGTACTGCTTCAGGGTGTCAGGGGAAAACACAAAAATCCGGGAGAATTTCGCCGCAGTCAGAACTGGATAGGCGGTGCCTCCATTGAAGATGCTGTTTTCATTCCACCGGTACACCAAACCATACCGGAACTCATGTCAGATATTGAATTTTTTGCAAACAATGAACAGAATC
>CAYNBE010000267.1:0-4341 GCA_964395045.1 uncultured Prolixibacteraceae bacterium | reverse complement strand
AACCGCCGTGGTTTCATCAAATCCACGGCAGGGGCGGGTTTATTTGTCGCCGCTACAGGTTTTAAAAGCGTGGGTTCCCCTTCTTCACCGGGACGTCCTGTCCGCATCGGATTTGTCGGCGTCGGCAGCAGAGGGATGGCGATGCTTAAAAATGCACTGATGCTCGATGGAGTGAAAATACCGGCCGTCTGTGATATTGTACCCGAAAAGGTGGAGCAGGCACAAAACCTGGTCGAAAAAGCAGGACATGCCAGGCCTGTAGGGTTTACCGGGCCCGAGGATTACAGGAGAGTGGCTGAACTGAAAAATATAGATGCAGTTTTTACCGCCACACCGTGGAAATTGCATACTCCGGTAATGGTAGCAGCCATGAAAGGAGGGAAATATGGCGGGACGGAAATGCCTGCCTGCGATGGTCATGATGAAGCCTGGGAACTTGTCGAAACGGCCGAAAAAACCGGCATGCACTGTATGCTCATGGAAAATTACACCTACATGCGCAATGTCATGATGGTACTAAATATGGTCAGGCTGGGAATGTTTGGGGAACTGACACACGCCGAAACAGGTTATCAGCATGATGTCCGCTATGCGACCATTGGCCCCAGGGGCGAATTGCTCTGGAGGGCGCATGAACGATATCTCAACAATACCGGAAACCGATATCCAACGCACGCCATCGGGCCGGTTGCCCAATGGATCAACATTAACCGGGGCAACCGGTTCGAATACCTGGTTTCGATGAGCAGCAGGACCCTTGGACTAAAGCATTATTCGGCAAAAAAGTATGGTCCCGATAGTCCAGGAGCCACAGCTGCCTATAAAGCAGGTGATGTGAACTGCTCCCTTATCCAGACTTCGATGGGTATAACCGTCACATTATACTATGATTCCCTGAGTCCCCGCCCGGTCGATTTTATTTACCGGATACAGGGTACAAAAGGCATTTATTCGGGCACCCTGAATAAAATATATCTTGAAGATATTAGCCCGAAATCCGGTCAATGGGAAGATATCGACCAATATATGGAAAGATACGAACATCCGCTTTGGAAGAAATTTGGCGACACGGCCAAACAAACAGGACATGGCGGCAGTGATTATCTTTGCATGCATGAGTTCGTCAAGGCCATCCGGAACCGTACTGAATTCCCCATCGATGTGTACGATGCAGCAACCTGGAGCATTATTACTGCCCTTACCGAAGAATCAGTAACCAATAAAAGCCGTCCGGTCGATTTTCCGGATTTTACAAAAGGCAAATGGCAGACCCGGAAACCCGTTGATATCGTTCAGGAATGAAATATATGGCAATTAAAATATCAATCTTAGGGCTGTATGTGGGATTATGTTCCGGGTGTGGTTCAGGAACAAATGTAAAAAATGAAGTTAAATATATCCAGGAAAATATGAAGGTGATTGAGCTGATGAAGAAACAAATTCTTCTCGATTCATCCAGAGTTTTATATAACAATCCGGTAACAGACGAAGAATTTTCCGTCAATTGGACCGTCCATCACAGCGAATGGAAGGTGAAAGACGGATGGCTGGTGGGTGAGAACAGGGGAAACTGGCCGGGGATGGCTATTTTAAAACAGGATTTCCCCGGGAATGTACTGGTCGAATTTGAAGCACGTACCATCTTGCCTTCTTCACATGATATCAATGTGATGTGGAACGGAGAGTGGCTTTCCGGGACAGATCAGCGCGGAACAGCATACGTGGCCGGATTGCAGGGCTGGTGGACCGGGAAGGTAGGGATTGAAAAATCGAACGACTACAAATTTATGGTAGGCACTCCCTTGTTCGGTTTTGTCCCAGGAAAAATATATAAAATACAGGCCGGAAGCATCGATGGGCATTGTTTCATCCTTGCCGACGCTAAATTGCTCCTCGAAGCAATGGACCCGGACCCGATCGATAACCAGACTTTTACAAAAGTGGGATTTGAAGCTTACTGCAGCAAAATAGAAATACGCAACATTGTTATCCGGCAAATTTTCTGGAAGCCTGTTGAAATGAAATATGAACCTGAATTTTAAATCATACATTAATAAATCTGAAAAAATGAAAGCAGGATATGTATCTTTTGGAACGATGTTTTATGAACCGGCAAACCTGAAAATGATCAGTGCCCGGGCCGAAAAGCAATTGACAGAAGCCGGCCTTGAGTTGATATGCACCGACCCCGTATATGGGGAAGGGCCGGAACCGGAAAGGGCTATCCGTGAGCTGAAAGCAAAAGAATGGGACTTCCTTTTTATAAACATCATCAACTGGATAGATACCCGCGGCGTATTCCGTGTTCTCCATGCGTTTCGCAACGAACCGATGATCCTGTACAGCTTTGGCGGATTTACCGACCATGAAGGGCAGTTCGGGGAAAAGGGAACAATTATTTCCCCTGCCGCAGGGGCTGGTTCTACGTCGTTGCGCTTCCCCATGGAACAGTGGGGTATCAGGTTTAAATACCTTTACAATGCACCAGATGCCCCCATGGATATCGAAGGGATTCTCTCTTTCGCCAAAGCTGCCTCTGTTATGAAACGCCTTCGTCACGCCCGGCTTGGAATGATCGGGTATAATGATATGGGACTCTATTCAACCGGAATTAATCCGACCAAACTAAGGCACCTGATTGGACCTGAAATTGAAAGCATGGATATGCTCCAGCTCCAGCGCAGGATGGATGCAATCCCTGACACAGAAGTTATGGCCGAATCGGAAAGGGTTTCAAAAGATTGGGAATATCCCCTCGGGAAACCGGAAACAGAAGTAATTGAAAAGGCAGTCCGCATGTTTATGGGAACAGTGGCACTCTGCCAGGAGAAAAAGTTTGATACCTTCTCGTATAAGTGTGTGGATGGAGTGGACCTTGAAATGGGACTGACCCACGCCATCCCTTCTTCACTGGTTGCGGATGCCGGTTATCCCTATGTCGATGAGAACGACCTTGGAAATTCGGTAGCCCAGCTTATGCTGAAGTGGATTTCAGGAAAGCAGGTTACCTTTATCGAGCATTATGAACATCACCCCGAGTGGATTTTACTGGGTGAAGATGGATACTGCCCGTCTGATTTTATTGAAGGTAAGCCTCAGATCAAATATATTTCCACCGTGCTGCTAAAAGGGATTGCCCACTGTTCAAACATGAAAAAAGGAAGAATGACCCTCGCCTGCCTTTCTGAAACCAATACAGGATACAGGATGCACATAGTGACAGGAGAAGGAAGGGAACGGCCCAAATGGGTGGAAATGGGAGTTCCACTGCCATCCTGGCCCAGCATTACATTTTATCCCGATGTGCCGGTCAGGCAGGTGTTGGACCATGTTCAGTCGCAGCATTTCGCCGCAGTGTATGGTAATTATGTCAATGAACTGATCGATTTGTGCAAACTGCTGAATATTGAAACCGTTTTAGACACTACCAACTAATCGCCTGACGGATGAAGCACCAGTATAAACCTTTGTCGCTCCTTTGTGTGATGTTTCTGACGGTAGGGGCAATGTTCTGCATGAACGATATCCTTTTGCCGTCGATGGTGGAACATTTCAGGTTGAATTACCTTCAGGCCACTATGATCCAGTTTTCGTTCTATATTACCTATATTATCTGGCCTCTGCCCATTGCACTGATGATCCACAAATATGGTTATAAGGTCAGCCTGCTGACAGCCCTGTTTTTCTGTGCACTGGGCTGTTCCCTGATCGTACCGGCAAAACTGTTCAATTCATACGCAATTGTGCTCATTGCTATTTTCACTTTGTCGACGGGGATAACCATTGTAAATGTAGCAGCCAATCCTTTTGTCGTATTGCTGGGAGATCCCGAAGGAGGACATATCCGGATGAATTTTGTTCAAATGTTTTCCAGGATAGGATATGCGGTCACGCCGGTTCTGGCAACAGCCCTGATATATTCTCCCGGGGGTGAGTTACGGTTTCAGTTTCCGTATGCAATTCTTGCTGTATTGATAGTGATTGTTGGAACATTGATTGCTTTTTCCGGAATGCCAAATATGAAAGCAGAGGAAGGGGATGTTTTTTCGGTTAGGGGAATTTTTAGGGAAGTCAGGAAATATCCTCATATTGTTTTCGGGGTGCTGGCCATGTTTTTTTATGTGGGGGCGGAAGCCGGAACCGCAGGTTTTTTTATTCCTTACCTGCAGAGTCTTGGGTATACCCCTTCGGAAGCTTCCCGATACCTGACCCTCTATTATGTTTTGGCTGCTTCCATGGGATTGGCAGCGGTCTTTATTCTTAAATATATCAAAGCCCATCTGTTTGTTGGTATTTATGGCGTTGGAATGATCATTGTTTATTTTATTTTGATCTTTTTTA
>CAYNBE010000266.1:0-4342 GCA_964395045.1 uncultured Prolixibacteraceae bacterium | reverse complement strand
CGTTTACCGATTGCGATGCAAATATAGATGATATTTTATTTTCTCCAAAACCGGCGTAAAAAATATTGAACCGCATCCTTTATAAGACTGCCAGATCATTTCAATCCGGTCAGCCGTTTGATATCGTTCAGTTTGTTCAATGCTTCGAGGGGAGTAAGCCGATTGATATCAATATTTTTTATTTCGTCCCTGATTTGTTTCAAAACCGGATCATCGAGCTGGAAAATACTCAGCTGAATTCCTTCCCGGCTGTTGCCTATTGCCCTGAGTGGTTTAGAGAGGTCCTGGTCGCGGTGATCGCTCTCCAGTTGTTTCAGAATTTCACCGGCACGCTGCACAACACTGCGGGGCATACCGGCCATAGCTGCCACATGTATTCCGAAGCTGTGGTTGCTTCCTCCCCGCACCAGTTTCCGGAGAAACACCACCTTGTTTCCCACTTCCCGTATGGAGACGTTATAGTTTTTGATCCTGGGAAACAGCGATTCCATCTCGTTCAGTTCATGGTAATGGGTGGCGAAAAGTGTTTTAGCCCTGGCCCCGGGATGTTCGTGCAAGTATTCGATGATCGACCAGGCAATTGAAATCCCGTCATAGGTGGATGTACCCCGTCCGAGCTCATCGAGCAGGATGAGGCTGCGGTCCGACACATTGTTCAGGATACTGGCGGCTTCGTTCATCTCGACCATGAAAGTGGATTCACCAAGCGAAATATTATCGGAGGCCCCCACACGGGTGAATATTTTATCCACGATTCCGATTTTTGCCCGGGAAGCCGGCACATAGCTCCCCATTTGTGCGAGCAGGACAATGAGGGCAGTTTGCCGCAAAAGTGCTGATTTACCCGCCATGTTGGGACCGGTGATGATCATGATTTGCTGATCTTCCTGGTCAAGCACAATGTCATTCGGAATGTAGGATTCCCCTATCGGCATCTGCCTTTCAATGACCGGATGGCGTCCATCCCTGATTTCGATTGTTGTCGTTTCATTGATTTCAGGACGGCAATAACCATATTTAAAGGCACAAACCGCAAAGGAGTGCAGGCAGTCAAGGATGGCCAGGATGGTTGCATTTTGCTGAATCACGCTGATATAGCCCGTCACCGCAGCGACAAGCTGGTTAAAAAGCTGGGTTTCGAGTTCAGCGATTTTTTCCTCGGCTCCCAGTATTTTCGTTTCATATTCCTTCAATTCTTCGGTGATATATCGCTCGGCACCGACCAGTGTTTGTTTCCTGATCCATGAGGAAGGAACCTTGTCTTTGTGGGTGTTCCTTACTTCGATGTAATATCCGAATACATTGTTGAACGATATTTTAAGAGACGAAATCCCGGTCTGGTCACTCAGGGTTTTCTGCATTCTTGCCAGGTAGTCTTTTCCGGAGTAAGCCAGATCGCGCAAATCGTCGAGTTCTGCCGAAATGCCCCTGGCGATCACCCTGCCTCTGTTTATCTGTACCGGCGGGTCATCGGTCAGTTCTGAGCGTATTCTTTCGCGGATCGAATCACAAGGGTTCAGTTGTTCCGCATATCTGACAAGGGTTCTGTTTCCCGAAGCTGCACAGGCTTTTTTGATCGGGATAATGGCATCGAGCGCATTCCTGATCTGAAGCACCTCGCGGGGATTGGCACGTCCCAGGGCAACCTTGGAGATCAGCCTTTCAAGATCACCGGCAAGTCGGAGATGTTCCTGAAGTATTTCCTTCAGGGAATCGTTCCCGATCAGTGTACCCGTCGCATCGAGACGCTCGTTAACCGGACCGGTTTCTTTCAGCGGGAGCGCAATCCACCTTCGAAGAAGCCTGGACCCCATGGGGGAAATGGTATGGTCGATTACTTCGTGAAGGCTCTTTGCCCCCTCGTACATGGTATGGAACAGCTCAAGATTCCGGATGGTAAAGCGGTCAAGCCAAACATAATGTTCCTCCTCGATCCGGCTGAGCCTGTTGATATGCTGCAACTCGCTGTGCTGAGTCTGGTCAAGATACCAGAGAATGGCACCTGAAGCGATGATTCCGAGGGGAAGGTTCTCAATCCCGAACCCCTTCAGCGATGTAGTCTGGAAATGTCGAGTCAGCCGGTCAAATGCGGCATCCTCGGTATAAACCCAGTCGTCAAGGTTGTAGGTGTAATACTTCGTGCCAAAAATATCATTGAAATCCTGTGACCTCCCCCTTTGATACAGAACCTCCTTGGGCTGAAATGAACTGAGAAGCTTGTCGATGTATTCGAGATTCCCCTGTGCAGTCAAAAATTCACCCGTCGAAATATCGAGGAAGGCAATGCCTGCCATTTTCCTGTCGAAATGAACAGATGCGAGAAAATTGTTTTCCCTGTTCTCAAGAACATTTTCATTGACCGATACTCCCGGCGTGATTAATTCGATCACCCCCCTTTTTACAATTTTTTTGGTCAGTTTCGGATCTTCAAGCTGTTCACAGATTGCGACCCGCTGACCAGCCCTGACCAGTTTTGGCAGATAGGTGTCGAGTGCATGATACGGAAATCCGGCAAGCTCGACGAAACTTGCCGAACCATTTGCTCTCCTTGTAAGTGTTATCCCAAGAATATCTGCCGTTTTAATTGCATCGTCCCCGAAAGTTTCATAAAAGTCACCCACCCTGAAAAGCAAAACTGCATCCGGATGTTTGGCCTTGACAGCGTAATACTGCTTCATCAGGGGCGTTTCCACATATTTACTATCACTGCTCATCTGCAAAAACAAAGATACTCAAGTTTTTTTCCGCCCGTAAATCCAGCAGTGGGAAATTGGGGATGAAGCTAACTTTTTATCGGCGAATGTCGACATTGCAACAGATTTCAGATTATGTCAGTTTAACAACGGAAGGGGTAACTGTTACCGGGCCACACCCTTTTCAGGCCAGAAGGTGCATGCTACCGGTAAACCAGCCTGCACATGCTTTCCGGGTTTAAAATTTCATTGGCCACTTCCAGCAGCTGGGAAGCAGTGATCGATTCAATTTTCCTGAAAACCACTTCAAAAGGATCAACATGATTGTAAAAGAGGTAGGTCTTCCCCAATGTGAGCATCAGGTCTTCGTGGTTCTCCGCTGCGATGGCCAGTTGACCGATCATCTGTTTCTGTGCCCGCAGGAGCTGAAGTGATCCCAGTTTCTTCTCCCTCAACAGCCTGAATTCCTTGTAAACAAGGTTCAATGCCTTTTCAAAATTTTCATTGTCGGTACCGAAATAAACACTGAACAATCCGGTGTCGGAATATGCATTATAGGACGATTCAACATTATAGGCCAGTCCTTTTCTTTCCCGGAGGGCCAGATTCAGCCTGGAGTTCATCCCCTGTCCTCCCAGAAGGTTGTTCAGCAGGATCATAACGTTCCTCCCGGAATGGTTGCTGTCGTATGCAACATTGCCTACCATGCAATGGGTTTGGAAAGTATCTTTGACAACCGTCTTTTCACCCGGGTGGTAACCCGTAAAACGTTCTCTGGTGGCTGCCCTTCTTTTTTCAGGCACCTGACCGAAATATCTTTCACATAGTGAGACCAGCCTGCTGAAAGGGATTTTCCCGACTGAGCTGATCACCATCTGATCGGTGTGATAATTGTCTGAAATAAAACGGAAAATATCGTCTCTCCCGAATCGTCTGACACTTTCACATGTACCAAGAATATTTCGTGCGATGGGATGTCCATCGAAAACAAGTTCGTCAAATTCGTCGAAGATCAGTTCCGAGGGAGTATCCCTGAAAGAATTGATTTCCTCAACCACGACCTCTTTTTCAAGCCTGATTTCCTTCTCAGGGAATGTGCTGTGAAAAAGGATATCGCTGAGCAGTTCTGCAGCCCGGTTGTAGTAACCTGTCAGGAAAGTGGCATAAAGCGAAGTTTCTTCCTTGGTAGTATAGGCGTTGAGTTCTCCCCCCACATCTTCCATTCTGCTGAGAACATGGTAAGCTTTCCGGTTTTCGGTCCCTTTGAAGATACAATGTTCGATGAAATGGGCAATCCCGTGTTCTTCGGTTTTCTCATCCCGTGACCCCGTGTTGAGGATCAGTCCAAGGTGGCCTGCCGGAGTGTCTGAGTTGAGGTGAATCAGCCGGATCCCGTTCTGAAAAGTATGTTTCTGATATTCTTTGCTGACCATTTTGATGCTTCCCGGCTTACCGGTCCGGGACACCTAACGAATAAAAAAAGCCCTTGAATGTCAAGGACTTTTAAAAGTGGTGCCACCGGGAATCGAACCAGGGACACACGGATTTTCAGTCCTTCTTTCAAGGTTCATATAAAACTGATTTCAAGATACATATAACGGAATTTCTTTCCCTTTATAAAATATTTATAAAACCAGCTTATTTTTACA
>CAYNBE010000265.1:0-4353 GCA_964395045.1 uncultured Prolixibacteraceae bacterium | reverse complement strand
TTTTTCGCAAAACCTTAATTTTCAGTAACCTTTTTCAAGTGCGAAACTTGAGTAATTAAAAAAAAGCTCTTCGCATTTCCTTCTTCTCGATGGAAAAGAACTTAAAAAACAATTCCATATCACTGGAAGTGAGGCATCTGATGACAATGATGAAGTATTCAGGTAATAAATAATTTCAAATTCATAACCATACATTCAACCCAAAATCTGTCAAGGTTAAAGAGCTTTGTTCCTTCTTCCTGGCCTCTGAATTCAAGCCACAATGCTTTCACCCCGGTGGTTTTCGTAACATTGCATTCGTATACCTGGTCAGTCTTCTTTTGCATCGGAATCTTCAGGTGGCCAATCACCTTCCCTTTCGGACTGCCGGTCCGCACCACAATGGTTCCCCCGTTATACGGAATGGCCGTGACCTTGAATTTTTTTACACCCTTTCCAAAATCAATATACTTGTATGCCGCTCTGTCCCCGCTTTTTATGTCACTGATCATCTCATTGTCCTTCTCTTTCGGCATCAGTTTAATACGGCAGTAACCGGAAAGGAGGCAGGCACGCTCTGCTTCAATCTTAGAAAAAGCAGACAATGGTTTCCCTGCCCCCTGCGAGGTCATTTCCACTTCGTTGATGCTCCCATCGGCGTTAAAAGTGACCGGTTCCACACAGGCCCGGCGCATGACCTGTGATCCGTGTGAGGAGCGGTGGTAAAACACGTACCATCTCCCCTGAAATTTGGCAACCGAACCGTGGTTGTTCCACGACTCAGGATCACAGCCAAAATTGTCGATGATCACACCACCATATTTGAAGGGACCAAGGGGTGAAGAAGATGTGGCGTATCCCAGGCAGGTCGGCCTGCGGTCGCGACGTCCATGATGGGCATAAACAATGTAATAAATCCCATTGCGCTTGAAAACAAAAGCACCTTCATGGAAAAAATGATCGTTTTCATTGATCAACCGGTCGGTTATGGTCGATTCGTCAAGTTCGACCATATTTGATTTCATTTTCGCCCCCTTCAGTGTCATTTGCCCCCAATAGTAATAAGCTTGTCCGTCATCATCCATAAAAATGGTCGGGTCTATCTGCGGAAAGTTACCGGTATTCAGTTTCCGGGCATTACCGAACGGACCAAGCGGTGAGTCAGATGTTGCCACCCCTTCGCTGTATGTCTTGCTTGGAGTGCAGAAATAAAGGTAATATTTTCCATTCCTGAACATGGCATCCGGGGCATAAAGCAGGGGATCTTCTTCAGGCAGGGAATCATTTTCGCCTTTCGACGCAAAAACATCGGGAACGATATTCCACACTTTCATGTCGGATGAATAAAGGACATCATGCTTATAAGAACACCAGTGGCCAATCCCGTCATCGGTCGATCCATAAATATATATCTTCCCGTCACTCCAAACCCGGGCTGTCGGATCGGCAATGTATGTCCCAATCGGACAGACCGGATTTTGGGCTTTACCCTGAATTCCCAAAGAAGACATCAATACGAGAAATATGAATCGGTTCATCTTTAGAGCATTGTTAAATTTAACTGCTCATCTGTATATCATGGTATATGCCTTCGAGTTTGTCGTGGATTTCACGGTAATAGCTGAACTGTTCATTGTATTTCACATGGATTTCAGCATCCGGGGTATATTCCTTTTCCATTTTTACACATTTTTGCACGGCATCCGTTTCATCTGCAAATACTCCTGTCCCCACCCCGGCCAGCAACGCTGAACCATACGAGGCATCGGTGACCAGCGGCTTGCTTACCTTCTTCCCGAACATATCACATATAATCTGTGACCATATCTCACTTTTTGCCCCACCCCCTATCAGTATGAATTCAGTTACCTCCAGGCCTGTTTCATCGATCAGCCGGAAACAGTCTTTCAGTGAAAAGGCCACCCCTTCCATTACAGCACGGGTAAAATGCCCCTTTCGGTGTGCCATCGAAGCCCCCGTAAAACTTGCCCGAAGATTTGAATCCCAGTATGGGGAACGTTCCCCTAAAAGATAGGGATGGAAAAACAGCCCTTCGCAACCGGCCGGTATATCATGCATCGTTTCTTCCATCAGCTGGTAGACATTTTTCCCTGTTTCTCCCGCCCGAATGATTTCCTCCCCGCAGAATGTATCGCGAAACCATCGCATGGAGGCTGCCGCCGCGTTGGTAGCGGCAACCGTATACCACATGCCGGGTACCACATGCGAGTAGGTTAGTGTTCGTGGATGGGGAACTGCCCTGTCAGCCATCACATTCACGTTGCCTGCCGTAGCCAGCTTGAGGATACATTGCCCCGGTTTGATTGCACCTGCCCCGTAATCTTCCACAGCAGAATCCGAAGTACCGCAAACAACCGGTATGCCTGCCTTTAACCCCGTGATTTTCGAAGCTTCTTCCGTAACATTGCCGGTGATGTCGACGGGGTTGCAAATGGGTGGAAGCGTATTTAACGGCAATCCGATCAGCCTGCACAACTCCTCTGACCATTCAACCTTTGCCATGTCAAAAAACAAAGTCCCCTGCGCATCGATGTAATCCGTTTCCCAACTCCCCGTCAGGAAATGCCGGATATAATCCTTCACAAACATGACTTTGTGTATCTTCCTGAAGTTCTCCGGCTCATTGTTTTTTATCCACAGCATCTGCGGAAGTGTCCATGTTGGGGCCACCTTCTGGTAACCAATCCGGAAAATATCTGCCCCCCACCCTTTTTCAAGGTACTCGACTTCCTTTATGCTGCGCTGGTCAGTCCACATGATGGTGGGACGGATAACCTGCATCCCCCTGTCCAGAAGAACGGCGTTGTGGGTTGATGCGTCGAGGCAGACTGCACTTATGTTGGAAAGGTCGATTTTCCCCTGTTCCTTCACCTGCTTCAAGCAGCCCATCAGGGCCACCAGCCAATCCTCCGGATTTTGCTCGCTGTAAAACGGCTTCGGATGATGGGTCGGGTATTCCCGTGAAGCCTCCGCAAGGAGATTCCCATGGAAATCGATCACTGTGATCTTACAGCCTCCGGTGCCTGAATCGATGCCTAATAACATGGAAATTTTTACTGATATGTTCATCTAAAGAATATTTTAATATCGCCGGTTTCTCCCTGCATATCCCATCACTGATTTATCTCTTTTGCATAAGAAATGAGGTAAATGCTTTGAGACTGGATTTCCGAGAATCCCAATGTGAATAGTATAACCAACAGAGATTTCATATTCATAGTACCTTTATTTCACAGTCCCAAGCACGGGAGTAATCACCTTGTATATAAAACCGGGGTCAATTTCTCTTTTACATTCAGCCCAGTATCGCAAATGCAGCCTGACAGCTTCTTCTGCCTTTGTGATATCCTTTTTTTTAATCGCTTCGACGATAGCTGAATGCGTTATCCGCTCGTTTTCAGGAATAGAAATTGGCTGTGCCTGAAAAAAGAGTTCACCACTCGTGGAAACCCTGTAAAAAAAGAGCTGCAACAAAAAACTGAATTTCTCAAGGATCGGGTTCCCCGATAAACAAAGGAGACTTCGATGAAAAGCGATTTCTTTTTCGGCAACAAGCTTTTTGTCTTTCGATTTTGGTTTCTGATCGAATTTGTCCCTGAAATCATCCAGTTCCTTTGCCTGTTTGGCCAGTTGTTCCAGATCGCTTTCCGAGGCATTGCCAATGATCAGCGGGATTGCCCCCTGCTCAAGGATGATGCGTATCTCCCCCAGGTGGGCCAGTCCTATTTTGCCCATGATATTTCCAAATATCAGCGTCAGGATGAAGGGATCGATCCCTTTGCCCGAAATAACAGTCCCGACTCCAGGTTTGCTTTCAAGAATCCCGATCGATTGCAATGATTTCAAAGCCTCCCTGACCGAAGAGCGGGCCACTTTTAGTTCCGCCGCAATTTCAATCTCGGTTGGTAATTTGTCGCCTGCCTCCAGGTTGTTTTCAGAGATGTGCCCTGCAATCGATCTGATGATCGACGGAAGCAAATATTCCTTGCTGAGTTCTTTCATGGCCGTCAACAATGTTTGTTTGTCGGACAAATATACAAATAATTGGACACATTCAAACCCTGGAAATTCATCCAATGATTTTTTATGAATTTTTAATGGCTATGGATTTTGCCAAGGCTGCAGAAAGATGCAATAACCCGATAACCGAAGTTACCGACTCTGCTCATACATTATGAATGGAGCAACTCCGGATTATTTATTTTCTGGTTGGGGGAATGCCCTGTGGTGATTCTCTTTTTTTGAGATATTCGCGATTGATGCTCCTTAAGTGTTTCTATGTAACCGCCTGGGGAACTACGTCTTGCCTGGGGGGATATTTTTGCTAATATCTGAACAGGTGTGCCAGCCGGA
>CAYNBE010000264.1:1160-4415 GCA_964395045.1 uncultured Prolixibacteraceae bacterium | reverse complement strand
CTGAATAATAGAATTGATGTTAAAAAGTTGCGGTTTGGTTCAAAAATTGACAAGGATAGCCCGTCTCAAAGAGAAGAACTGTTTACCGTTAAAGAAATTATTAGTCCTGCCAGGATAAGACTAAGTAACGATTTAATTGTCAAGCTTATTGGAGTAAAAGAAATCCCGGATTCAAATGGAAAAGCAACCGGTTTTATGATTGAGAGATTGAGTGGAAAACGGGTTTTTCTTAAATATGATAATATCAAATACGACAGCATGAATAATTTGTTGTGCTATCTTTATTTGGAAAACAGGACATTCATAAATGCGCACTTAATCAGGAGTGGACTTGTGCAGGTCGACACCAGTTCAGAATACAAATACAAGGAAAGGTTTTTAAAATACATGCACTCAAACAATGGCTAAAGAGTGGATTTTAAACAGTGCAATGAACCGGTTCCAGTTAAATTTCAAGAGGAATGTAGGACCGACTTCGGAATCTATCAGGAAATGTTCCCCAAAAAGTCTGGAAGAATGGCGTGAATACTATTTCAGAAATGTAAAACCGAAAGAAGTTATCGTCGAATTAGGCAGAAAGCTTTATGTCAAAATAACTGAAGTAATTCAATCTGAAGTTGCTGAGGTTACTGAGCAGGATTGTATTGACTATATGATCCAACTCGTTATCGACAGGACTTACGAGGGTTATCTGACAGAAATTCAGACCATATATGGACAGCTTCAGAAAATATTGAATATCCCAGTTCAACCTGCTCCGGATGAATGGGATAGACTTTTCAATGTTGACTTTTTTATCAGAATAAAGGATAAATATATCGGACTTCAAATTAAACCGATAAATTCAGGAATTCAATTGCCTGAAATTTTCAAAGAATATAATTTACAGGCTGAGTCACATCAAAAATTTACTGAAGTATTCGGTGGTAAGGTTTTTTATCTTTTTTCAGAAAAAACTGGAGAGAGAAAAGTGATTAAAAATATAGATGTAATTGACGAAATCAGGAAGGAGATAGAAAGATTGACCGGTTAAAAAAGGATCGAAGGAACTGCCAGGACATAAGGAGTTGAATGTTTAAGTAGTTATCTTTGTTTTTCTTTTCCATATTACGTTTGCCCAGCCGGTATGATTGAGATTACGGCCGGAGGGCAGATGACGGCGCACGCCCCACACCCTATGCAGTTTTCCAGATTCACGACAGGACCCATCTGAAACGCTCCGGCTCTCATTTCGATGGTGATGGCGTCGAACGAGCAGGCAGCTTTACACCGGTTACATTCGGTATTGTTCAGCAAAAGGCACCCATCAGTATTTATTACCGCCCACCCGATTGTTAGCCGCTTTTTGTCTGTCGGCCTGAAAGGGGTGATTGCCCCGCTCGGACAAACCTGTCCACATAAAATGCAGTTTTCAAGACAATATCCGTCGGAAAAACGAACCTCTGGAACCATCCAGGAAACCTTATTCCCTGAATCGTCGCGGTGTGTAATAATCCCTGTCGGACACGATTTGATACAGTTCCCGCAGCGGACACAGAGGATGCTGAACAATTTATCATTCAAAGCTCCCGGGGGCTTCAGGTATTTCGTTTCTTTATGTTTTACAAATGCAGGGAACAAAAGTCCGGCTGTGAGTCCGGCCCCCGATGACAAAAACAACCGTCTTTCTGTGGAATGTTCTGGTCTCTTTATCTCCTCTTCCGGAGATATTTTTTTGAATAGTATCCTTTTTACTGCTGTGATTTCATCCTGCAGACCTCCCAACGGGCAAAGCCTGGAACACCAGATCCTTGGAAAAATGAGATGAATGGCCAGCAGGAGCGGCAAACCGGAAAATGAAATAATTACCGGAAGTGTGACTTTTTGCGAAAAAATCACAAAGAAGCCATTGAAAATGGAAACCGGATCAAGCAAAACAAACAGGGGAATCCCGGTAAGGGCTGCAACCAGCGAAGAAATGGCCAACCATTTCCCGATGAAGGGGATTTTTTTTAGTGTGAAATTCCTTCTCTTGCTGAACGATGAAACCCGATCGCATCCCCAGCCTACGGGGCATACAAATCGGCAAAACCACCGTTCCTTTATAAAGGCAAGAATCAATACAATGAAAGCAAGGCTGTTGAGCCAAACAACCGATTTCAGCACAATAAAAGAATTCAGCATCAGGAAGGGGCTCAGCCATACATAAAAGCCTGTTGTTTCTTTCCATCCCAGGGGCAGGGCAAGCAAAACCGCAATCAGGGCTGAAATCGTTCGTATTCTTTGATGACCGGATATTTTGTCTATCCAAGCCATACTCCCTGATTGAGCAGCAAATCTTTCAGTTTTTTTGAATTCAGGTTTGTGACAGGTTCCCTTTCCCTGATGGCAAGCCCGGCAGCTGCTCCAGCCCCGTGGCCGGTTATCAGGCAGGTTCCAATGATCCGGGCATCTTCGACCAGTTCACGTTCAAAACCGAAACACCGTCCAGCCACCAGGAGGTTTTCTGTTTTTTTCGGGATTAATGATCGAAGCGGGATTTGCCAGTATGGACGTTTGTCCCTGGTGACTTTCTTCCCGTTGTAAAGAATGGTGGTCCAGGCACCGCTGATCCCGACCGCATCGTCGAATGATTTAAAGGTCATGGTGTCTTCGAGGGTTAATTTGTACCGGGCATCAAGAATCCTTGACATCCGCACCCCCAACTGTGATGCTGTGTCCAACAGAAATACCTCTTCATAACCCGGTGTCTGTCTGATCTTCTGGACTTTCTGCCAGATTTCACGGCGATACTCAGACTGAAGGCGCGACAGGTTCACAACGTCCAGTGCGTCCTGGTCAACCTGTCCCCACATATTTACCCAGTTCACTCCGGGAAAGGGGGTTGGATGTCCAATTTCCATCTTCACAAAGCCTTCTTTGTTTTTGTTGATCCGGTCGATATTGCCCAACCTGTGTACCAGTCCGATTGCATATTTCATGACTTCATACTGCTCACCGGCGTAGTGGAATATGTCGCCGTCACCGGTACAGTCAATTACCACTTTCGCCAGGATCGCCATCCTTCCCGATTTGCTTTCAATAAAAACGCCCCGGATGGTATTTCCGTCCATGATCACATTCGATGCCCATGTATGGTAAAGCATCTTTACACCCGATTCCGCAACCATTTCTTCAAGGACGTATTTGGCTGCTTCCGGGTCCACTGTGGGATTTATTTCATTGATTGACATGCCCAGATCCGGCTTTCCAATCAGGATCCATGCGGTTGCGGTG
>CAYNBE010000264.1:0-1150 GCA_964395045.1 uncultured Prolixibacteraceae bacterium | reverse complement strand
CAGCTCCTTGAGCTTCTGTGACATCTCCCCGCCAATTCCAAAAATAACCTGTTTGGTTCTTTGCTGCCGGTCGACAGCATGGGTTGACAGCAGTGGCAAAACCAGTCCGCCGGTCCACAGACCCCCCAGATGGTTGTACCTTTCCACCAGATATGTTTCAGCCCCTGTCCTGCTGGCAGCGATAGCAGCAGCTGTCCCTGCAGGACCTCCCCCGATCACCAGAACATCGGTTTGTGCCAGTACCGGGATTTGCCTGGACGGTTCTGAAATGGTTTCTGCCGCACCAGGATTTTTTGGGGGTACTGGGTTAGCGGTTTTATCCGATCCTGTGTCGATCTTTCTTACACAACCGGCCCCTAAAGCGAGAGATCCGGACGTTAGCATTAAATTTGTTAAAAAACTTCTGCGCTTCATCAGTTTGAATATTTAGCGTTACTACATTTATCCCTTTCAGATGGATAAAAAACTTTTTTATATAGTCAGTCCTGTCATATGACGAACTGGCAAGACAGGAAATGCCGACTGCATCCGGATCACGGAGAGGTTCCCCGCTCATTTTTTTACCCCATACAGAAGTAGGGAGGTTAAACGGAACTATTTCAGGATTTTTTCCTTATGATACCTTCTTTGGTTTGTATTCCTTTTTGTATTTTGTATATACATCCAGCAACTTCGCCTGGGCTTCTTCCACACTGATTTTACCTTTCCCTTTCTTTGCATTCATTAATCTGACAAAGGCGGTGCTTTTTTCTTTTCTGAATTCTGCTTCCACATCGATCAGTTCCGGAAGAATTCCAAGAAAAATCTCAACTTCCTTGATATCATCATAGGTAATATTTCCAAGCATTTTCAGCAAATCTTTCTTGGGACTTTTAACAAAGGTCACTTTTTCATACCTGGTTAAATCAATCTGTTTAGCAAAAGCATCATTCAAATCGGTTAATACATCATCAGGATTTTCTTTATTCCGGATGACTGTAACGGTTTCTTCCAAGTCCTTGTCTTTCATTTCCTGATATGCCTGCACAACTTCTTTGATCTGTTCAATCAATGTTTTCATAAAAAATGAAGATTAATGTTTATGATGCAATTATACGAAATAATATTATTCATTCCAATGGATGAATAAAAATGGCATATAAAAAAGGTT
>CAYNBE010000263.1:0-4429 GCA_964395045.1 uncultured Prolixibacteraceae bacterium | reverse complement strand
AAAGGTTGGTTTCGGGCTTCGTTGACACTAGTCGGCTCTATTTGTTTATTGGTATGAATGCCCTGAACCCATGTGAAAAAAAAATTCTTTCTTTCCTGAAGATGAATGGGAAAGCCTATTTTTTATGGGATTATGATGATTTCTACCTGAATGATGCTTCTCATCCGGCCGGTATGTTTATCAGGGAGAATCTTGCTCTTTTCCCACCACCTGAAGATTTTATATTTGATACCGGACGGTTTGTCCTTCCAAAAAAAATTGAACTCATCGCCGTACCTTCAGGATTTGGGCAAGCACAGGTGGTTCCCCGCTTCTTGAAACAGTCGGATGGTCATTCCCCTGAACGATTTGATCATGCAGCCATCGTTTTGGCCGATGAGTCGCTGCTTTTTCCGGTTTTGGGTGCCATTCCGGCACATTGCGAAAGTATTAATGTCACCATGGGGTACCCCCTGAGAAATTCACCTGTGGTCAGTCTCCTGTTGCAGGTTGCCGAGATGGTCAGGGATGCCGGTACGCGCAATCAATGCCGCCTTTATTTCAGGCAGGTGGCTGCCATTCTACATCATCCCCTGATTTCGGACATTGAGACTGAAAAGGTCAGGAGTTTTCTTCAGCAGGCAGCGGCCGAAAACCAGGTATATCTTTCTCCTTCGCAACTGGAATTTTCTGATCTGCACAGGCAAATTTTTCACCTTCCTGCCGGGATTGACAGCTTCGCTCCCTATTTTCTCGATATCTTAAAACTGCTGGTTGACCATACGGAAGGGAAAAGCGATGCAGCTGTTTTAAAAGAAATTATTTCACTTGTCTACAATTCAATCGAAAAAATAGGGCAAATTGTCCAGAATGCGCTGAAACGCGATAAGGTTTCCATTTCACCAGCCATTTTTATCAGGCTGATGAGACATTACCTGGGCAGGTTATCAGCGCCATTCGAAGGCGAGCCCCTCTCAGGGGTGCAGGTCATGGGTATCCTTGAAACCAGATGCCTCGACTTCAGCCATCTTTTGATTATCGGGATGAATGAAGATTTCTGGCCGGGAAGGGATTCCATGCCGTCGATGATACCAGTGGGGATCAGAAGAGGATTTGGCTTGCCGGGGCCTGATGAAACGGAGGCAATGGTATCCTATTATTTTTACCGTTTGATCCAGCGGGCTGAAACGATCACCATGACATGGAATACGGTACGCGACGGACTTTCCGGAGGGGAGCTCAGCCGTTTCTGTTATCAGCTTATGATGCAAACACCCCATTCTGTAACAAGGATAAATCAGGAACTCCCAATTCAGGGAATACATCCCCTGAAAATTGAGGTAACCTTTAACCCTCAGTCTCCGGGTAACTTTACCGATGCCGGTAGTGAGAACAATCCACTGTCGCCGAGTGCAATTATTGCCTTTCTGACTTGCAGCCTGAAATTTTATTTCCGTTATGTGGCCGGTTTGAAAGAGCCCGATGAAATGGTTGAAGATATTACCAGACAATTGTTCGGGAATATTTTCCACAAGGCAATGGAACTGGTATATTCTCCCCTTTCCGGGCAACTGTGCAACAGGGAACGACTCGGCAGGCTCCTCGGTGACCGGGAATATATCCGGGAATGTGTCCGGATGGCTTTCAATACAGAGTATTTCGGTGGAAAACCGGAAGAGCGTGAACCGGTGCCACTGGAAGGGAAATCCATTCTGATCGCTTCTACTTTGGAAACTTACATCCTTCATATGCTTGAAGCCGACATGCGACAGGCTCCCATCCTGATTCATTCTCTTGAGAAAAAATTTTTGGCAGAAATTATAACGGACATAGATGGCAGAAAAAGAAAAATCACCATTGGTGGGACAATCGACCGGGTCGATGAAACAGACGGGATAATCAGGGTGATTGACTACAAAACGGGGAATGTCGGGAATAATGCAACTGCTTTCCGTTCGATACAGGAACTGTTTGATACAGAAAGCAGGGAAATAAAAAAGGAAGCCATTCAGGCGCTGGTTTATTCATTAATCCTTGATAGAACAGCTTTCAGTGGAAAAAATATCCGGCCTGTTGTACACTCAGTTTTAAAGTTGAAAGATGCCACCTTCAATCCGATGATCAGGATGAACGGGGAACCGGTTGTTTTTGCACAGGTCAGAGATGACCTGATGAGAGAATTGGAAAAAATATTGTGTAAGATATTTTCAGATTCATATCATTATAAACAAACCCGGGTGACAGAGAGGTGCAGGGTTTGTCCGTACATCGGCCTTTGCGAAAGATGGTGATTTCTCAATGTTTTATTATTAATTTAGTTCTAATTTTGAGCGTTGATAAAAATTCTTAGTTATGCCGATAATTTCCAATCGCGGGAATAAAATGCCCGCTTCTCCGATCAGGAAGCTTGTGCCATTTGCAAATCAGGCCAAGGCCAAAGGAATAAAGGTTTTTCACCTGAATATTGGCCAGCCCGATATTTCATCGCCTCAGGTTGGCCTGGAAGCTTTACGAAACATCGATAGGACGATTTTGGAGTATTCTCCCAGCGAAGGACACCTCTCCTTGCGGGAAAAACTTTCACAATATTACAGGAAACTTAACATACAGGTTGATCCTGGTGAAATCATCATAACCACAGGGGGAAGTGAAGCTATTCTTTTTTCATTACTTTCCTGCCTTGATCCGGGAGATGAAATCATTGTTCCTGAACCGGCATATGCCAACTACTGGGCATTTGCGCTCAGCGCCGGAATTGTGATCAGACCGGTCACATCGAGGATTGAAGATGGATTCGCCCTTCCTCCTGTAGAGGAGTTTGAGAAAATTGTTACTTCAAAAACAAGGGGAATACTGATCTGTAATCCAAACAATCCTACGGGATACGTTTATACCAGGGAAGAAATGGAAAAAATCCGTGACCTGGTAAAAAAATATGACCTGTACCTGTTTTCGGATGAAGTATACAGGGAGTTTTGCTATACCGGTGCGACAGCTGTTTCGGCTCTTCATCTCGAAGGAATTGATGAAAATGCCGTCATGCTCGATTCGGTTTCAAAGAGGTACAGTGAGTGTGGGATCAGGATCGGAGCCGTTGTGACCAGAAACAAAACCATCCGGCAAACAGTGATGAAGTTTTGCCAGGCCAGGCTGAGTCCGCCGTTGTTGGGGCAGATTGTGGCTGAAGCATCGCTCGGTGTGGGCAAGGATTATCTGCTCGAAAACCACAGGGAATACCAGGAGCGAAGGAATTTTCTGATTGAAGGGCTGAACCGGATACCGGGTGTTTTTTCACCTCTGCCAATGGGGGCATTCTATACAGTTGCGCGTTTGCCGGTTGATAATGCCGATCGTTTTGCCATCTGGTTATTGAGCGATATCCAATTGGACGGCCAAACTCTTTTCATTGCCCCAGCATCCGGTTTCTATGCCACCCCTGGTTGCGGGATCAACGAGGCCCGGATTGCGTATGTACTGAACAAACAAGACCTTGCTTCAAGCCTGCGGATTCTGGAAAAAGCTCTCAGTGTTTATTCAGGGGCTGTCTGAAAAAAATAACTCTGGGTAATACCGGAATTCAACTGATTATTGTGCCGGGACCGATATGACAGAGTTTATCTTAAACGACCGACTGATCAGGAGTACTTGCCCTGAAGGAATGGCTCTGCTCGATTTCATCAGGAGCGAAGCATCTCTTCCCGGAACCAAATGCGGATGCCGGGAGGGAGATTGCGGTGCCTGTACAGTCATGGAAGGTGTTCCGTTAAACGGTAAAATGGCATACAGGTCCATTGTTTCTTGTCTGACCCCGTTGGGGAACGTACATGGGAAACACATCGTCACAATCGAAGGGATTTGTGGCAGGAACCTTCATCCTGTACAGCAGGCACTAATCCACAATTCGGCGACGCAATGCGGATTTTGTTCTCCGGGGATCGTTATGTCACTGGTTTCGGCATCGCTTTCACCCGATCCCCAAAAACGGACCGACCTACTTGATGCCATCAGCGGGAATATCTGCCGCTGCACCGGTTACAAATCCGTTGAAAAAGCAGCAGAAGTATTACATGAGCTTGCAAACCTGACAACTGAGTGTGATCCTGTTTTGAAAATGGTTGAAGCAGGATTCCTTCCGGAATGGTTCCTGCAGATACCCAGCTGTCTTGCCGGGATCAGTAGGCAGGCCTCTCCAAACGATAGGGAAGGACTGGTTATCGGGGGAGGGACCGACCTGATGGTACAACAGCCTGAAGATATTTTAAACAGTAGGCTTCACTTTATACACAAATCGGAATTCATCGGCATCGGATCGGACGGAAAAACCTGCACTATCGGGGCAGGCGCCACAACCAACGATCTGATGCAGTCGGAAATTCTTTATTCCATCCTGCCAGATTTAACCCAACTTGCAGTTAATCCGAACGGAATTCTTGCTGTTCAATGAATTGGC
>CAYNBE010000262.1:0-4459 GCA_964395045.1 uncultured Prolixibacteraceae bacterium | reverse complement strand
GGCCAGGGAGATCCTGAATTCTCCTCGGATTTATGCTGAATATTTTAAACCGGGGACTGTTATTTCCGCAAACTGATCCTGGGTCAGGAAAAATCGGTCAGCATTTACCACGCTGACTGGAATTGTCCGAGAAACCGGATATCGTTCTCGAAGTATAGCCTGATGTCTTTCACTCCGTACAGGAGCATGGCAATCCGTTCGATTCCCATGCCAAATGCAAAACCTGTATATTTCTGATAATCGATGTTGCAGGCATCCAGCACATTTGGATCGACCATGCCACAACCCAGGATTTCAAGCCAGCCGGTATATTTGCACAGATTGCAGCCTTTCCCCCAGCAAATGGAGCAACTGACATCCATTTCTGCTGAGGGTTCGGTGAACGGGAAATAGGAAGGGCGCAACCTGATTTTTGTATCTTCTCCGAAAAGTTCCCTGGCAAAATAAAGAAGGGTTTGTTTCAGGTCGGCAAACGAAACATTTTCGTCAACGTATAAGCCTTCCACCTGATGAAAGATGCAATGTGAACGGGCCGATATTGCTTCATTCCTGAATACACGTCCTGGAAAAACCGAACGGATCGGGGGCTGAGTGTGTTCCATCACCCTGATTTGAACACTGGATGTGTGTGTTCGAAGCAACACATCGGGATCTTTTTCAATGAAAAATGTATCCTGCATATCCCTGGCCGGGTGTTCCGGAGGAAAATTCAAGGCTGAAAAATTATGCCAGTCGTCTTCTATTTCAGGTCCTTCGACAACAGTAAAACCCAAATGTCCGAAAATCGACAGGATCCGGTTTCGCACCAGTGAAAGCGGATGCCGGGAGCCTAACCCCATGGAGTCGCCCGGCGCAGTCAGGTCGAGAGAGCTTTTTACTATGGCTCCGGTATCGAATGATTCTTTTAGCCGGTTGATCTTTTCAAGGGCAGTAACTTTCAGGTCGTTCAGTGCTTTTCCGACTTCTTTCTTCATTTCCGGAGCGACGTCCCTGAATTCATCAAAAAGCTGGCTGATGATCCCTTTCTTGCTGATGTACCGGATACGGATTTCATCCAGTTCTGCCGGCGTTTTCGGTGCAATTTTACCAATCTCTTCGCGGATCGATTTGATTCTTTCTAACATTCTGACATGTGTTGTTCTGATCTTCAAAGATAAACAATCGGTTGGAACTGCGTTCATTTGGAGAGTGGGCCATCCAATGGTTTAAATTAACGTAAACTATCGCCCTCAGAATCTGGAGAACCGGGGGTAAACCAAATTACTTCAAACTGAATTTGGATGCTCCAATGTGATTTCCATCGGCAAAAATATCAACCGTATATTCTCCTGCAATGAGTTCTTTTTCGCCCTGATTGTCCCAATAGATTGCCACCGGGAGATCGTTCCCCTCGTAATTGACTTCCCTGACGGCTGAATATTGAATTTTCAGGTCTTCAAAAGGAAACAGGTTGTCAGGCGATTTAGCAAGGAGCAACTGATCGGGTCGCATAATCCGTATGTAAATATTCTTGGCCCCCCTTTTTGCGGTGATGTTTTTGCTCAGGCTGAAGTTGACCCGTATCAGGGCAGTTCTGTTGGCAAAACGTGTTTCCTTGTTGCGGTCGTTCAGCCCGGCTACCAAAATATCGACCGCTTCAAGAGCCGCTGCTTTTTTCAGGTTTTGTTCCAGCTCCTGTTTTTCCTGTGAAAGCTGGATATTGATCGATTCGACCTGTTTTGCCTGTTTTTTTACTTCCAGATTCTCAGCCAGCAGAATTTCGTTCCTGCGGTTCAGGGAGTCGATCTGGTTGATATAGCTGCGCATGATTTCACGAAGTGTGGTAACCTGTTTCTGATACATGTTGATCTGTTCAAAACTGATCTTTCTTGTTTGTTCAACCTCCATCAAAAGGTCTTTTACCCGTGTCTGCGCTACGTACATCCGTTCGGTAAGTGTATCATTCTCAACTTTCAGCGAATCATATCCTGCAATAATCCTGGTAAGCTCAACCTGAATGGAGTCTTTCTGGGCTGTGATTTGTGCAATGATCTGCCTGTTGCTGCTTCTTTGTGAAAAAAAGAGGAATAAAAGAACCGCCAAAGTTAGGACGAGTAACATAACAATGATGTTGTTCCTCCTGTCCTTTGGGGTTGTTCCCAGAATATTCCTTTTTTTACCTGAAGCAGATGGCATTTTAAGAAATTGTAATTGTTTTCAAAAGTAAGATTTTTTAGTTAAAAACAGGAAATCAATCCTCTGAAAGGTTATAACAACTGATGATGTCATTGCACTTCAAGCCAGATAGAAGTTAAACTGACAGGCAGATAAACCAACCGTTTCCTAAAAACCGGGCATTCGGAACTGGCTGTCGGTACCTGTTGCCGGAGTACCGGATTCACGTTCCTGCCTTTCCTGCTCCTTCTGTTTTTTCTGTTTAAGTTCCAACTCTTCCCTGTCGATCAGTAATTTCACAAACCTGGGATCGGGCTTCATATCCCACGATCTCTGGTTATCCCAGTTTGAACGTACCTTGATAATTTCGGGAAGATAGGCAACTCGCTCTGGTTGAAGTCGGGAGCTGTAATTTCCAGGGTCCCATTTTCCGTTGTCATTTTCATCGAAGATAATTCTCACTTTGTATTTTGAGGGATGAAGAAAATCAAAAACCACTCTTCCGTTTTGACTGGTCTTCAATGTTTGAAGCACTTCTTCCTCTTTGCTGTTTTTCAACAGTTGCACGAGCAGGGGAGAATCAACAGAGGTTAAGTCGAGAATAATTCTGCCATAAAAATCCTCCTTTTGTGTTGTGAACTCTTTGCTAACTTTGCGGTTTGTGATTCCATAGATGCTTTCACATGCTGCCGAATCTATTTCAAACCGGTAGGATGTACTGGCTTCCCAGTTAGCAGATACCCGGTATGTCCGCCAGGCTATGCTGTCTTTTTCTACCGATATCCTGATGGGTATGGCCGTTGAATCTTCGGCCATGAAAACCTTTATTTTATTGAAATCGAAGCGTTTGACCGGTTCCGGAGAGGTAATCAGGATCGAATTGTTCAAATCAAACTTATCGGATTGGATGTTGTCGGAGAATTGAAACTGGGGTGTTTCAGTCAATTCATGTTCCTTTTTTTTACGCCTGCCTTCCGTTTTTTCCTTTTCTATATAAATAAGGCGCACCGTATCACGAGTGATAAAGCGTCGGTATAACGAATCGATCTGAAAGTATGAGACTTCAAGCGGCAAGGTATCCCTTGCAGCAACAAGGGTATCCGTTATCCAGACAGTCAATGAATCGAAATCGGGATTGTACTCGGTCAGAAACCAGTCTTGGGAGTCATATCCAGGAATCCTGATGCCGAAACTGTCCTTCACTGTTTCACCGAAAACAAATGTTGTTTTGTAACGTGATTCCCTGATCGCTTTCTCGAGGTATTGTTCAAAGACCTTTTCGGTAAAGCTCCTTAGAACAACAGGCTCCGGTTTAAAAAGAGTGTGTCCCGAAATCAGAAGGGAATCGGCACCTGTGGCCATGCTGTCAGGTATTTCAACGTATCCTGCTGAAGGTACAATCAGTGAATCGCAAAAAGCAAATTCTTCTGCTCCGGCATCGTATTTAAGATTGCTGTTGGCATCATTCAGTGCAAATAAATGGTATGTTCCGGCTTTGATGTTGTCAAAAAGAAAAATGCCCCTATTGTCGGTTCTTGCTATATAATCGGGTTTTAAACGGTAAACGGCTGTGTCGTGTAGGTTGCTGTGAAGCATCACGACCGTTTTTTCCTGTGGTTCAAGATTGTCGGCCCGTTTTACCGTCCCTGCCACCCGGAGGGTGTCGATGGCCGGTCCGGTTCCGAATAGTACACGCAGACCAATGAGTGGATTTCTTTCATTGTTGTCAACCACCGAATTTTTAAAGTC
This sequence comes from uncultured Prolixibacteraceae bacterium, assembly GCA_964395045.1. Classification (GTDB taxonomy): domain Bacteria; phylum Bacteroidota; class Bacteroidia; order Bacteroidales; family Prolixibacteraceae; genus UBA1413. The sequence goes on along the minus strand of CAYNBE010000262.1, from coordinate 556 downwards.
GAGCGAATAGGTCACATCCTTTTTCAGCGGTTCGTTGAATTCAATAATCAGTGTTTTGGATTTGGTCCTGACTGATGCTCTTTTGTCGAGTGGGGGTGAGATCACGAGCTCTTCGGAAACTTCATCGGGAAGGATGTATTCGTTGAAAGTAAGACGCACATCTTTTCCAGAGTAATTCACGCTCCTAGGTCGCGGTGTACTTTCCACCAGAAACGGCGGAATCGTATCTTTTGGACCTCCGGTTGGCATTCCCTGGTTGGCACAACGCGAAAAAACAAGGATGCCAAAAAATATCCCGGCAGACAGAAAAATAAAGTGACGCCAAGTAAAATCAATCGTTTTTTTCAGTATCATGCCAGTCATAAATTATCAGTTACAAACATACAAAACTATTTTACAGGGAATGTTTTTTCAATCATTGCAGGGCAAAATATGCATTCCGGGAGAGTACCCCGGGATATCAATTTATAACCCTTCATTTGTGAATAACTTTGTGAAGGTTTCTTGATAAGAACCGCCTTGATCGGTATTTTTATTTACAAATTCGGCTGGGGAT
>CAYNBE010000261.1:0-4476 GCA_964395045.1 uncultured Prolixibacteraceae bacterium | reverse complement strand
CCTTTCAGAATAATTTTCCGGGATCATCACACAGATGATTTAAAAACCTTTTAAAAATACAACTTGAAAATTATTTTCCACGAATATTTTCTGATTATTCAAAGATCTTTTCATGAAATAGCCATAAGAACTTAAGCCCATGCAAAACGAAAATGAATATATCGCTATTCATTTTCGTTGAGAAGTAGAATGAAAAGTAAAAGTTCTTACGGAAAATGTAGAAATTGACATTGAAAATTTTAATCAGGCTTTATCATTTGTTTGTCGTATTCCTGCTTCTTTTTTTCAGCAACTATTTTCTACGGATTGTATCTGTACCCCGATGGCTGGTATGGGCCATCCTGATCGCATAGATGGTGCTTTTAATGACCAAGACCTAGTTCAGGCTTATGTGCAAACAGGAGAGTCAGAAATGATTTCGCGGGTATTTACTGGATATATTAATTTATCGCACGTTCTATGCCGTTTTTCTTATCTATGCTGATAAAAGACGGCTTTTTATTGGCTAAAATTGTGTTAATTTGAACATTCAACTTTATAAAGCGAATAGCAAAATTCAAACGAAAAATGGATTTAATGGAAAGTATAAACTGGAATAGCCTGGGATTTGGTTACCACAAAACTGATTTCAATGTCCGATGTTATTACAGGGATGGCAAATGGGGAGATTTGGAAATCAGCGATTCTGAATATCTCCGGATACATATGGCGGCAACCTCGCTTCATTACGGCCAGGAAGCCTTCGAAGGGTTGAAGGCTTATATGGGAAAAGATGGGAAAGTCAGGATTTTCAGGCCAGATGAAAATGCCTTACGTATGCAGAATTCCAGTGAAGGGATCATGATGGCCCAACTTCCGGCAGAGACCTTTGTTGAAGCGGTAAAACTGGCGGTAAAGCTAAACAGGAAATACATCCCTCCCTATGAATCGGGTGCCTCTCTGTATATCAGGCCGCTTCTCATCGGCACTGGACCTGAAGTGGGCGTTAAACCTGCCTCTGAATATCTGTTTGTTGTATTTGTGACACCTGTCGGTCCCTATTTCCCTGAGGGTTTCCAACCTACAGACCTGATCATTCTGAGGAAATATGACAGGGCAGCACCCCAGGGAACCGGAAAATACAAAGTGGGGGGGAATTATGCCGCAAGTCTGGTCGCAGGATATAAAGCAAAAAAAGGCGGCTATTCAGCGGTTCTTTATCTTGACAGCAGAGAGAAAAAATTCATTGACGAATGCGGTCCCGCCAATTTCTTCGGGATTAAAAACAATACTTATATTACCCCCGAATCAGAATCGATCTTACCTTCGATTACCAACAAAAGTCTGATGACACTGGCCGGTGAGATAGGTTTAAAGGTAGAACGGAGGAAAATTCCGTATGAGGAACTGGAAACGTTTGAAGAAATCGGAGCATGTGGAACAGCAGCTGTTATTTCGCCTGTCAAGCGTATTTACGATGCTGATCTGGACAGGGAATTCCTCTTTGGGAATGAACCAGGACCTTGGTCAACCCGGTTGTATAAAAAATTACTGGCAATACAGTACGGGGATGAGCCGGATCCCTTCGGATGGACGCAAATTGTGGATTGATTGAACAGGTGACTGTTACCTTTTGCTGAAATTTGGCCGGAGGATTTCATTCCGGATTCCTGTTTTCATTTAAAGCCTTACTTTTGTTTTTTATGAAATGATTTGACAACCAGGAAGTATGATTCGCAGTAAGGTAAAAGAGCTATTACAGGGTGCAGCAACCGGACAGGAGGTCATGGTGCAAGGGTGGGTGAGGACTCACAGAGGGAGTAAAAATGTCAGTTTCATCTCGCTAAACGATGGGTCTACCATTCATCATCTCCAGATTGTGGCAAATGTCGAAACTTTTGGAGAATCTTTCTTAAAAGATATCAGCACCAGTACATCGCTTCGGGTAACGGGGCGGCTTGCCCCTTCACAGGGAAGCGGACAGAAAGTTGAACTGATTGCAGAAGATATATACATTTATGGGAAAGCCGATCCTGAAAAATATCCCATCCAGCCAAAGAAACACTCTCTTGAGTTTTTGCGTGAAAATGCACACCTCAGGTTCCGTACCAACACCTTTGGCGCAGTTTTTCGGATTCGTCATGCCATGGCTTTTGCGATACACGAATATTTTAACCGGAAAGGGTTTTATTATCTCCACACACCTATCATTACGGCTTCCGATGCTGAAGGAGCCGGCCAGATGTTCAGGGTTACCACCCTGGATGCGCTGACTCCCCCCCTTACCGAAGCCGGAACCATCGACTATTCGGAAGATTTTTTCGGAAAACCCACAAACCTGACTGTATCGGGGCAGCTTGAGGGAGAATTGGGGGCCACAGCACTAGGGGAGATATATACTTTCGGCCCCACTTTCCGTGCTGAAAATTCAAATACCACCCGGCATCTCGCCGAATTCTGGATGATTGAGCCGGAAATGGCATTTTATGATCTGAACGACAACATGAACCTGGCCGAGGATTTCCTTAAATATTTAATCCGGTATGCTCTCGAGCATTGCACCGATGACCTGAAATTTCTTTCAGAAAGACTTCAGGAAGAAGAAAGGGGGAAACCCAGCGAGCAGCAATCTATGGAACTGATCAGCAAGCTGAAATTTGTGGTGGAAAACGATTTCGCCAGGATTACTTATACCGAGGCAATTGATATCCTGAAAAACTCCAACCATTACAAAAAGAAAAAATTTCAGTTTCCGGTAGAGTGGGGGGTTGACCTGCAGAGCGAGCACGAACGGTACCTGGTGGAGAACCATTTCCGGAAACCGGTTATCCTAGTAAACTATCCAAAAGAGATCAAGGCTTTCTACATGAAGCAGAACGACGATGGAAAAACAGTAGCTGCCATGGATGTTTTATTTCCCCTGATCGGAGAGATTATCGGAGGGTCCCAGAGGGAGGAAGATTACGGGAAGCTGGTTAACCGGATGGAAGAAATGCATGTTCCGGTTGGTGAAATGTGGTGGTATCTTGACACCCGCAGGTTCGGTACTGTTCCGCACAGCGGTTTTGGCCTCGGCTTTGAAAGGTTCATCCAGTTTGTTACGGGAATGGGCAATATCCGTGATGTGATTGCTTTTCCGCGATACCCAAAAAATGCAGAGTTCTGACAGTTACTTATTCCACAGGAATACTTCCATTCTGTTGAGAAAAATATTATCTTTGGATTGTATCCATCAACAGGGGAATGAAGCAGAAACTGTCACTTCAGCAAAAGTTGTTACAAAAACTTTCTCCCCAGCAGATTCAGGTAATCAAACTGCTGGAGATTCCCACTTTACAGCTTGAACAGAGGATAAAAAAAGAGCTGGAAGAAAATCCTGTGCTCGAACTGGAAAATGAATCCTCATTCGGGGAGGAGGAAAACGAAGAAGCTCCCGAACTCAGGTCGGACGAAGACATGGATAACGAAGAGTTCTCGGTCGAAGATTATTTACCTGACGATGAGATTCCGAATTACCGGTTGCAGACCAACAATTATTCACAAGAAGAAAGACAGACCGATATCCCTTTTTCAGTTGGGAGTACTTTTCATGAGTTTCTCTTGGAACAGGCTGGTATGGACGATTTTACTGAAAAAGAGCTGAAACTTGCAGAATATATCATCGGGAACATCGACGATGACGGTTATCTCAGGCGCGACTTGGCTTCCATCAGCGACGATCTGGCATTCCACCTGAACATGGAAGTCAGCGAAGAAGAATTGGCCCGGATACTGACAGTGATTCAAAGTTTTGATCCCCCCGGGGTAGGAGCCCGTGATCTGCAGGAATCCCTCCTGCTTCAGCTCAGAAGAAAGAGCGGGGATGAAAAACAACTTGCAATTACAATTATAAAAGATTATTTCGACGAATTTACAAAAAAACATTACGACCGGATTTCCCATAAACTCAATGTGGCAGATGATGTCCTGAAAAATGCCATTGACCTCATCCTGAAACTGAATCCGAAGCCGGGAAGTTCATACAACAACCCTCTGAACAAGTCGAACCAACACATTGTTCCCGATTTCATCCTCGACAATGTAGACGGGGAGTTGCAATTAAGCTTGAACCAGAGGAACATGCCTGAACTACGTATCAACGAGTCATACCTGGATATGCTCCGGTCTCTGGCTTCCAAGAAAGGGAAGCACATCCGGAACAACAAAGAAGCGATGACTTTTGTGAAACAGAAGCTTGATTCAGCCAGATGGTTTATTGATGCTATCCGGCAACGGCAGCACACCCTTCTTGCAACCATGTCGGAAATTGTTGCATTTCAAAAAGAATATTTCAGGGAGGGGGATGAATCATTTCTAAAACCAATGATACTGAAGGATATTGCCGAGAGGACAGGACTTGATATCTCGACTGTTTCACGTGTTTCAAACAGCAAATACATCCAAACGCATTTCGGAATATACCCCCTCAAGTATTTTTTTTCGGAATCAATGCAAAAA
>CAYNBE010000260.1:0-4483 GCA_964395045.1 uncultured Prolixibacteraceae bacterium | reverse complement strand
CAGGTTAAAGGTTTTTATTTTTATGAATAATTTATATTTTTGCACCGGTTTAGTCGATTAAATTATTGAAAACTAAATATTTTAAGAAATGACAAAGGCAGATATCGTAAACGAAGTTTCCAAAAACACAGGAGTAGAAAAGTTAACTGTGCAGAAAGCTGTGGAAGCATTTATGGAGACAGTAAAAGATTCACTGGTAGAAGGTAAAAATGTTTACCTGAGAGGCTTTGGCAGTTTTGTGGTAAAGAAAAGAGCCGAAAAAACGGCAAGGAACATTTCAAAGAACACCACAATTATTATTCCTTCTCACAACATTCCATCTTTTAAGCCGGCTAAATCATTCGTATCGAAAGTCAAAAACAAGGTAAAATAAAATAATATGCCAAGCGGGAAGAAGAGGAAGAGACATAAGATGGCGACGCATAAGCGTAAAAAGCGCCTCCGTAAAAACAGACATAAGAAGAAGAGATACCGTTTCCGGATTTGCGGAATCAAATATGTCGGGTTAAACCTAAAGTATTTTTACTTTAGGTTTAATCTATTTTACAGAATTGTGTTAACACATCTTTCAATATCTGAAGAAAATATTTGGTTGTGAGCAGCGAATTAATTATTAATGTCTCTCCTACCGAAATTGTTATTGCCTTACTCGAAAACAAGCGGCTGGTAGAATTAAGCCGGGAGAAGACCGGAGCCAAATTTGCAGTCGGTGACATCTATCTGGGTAAGGTGAAGAAGATTATGCCCAGTCTGAACGCTGCATTCGTGGATGTGGGGTATGAAAAGGACGCTTTTTTGCATTACCTTGACCTGGGTCCGCAATTCTCTACCCTGAATAAATTCCTGAGACTGGTCTCTCAAAAGAAGGGCAAGATCACTTCCATTTCAAAGATTCAGTCAGACCCGGATATCGACAAGGAAGGTTCAATTGTTAATCAGTTGAAGGTTGGGCAGAAAATCCTTGTGCAGATTGCCAAGGAACCCATTTCCACAAAAGGGCCACGGCTTACTTCCGAAATTTCCATTGCCGGAAGAAACCTGGTACTGATCCCTTTCAGTGACAAGATTTCAGTTTCGCAGAAGATTCAGTCGAACGAGGAAAAGGCCAGGTTAAAAAAACTTGTACAGAGCATTTGCCCCAAGAAATATGGGGTGATTATCCGGACAGCCGCTGAAGGCCATATGGTTGCTGAACTTGACCAGGAGTTAAAGATGCTCGTCGAAAAGTGGGAAACCATACTGTCGAAGCCGGGAAAGCTTAATAATCCCGGATTGATCCTGGGTGAAATGGACAGAACTACAGCATTGCTCAGGGATATTTACCACACCAACTTTGGCAGTATCATCGTCAACGATCCCGGGGTTGCGGAAGAAATCGCCGGCTACCTCGGATCGATCAATCAGGAAAAAAGAAAAATCGTCAAACTCTACAAAGGGCGCCTTCCCATATTTGACTATTACGGAATCGATAAGCAGATCAAAGCTGCCTTCGGGAAAACCGTATCTTTCAAAAACGGCGCCTACCTGATCATCGAACATACCGAAGCGTTTCATGTGATCGATGTGAACAGCGGGAACAGGGGTAAAGCAGGTTTGGATCAGGAAGCCAGTGCCCTTGATGTTAACCTTGCGGCATGTGAGGAAATTGCCCGCCAGCTGAGGTTGCGGGATATGGGGGGAATCGTCGTGGTCGATTTTATCGACATGAACCAGGCACCCAATCGACACAAGGTGTATGAGCACATGAAAGAGATGATGGAATCCGATCGGTCGAAACACAACATCCTGCCGCTCAGCAAATTCTGCCTTATGCAAATCACCCGTCAACGTGTTCGGCCCGAAGAACATATTGAAACAGCCGAAGAATGTCCAACCTGCAAAGGCAGTGGCAAAGTGATGCCCTCCTTTCTTTTCACGGATGAAATCAACAGCAAGGTAGAGTATGTTTTGAAGGATCTGCACAAATCAAAACTGACAATCAAGGTTCATCCCTTTGTGGCTGCTTATCTCACAAAAGGCTTCAGGTCGCCCCAAATGAAATGGCTTTGGACCTGGTACAAATGGGTAAAAGTAGTGGCTGTCCCTGGTTTCTCTTTTCTCGAATATCAGTTTCTGGATGCCAACAAAGAAGAAATTATTCTCTGATTCTTTTTCATCCTGACCGCAATCTTTTTTTTTGCAGAACTAAAAATAGGGTTTATATTTGCACCACTTTTCCGGGGAGCTTAGCTCAGTTGGTTCAGAGCACCTGCCTTACAAGCAGGGGGTCACTGGTTCAAATCCAGTAGTTCCCACAAATTGTATATGAGGCAGTTACAATACATTTTGTAATTGCTTTTTTTATCTCCAGGCCTGAAAGGAGAATTTTTACCTACTTTCGGGAAAGTTACTAGTTATGACGATTCCGACCAAAGCGTCGGTATGTCGTGATACTGACAGAATCGTCAGCATATAAATCCGGAAATTCCGGATCATCGCGGCTGTAAGCACCAGGTAAAGCTATATGCTCTGTTTCAGCCCTAAGGTGAGTGGGATTTGACCGGAAAGATTAAAAAACATTTATCCGGAAGACATATATCAGAAGTATCCCCACTACTCCTGCAATGATTGCATAAATGATTGCCGGTAAAATATTGCGCCTGATAATCACCCCTTCCATACCGGTTAAACCAACCGTGGCACAAACAGCTATAATATTATGGATACATATCATGTTACCAACAGCACCACCTACATTCTGAAGACCGACAACGATGATCCTGGATATGTCAAGACTCCCGGCAATGGAATACTGAAAAAGCGTAAACAGCATATTCGACACAGTGTTGGAACCCGAAATAAATGTTCCCAGTATACCAATAAACGGGGCAAAAACAGGCCAGGCTCCCTGAAATACATCCACCAGATAGAAGGCAAGTACAAGTGGCATACTTTCAGTTTCTGATGTGTTATGCCCCGAGTCCATCATCAACCGTATCAGAGGCACGGCAAAGAAGAGTGCAAGAGCGGGTGTCTTCATTTTCTGAATTGTTTCATGCCCCACTTTCAAAAGCGTGCTTCGTTTCATCCGGAAAAGCAGCCCGCCAAAAGCAGCCACCAAAATAAACGGAAAAAGCCCCGGATTTTTCAGCAATGCAAAGCTGCCTCCCTGTGTTGTCCCAAAGAGATTTTTATACTCAATACTGACATTGCCAAGCCATCCCGAAAACGGCAAAGCAGGGATTCTTGAAATGATAAGCAATAATGCGATCAGAATATAGGGAGTCCATGCTTTAAACAGGGTGATATGATCCGGTGAAATGTTCGCTTCCGGTAATATTGTTCCCATCCATGATGCCGGCCAACTTTTTCCTTCAGGAAAATGCCACCGCGACCTTGGTACCAGGAACCCTTTCCGGGTCAAAGGGATGATGACCGACAAACCGGTTAAAGCACCAATAATTGACGGGAACTCAGGGCCCAGCAGCCAGGCCGTCAACAAGTATGGTACAATGAAACAAATTCCTGAAAAAAGGGCATACGGCCACATCTCCAATCCCTCCCTTATACTTTTCTTTTCTCCGAAAAAACGGGTCAGTACCATCAGCATGACCAACGGTAGCAAGATTCCCGGCAACAGGTGAAGAACAGCGCTCCATCCACCAATCTGGTTGATAAATCCTTCAAAACTCATCCCGGAGTCTGACATGGTCTGCACAATTTTTGGGGATTCAAGCGAGGTGCCGATTCCTATCAGTGTCGGGGTTCCGACCGCACCAAACGAGACAGGTGTACTATTGCAGATTAATGCAACAATGACTGCGGCCAATGCAGGAAAGCCAAGTGACAGCAACAAGGGTGCAACCAGGGCTGCCGGTGTGCCAAAACCTGCCGCCCCTTCAATAAATCCGCCAAAGAACCAGGCTATGATGACCGCCTGCACTCTCGGATCAGGCGATATTCTGGCAAAACCTTTGTTGATGACAGACATTGCCCCGCTTTCACGGAGAATCAGCAATACGGACAATGCCCCCAAAACAATCAGCAATATCTGAATGGCTACAAACAATCCGTTCAGGTTGGAGGCAAGCAGCCAGTTAATGGGTACACCCCAAACAAAATAACATAAAACCAGGGTTATTCCCCAGGCTATCGGCATGGCTTTTACCGCTGGCCAACGCATTCCAACCATCAGGAGAAATAAAATACCGATGGGGGCAAAACTTAGGATTGCATAGATTCCGGTCATCATGGTCACTTCATTTATTTCCGTACTTATTCCGGATAAAGCTAATCATAAATCACAAGATTCAAACAGAATTACCTCATTCTGATGCCCCACATTAATTGTATCTTACATTCAGAGCTTTTCTAAAACAACAACTGTTCCATCCATATCCTGGGCAGGAAATCTGAACTTTATCCCATGGTTCTCAAGATAGTCTCCGCTGGCTGTCTGAATTTTTTCCACAAGTTTTCCTGCATGCATAGGTTTAATCCGATA
>CAYNBE010000259.1:4183-4492 GCA_964395045.1 uncultured Prolixibacteraceae bacterium | reverse complement strand
TTTCTGTTAAAAAAAATAAGAAAAAATCAGTAAAGTAGTCTTCAACATTGCAAAAAAGTTGAAATCCGTTTTGTTCATGAACACCGGCTGATGATTTCTTTATTCACCCTTAGAAGATCGGATTTTACCAAATCATTACCAAAAAAAATGAAAAACCGGTATATTTGTTTTCCTGATTTTGTTGAATCACTGTTATTTCACACTGAACCTCCATGAAAGAATTGAAAGTCCGGGTACTGACATCATTGCTTTTAACAGTGGTTGTGGTTTTTATTTCCTGTACCACAGAAATTGAACCGGATGAGAAAA
>CAYNBE010000259.1:0-4103 GCA_964395045.1 uncultured Prolixibacteraceae bacterium | reverse complement strand
TACAACAGAGAATACCAACAGTGCGAAACCTTCGGACGATTCGCTGGCATACAATCCCACCTGGACTTTTTACTCACACGGGAAATCCCCACATGATTATACACTGATTTTTCCGCAGGATATTGTCAACCGACTGGAAATAATAATGACAGCGGACACGTGGAATAAAATCAGGGCAAATATGAAATCCATTTATGGATTTGATTTCGGACAAAAGCCGGCAGGTGGGAAAGGATCTGTATCGGTTGAACCCGCTTATGTGGAAGTGCAACTGAACTTCAACGGGAAAATATGGAAAAATGTCGGGTACCGGCTAAAGGGGAATTCAAGCCTCTCCCAGGCTTGGGGAGAGGGGAATTACAAACTTCCATTCAGGTTAAATTTTGATAAGTTTGAAGACACCTATCCAGCCATCAGAAACCAGCATTTTTATGGATTTAAGGAATGTTCGTTTTCTCCGGGGATGAAAGACCAGTCGTTGCAAAGGGAGAAGATAACTCCAGATATATTCAGGATGGCTGGTGTTCCTGCGGCCCAAACAGCATTTTACAGGGTATACACAGATTTCGGGAATGGTTTGAAATACTGTGGCGTTTATACGGCTGTTGAAATTCCGGAGGACAATATGGTCAAAAATCAGTTTGGGGAGGAAAAGGGAAATATATACAAACCTGAATCCCGGCTTGCTGCTTTTATCCAATCAGAATTTGAGAAAAAAAACAATGAAACTGAAGGAGACTATTCAGATGTAAAAAAATTCATTCTTGCCTTGAACAACCCAACCAGAACCAGCGATCCCGCCGGCTGGAGAAGTAATCTGGAGGCCGTATTCAACGTGGATCACTTTATCAGATATCTCGCGGTCAACAATGCAATTGTCAACTGGGACAGTTATGGAAACATGGCCCATAATTACTATTTATACAATCACTCCCGGGAGAAGCTTACCTGGATTCCATGGGACCACAACGAAGCGATGACAGGCAATCCTGGGATTTCGGTGAATACCTCCGTTCCATCATCGGGAGGAGGATCAGGGCAGAAAGGAATCTCACTAAGCATGAACGAAATAACTGCAGAATGGCCATTGATTAAATATATCGCCTCGGACGAAGTCTATTTCGCCAGATATAAAAGTTACCTGAAATGGTTTATTGATTCTGTTTTCACTACAGGGAAGATCATTGGCATGCTTGAACGAAACCATAATCTGATTTCCGGATGGGCTGTCGGGGCTGAAGGGGAGGTACAGGGGTATACATATCTGTCAGGTAATGCATCATTCACCAATGCCTTGACTGAGCTGAGAAATCATGTAGCCAACCGTCGAAATCTAATTTCCGGATATGTGCATTGACCTTTTGTATCTGCATCTCTGGCAGGACTCAATCGTAAACTTTGCAGGTTTTGAAGCTCATCATTCTTAAAAACCTTACTTTTCAACACAAATGCAGGAAAGAGATTTCCAACCCACTTTCTCCCGGAGAATAATGGAAGTCAGAAGGTTTCCCATGTTCCTGCACCTGCTTTTAATCCATATTCCCCTGTTTTCTCATGGAATACAATCTCACCTGTTCCGGTTTTGCGTATGAAATCCAATGTTTTACCATATTGGACGGTACCTCGCCGAAGCCAACCGGGAAGATCCTTTTCTTCTTCAATATGCATAAGGGTTTTCATCTCTTCGACCAGATCATCCAGTTTTTCTTCGGGTGTGCGGATGCCCATGATATCTCTGGTTCGCATCATGTCAAGGATGGAACGGGTGACTTCCCTCATCGATCTGGAAACAGCCTGTCCGATAAAATCCATCCTGGCAAGCTGTTCGATCCGTCCGCGGTTAGCTGCAATTTCCTCTCTGCTTAGGATCAGATCGAACAAACCTCCGTACCAGGCTGCACTGATAATGACCATGTCCCTGAAATCGGGAAGCTCATTGCTGAAAACCAGTTTTTTAACCCTTGTTTTAACTTCTGTGACCTCCTGGTCGTTCACCAGGATCGGATAGGTGGTGGATGTGAATCCGAGAAACACCCTTTCCCTTTCCATCCTGAGTAGACCTTTTTGTACAAGCTCCGATACCAGTATCTCCCGTAATTCGGGACCCTTTTCGGCTAGCCTGAGCAACCACCAGCTTATTTTTTGTTTTTCTCTGACCTGCTGCACCTGTTCCAGAGCAGTGTCAAGCAACCGATGACCGGTGGGTTCCGGTGTGTATGGGAAAACAAATTCGGGATCGGTATCGATGCGGTTGTGAAGCGCCAGGTCCATCATGATGGAAGCCGACAGCAAAATATCATATTTTTTCGATTTCAGAAATGCCCTGCGTCCGGTCTGGTCATTTACGGTAAGCAGATACAATTCCTCCGGTATTGTTAACAAATGTTCCATAGCAAAAAAAGACTTTCCCAATGATCAACGAAATTCAGTTTTACTTTCAGATTTTCTGTTGCGCACAGCTGCAATCCATGCCGGCAATGCATCACGGATAATGATGAATACACATAACATGATGACAAGAGTCAGGAGAAGGTTGATGACTCCCTGTACCCGGTGGCCTTCGGCAACCACCTGGGGGATATAAATCCCGATGATGTTTTTGATGCCGGCGGTAATAGTGGTAATTCCAACGAAGAGCATGGGGGCAAGGGTAACCCAGGCATATCGGACCATTCCCCTGTTTATGATAAAGGATGTCCCGATCGCGAGCGCAATGGTGGCCAGCAGCTGGTTTGCCGTACCAAACATAGGCCAGATGGTGGAGACACTTCCCGAATAAATGAAATAGCCCCAGAAAATGACCACCAAACCACTGCAAATCAGGTTTCCGGGTAACCAGTCGGTCCTTCCGAAAGGCTTGTGGAACCGTCCGAGGAATTCCTGAAGAATGAACCGTCCGACCCGAGTCCCAGCATCAATGGTAGTAAGAATAAACAGGGCCTCAAACATGATGGCAAAGTGGTACCAGTACGACATTAGTTTATTCAGGCCGGGAATGGAAGAGAAAATCTGGGCCATTCCGACCGCAAGTGAAACGGCACCCCCGGTCCGGCCGGCGATGGTTTCGCCAACCTCTTCGGAAAGCATGGGTAATTCTGATACCGTAAATCCCATTGATTGTAATTGGGGTAATATTTGTGCAAACTTTTCGGGAGCCACATTGATCTGGAAATAATCGAGCGGATGAAGGCTGGCTGCCGCAATCAATGCCATAATGCTAACCACCCCCTCAGCCAGCATAGAGCCAACCGCGATTGGCCGGATATGTTTTTCGCTCATGATCATCTTGGGGGTGGTGCCTGAACTGATAAGGGCATGAAAACCCGAAATGGCACCACAGGCAATAGTAATAAACAAGTAGGGGAAAAGAGTCCCCGGGATAACAGGTCCTCCGCCGTCGATAAATGACGTGAATGCCGGCATTTTCAGGTTCGGGGCTACAATGATGATCCCTACTGCCAGGAGGGCAATGACGCTCAGCTTCATGATAGAGCTCAGGTAGTCGCGCGGTGAGAGCAACAACCACACCGGCAACACCGATGCAAAAAAACCGTATCCGGCCAGAAGAATGGTCAGGGTATGGTGACTGCATGTAAACCAGGAAGCAATGGGAGAGGAAGGGATGTGCCGTCCGAAAATCACTGCCGCTGTCAGCAGGATCACTCCCATCACGGTGGCTTCTGCGACCTTTCCCTTCCTGAAGCGGAACATCCAGAGTCCCATAAAAACGGCAATCGGAATCGTGGCTGCTATGGTGAACAATCCCCAGGATGATTCACTCAATGCGTTGACGACCACGAGTCCCAGACCAGCCATGGCAATGACGATAATCAGAAATGTTGCGATGGAAGCGGTGATGCTGCTGGTTATCTTACCGATTTCAGCCTTTGCGATTTCAGCCAGGGATTTTCCATCGTGGCGCACCGACGCTGTGAGAATGACCAAATCGTGCACCGATCCGGCCAGCACCGCTCCCACCAACATCCAGACATATCCGGGGAAAAAACCGAACTGGCAGGCAAGGACAGGACCTACCAGCGGTCCGGCTCCCGCAATGGCAGCAAAATGATGTCCAAATAATACCCATTTGCTCATTGGATAGT
>CAYNBE010000258.1:0-4516 GCA_964395045.1 uncultured Prolixibacteraceae bacterium | reverse complement strand
CCTGCTGAAGGTCTGGAAAATCTGGGCAAAACCGGCATCATTTCCCACCTCGGCATACGACCCGCGAAGCTTTACAAATGAAAATAGTGACGGCAGCCTGACCATATCGGAAAGGATGGCTGTTAAACCGATGGAAGGATAGAAATAATCATAGGGAGCGGGCAGGGTGGAACTCCAGTCGTTCCTTGCCGTTGCATCCAAAAAAAGGTAGTTCCGGAAACCAAGCTGTGCCATCCCGTAAACCGACTGTTTCTGTATCCTTGATTCAGCATCGGTAGTAGTCAGGGTAACCCCGTAATTAAGGGCAAATTTGTTTTCTGCACTTAATTCCCCGGTGGCCGAATTAATGCTTCTTCCCCGGGAATCCCTGATTTCGGCACCTCCACTGACATTCAGATGGAAATCTTTTGTAATATCCTTGTCAAAAACCAGGAGTGCGTCGCCATTCATTACCTGGGATTTCGAAAATGAGGTTTCATACCCTCCTTTACCCGAGTTAATATACTGCGTATCCCAGTAACGCTTAATTTCGCTGTCAGAATTTGTAATTTCCATTCCACCCCTCAGCTGCAGGTAGAGATAGTTGGTAAACCGGTACTTGATGGTAGCGAGTGAGTTTACCCTGTTGGTTGTGCTTGGATTTTCATATCCGTACATCGACCAGTAGGGATTAATTACACCGGTCTACCCGGGAATCCACACACGCTGTTTATAATCACCTGCTTCGGTATAATAGGAATAGTCGGAAATATCAGAAGTCCTCAGGCTCCTCGGCATACGGATCAGCTGGTGCATAGGGCTGAACAGGTCGTCGCCGGTGGTGGGTTTGTCTTTGATGAACTGTCTGAACCAGGTCGTTTTAAAATCAAGGCTCAGGTTTTTGATCAGTTCAGCAGTCAGACGGAGGTTGACATTGTGGCGCTGCATTTTGTTGTCTTCCAGTACTCCCTGCGCGGTGGTGTTGCTATATGAAAAATAGGTGGTTGACTTTTCATTGCCAGCGCTGTAAGAAAGGCTGTTGGTAAGATTGTGCCCGATGCGGAAAAAGTCTTTGATGTTATTGGGCTGTGGTTCCAGCTTTGTTTCTTTGCCGGTCCAGTCGACCACCGTTTGCCCTGTCATTTTGGGACCCCAGCTATAGACATCGGTATTGGGCAGGAAAATGCCATTCAATCCCTGGGCATATTCATTCTGAATATCGGGATAGAGGTATGGCAGATCGAAGGTGGTCACGGAATTAACCTCCACAGAGGCCTCCCCGCTTCTTCCCTTTCTGGTGGTGATCACAATCACCCCGTTGTTTGCGCTGGAGCCATACAGTGCAGAAGCTGCAGGCCCTTTCAGGACGTTCATGCTTTGAACATCATCAGGGTTGATGCTCGATAAGCCGCCCCCGGTGCTGCTGTAAGGGATCCCGTCGACTACGATCAGGGGCTGGTTGTTGCCATTGATGGATCGGTCGCCCCGGATAATGATACGCGGATCGCCCGACACCCCGGTTGTTCCGGTGGAAGCAGTGACCGATACCCCGGCTACTTTCCCTGCCAGGGCATTCCCGAGACTGACGTCCCTCACGGTTGACAATCCTTCTACATTGATCAGCTGAGTGGCATAGGTCAGGGTTTTCTTGTTCCTTTCTATACCAAGGGCGGTAACTACCACTTCATCCACACCGATGGTTGCTTCTTCCAGGATGATTGAAAAAGTACTCTTCCCAGAGACAGCCACTTCCTGAGTCACCATCCCGATAAATGAGAATACCAGCGTTTGTGCATCGGAAGGCACATTCAACTGGAATTTTCCATCCACATCAGTGACCGTTCCGATGGAAGTGTTTTTCACCACCACGGTCACCCCCGTAAGTGGCTCCCCCTTTCGGGAGGTCACTATTCCATTGACCGGCCTGGTCGGTTGCTGAACGACACTGGTCGCCACAGGGGGAGTCCCTTCCTTCAGAATAATCTGCCGGTCGGAAATTTCATAGCTGATCAGCGTCTGACCGGCAAGCTGTTCCAGGATCACGTCCAGTGGTTCATCGTCCGACTGAATGGTTACACGTTGTCCCGGTTTGAACAACTCATCCTTATACATGAAATAGTAATCGGTTTGTTGTTCAATTTGCTTCAGAACTTCCTGTACACGGACATTTCTGAGATTCATGCTCAGTTTGGTCACCTGGGAGTAACTGTTTGTTGCCATTCCCGCAAATGCCAGTAAAAACGAAAACAAAAACGTCAGTTTCATCTTCTTTTCAATTTGTTCAAGCCTTCGCCGTAACAGAAGGCATACGTCTCGATTTTTTTCCATAAATTTGTAACATTACTATTAATACAATGGTTTATTTGTATGTAGTCGGGCCGGGGATGTTGCAGCATTCCCGGCTTTTCATTTCAAAACATAATAGCGGTCGTTGATTTTCACCAGGCCAAGTGATGCCGTAGTTGCCACCACGTTCAGGACTTTGTCCTGGTCTTCCTTCAGTTTGAGTTTTCCTGATATTTTCAGCTGACCGAACATCGGATTTTCAATCCTGACATTGATGTCGTAATATCGTTCGAGCTGTTTGACAATCCTGCTCAGGTCAATGCTCTCAAAATTGAGATATCCCTGGTGCCAGGAGACGTAGTTGTTGACATCGACCGCTTTGACCGAAGTTTCTCTCGTTTCACGATTAAAGCTTGCCATTTCGCTCGGTTGAAGGAAATACTCCTTCCTGAGCATTTTATTGCCTCCATGCTCGGTCACCCTGACCGACCCTTTCACCAGGACTGTTTCAACCATTTTATCGGAGGGATAAGCCGAGATGTTGAACAGGGTACCCAGCACTTCCACCACAACATCGTTGGTTTTGACCACAAAGGTTTTTCCCTGCAGGGGGGCAACATCAAAGAAGGCTTCCCCGAAAAGGATCACTTCCCTGGTTTTTCCGGTGAAATGGTCAGGGTAGATCAGCCGGCTTCCGGAGTTGAGATATACAACCGTGCCATCGGCCAGCTTCAGGGATGAACTCTTTCCAAAGGGTATCACCAGTTGGTTCATTTCGGGTATCTTCTCATTTCCGGCAGGTTTGATCGTATCCTGGTAGTTGATGATAATATCGCCCCCATTGCGGTAATCAATCACAGTTTCCTTGTCATTGAGCGGCACAAATTTCCCGTCGGAGAAAACAAGCCTAGCCTCGTTCAGGTTGTTAAGTTCCGATGTAAATGGGATCGGTTGCATCCGCGAATCTTTCGTTAAAAGATGATAAGTCAGTGCCCCCACACCGAAAAAAATGAGTGCAATGGCAGCATATTTGAGCAACGAAGCAAAGCGAACTGATTTGCTGTTCTTTGTTTTACCGATTTTATTCATGATTTCAGAATAGAGGGTCAGAGCTGTCCCCTCATTAATGGCTTCCCTTTTTGAACGAAGGGTTCTAATAACAAAAGCAGCCGTCTCTGCCGCCTGCTTTTCGTCAGGGTGTGCTGCCAGATATTGGGCCCATGTCTTTTCCGATTCTTCATCAGGATTCAAAGCCCACCTGACAAATTGCCTGTTTTCGATAAATTTCAGGAATTGATCCATGAAAATTCAGGTTTAACAACATAAAGGGCCAAAAACCTAAAAAAACCGGACAAAAAATCAGGACTTTTTTTGAAAAAATACAAAAAAAGATATAAACGTCTCACGGTCAACCAACAACCGTAGAGCCTTCATAGCCCGGTAAAACTCTTTGTAACACGAATCAACCGTGATTCCCAGTATTTTTGATATTTGAATATAATCAAGCTCCTCCTCAAACCTGAGGTAAATAATCTCCTTTTCCCTTGGGGTCAGCTGATCGATGGCATGAAGAAGCTTCAGCCTTATTTCAATTTTGCGTTCCTTTTCTTCCAATCCGTCGCCTGCATCATAGGCCACCATGAAGGTTTCCTCCCGGATCGTGTCATTCCTGCCACGACCAATCATATTCTGCCTGCTCATTTTTTTCAGGATGAAGTGTTTCAGTGAAGCAAACAGATAGCCTTTCAAATCATCGATAGTCCGATGGGCCTTCCCACGTTTCAGAAACAAATCGAGAAATACCTCCTGAACTGCATCATGGACAAGCTCCCTCACCGGACAGATCTTATACCCGTACGACAGCAACCTGTTGATATAAAGCGTGTACAGAAGGGTAAACGATTTATCATCCCCTTCCAGAAAATCATTCCACAAATGGCTGTTTTTCCGGGATTCCGTTTCTTTCATAAATATACAGTAGTCCAAATTACTAATTTTTAATTAAGTAATTGCATCCATTCGTGAAATTATCAGAATGTTATTTCCTTTCAGCAGATCAAACAAAGCATTTCCATTCAGCATACCACCAAATAAGAAATACGCCCCAAAGTTCATCATTTTTGTCATTTCTAACAAATCATTCATTCATTCCAAAATAAAATAAGGTTTTTATGTCTTTTTATATTTATTTTAAATTTTTTGATGCCTGAATTATGAACCCAATTAAATTAAGACTAAATTGTCCTTAATT
>CAYNBE010000257.1:0-4527 GCA_964395045.1 uncultured Prolixibacteraceae bacterium | reverse complement strand
GCTGAAATTATTGGAGAGACATCTGCCGAAGGATATCATTTCGAGTCATCCAGGGCTTTCCACAACGGGAAGTTCACAGGTTTGCTGCTCGACCAGGAAAACCAGGGACGTATGACAGATGAACGGCTGAAATCATGGATTTCTGAAGTAAAAAAAGCCTTTGATTGATTCTCGGCTGAATCGGCTCAGCATTTTTATCTTTCTTCACTTGATTTTTTATGCCGGAAAAGGGATGACTAATTTTTATCTGGAACCGTAGTTAATCTTTAAAAATTCATGTTGATTCCTTATTTTTGAACTATTTTGAAAATTGGATGAAGAAAAAGAAACACTTTCTGAAATTGCCTGAATTTCCGGGAGGAAAGGAAGAATTTCAAAAATATATTCTTGACAATCTGAATTATCCGCCTTCTGCTGCTGAACATAACATTCAGGGGACCGTATATTTATCAGCCAATGTGGATGATGAAGGCAATGTTACGGGTATCAGGGTCGACAAAGGGATTGGTTATGGTTGTGACGAAGAGGCAGTCAGGTTGATCGAAGGAATACATTTCGGTGGCGTTACCAACCGAGGTGTACGCGTGAAGTCGAGAAAAAAATTCAGGATTCAGTTTAAACGGGAAAAGAAACCGGAATTAGAAAAAGGTAATATCACGATACAATACGAATATAAAGAAACAGAATCTGAATCAAAGATTTCTGTAAAAAGAAATCAATCGGCCGGAAAACAGATCAGTTATTCGTACCGTGTTCAAATTGGGTGAAGTGAAGGGAAAATCACTCTATGAAAAATAACCATATCCCTTAAGATCCTTTTCCTGAAACATATTTGTCTTATAATTGATATTATGTTAAATATAATGCATTCATAAAAAGGGGAGATTTTTTCTCCCCTTTTTCTTTATTTCTGCAGTTTTTTCAGTACTTCCTCGTATTTATCAAGTTGTTTAAGACGATAATACAAATTTTTAAGAGATTCGAGCGAATAAACATCATCAGGCTTCAATTGATTGCATTTTTCCATAAAAGGAAGCGATTTTGCGAACCACTCATCTGATTTGGCCAATTCAGCTTCATATCGTGCATTTTCATTTGCCGGAACCTTGTTGGCGATTTCAATTTGTTTGACACCCCGGTTGTAATACAATGCACCAAGGTTATAAAAAGCATCGTAAAATTCAGGATTTGTTTCAATAGCTTTCTCATAACTGGCAATAGCTTCTTCCTGTTTTCCCATACCATCGTATAGTGAACCCTGTGCAAAATAATAGGAAGCATTTTTGGGATCCTGTTCAATAGCGAGGGCCAGATATTTCATAGCTTCTTCCGTTTTTTTGGTATTGATGTAAATATTGATCATTTCCACCAGAACACCATTATCGTTCGGATAGGCTTCAAATCCTTTATTCAGTGCTGATATTGCCGATAAAGTATCCTTGTTTTCAAGGTATGCTTTTGAAAGCAACTGGTAACTTCTTCCACCGTTGTATCCATGTTTGGCTGCTTCCCCGTAATACTGAATAGCTTTGTCATATTTTTGTGCATTAAATGCTGCAAGTCCTGCATTAAAAATAATGACAGTATCAACCAGATTGGGATTGTCTTTTTTCATGAGAGGAAGTTTTTCCATATCCAGTATCTGTTCGAACGAAGTAAGCGCTTTGGCATAATCTTCCTTGTTAAATGCTTCGACAGCCTGGTTGGTAAGATCATTGGTAAGCAGTGTGAGTTTTATTTTGATGCTGTTGGCACTGCGTCCTTTGGTATCCAATTCGAGTGCTTTCTTATATGAATTGTAAGCAGTTGTCAGCGGATCGGCAGATAATTTTTTGATATTTGCATCTTTTGACTGGAAGATCGCCTGATGTATCTCACCCCTCACTTCCCATGTACGGGCAGCTGATATCGATTTTGCCGATTTTGGATTGCTGGCATCCACAGCGGATTCAATAATCTGAAGAGCTTTATCAAGTTTTCCCTGATCTTTGGCAGCAAGAGCAGCAGAAACCCCGGGCTGGGCATATGCCATTCCCGTCAAGGCAACCAAGGTACACAGAACTACTAATTTTTTCATGTCAATTTTTCGATTTAAATTTTTTGCAAAAATATATGAATTATTATTTTATTCAAATCCCGGATCATTCATTTATGCTTCCGGTGTATGATTTTCAGTTACATGGTCCGGCTCCTTGACGTTTTCATCATTTTCATTGCTTCTTACTTTCGCTACCGATGCAATTTTATCATTGTCTTTTAAATTAATGATTTTCACTCCCTGTGCGGCTCTTCCCATCACCCTGATTGTTTTGACTGCAACGCGAATTGTAAGCCCGTTTTGCGTGATAATCATCAGGTCGTTGTCGTTGCCTACGTTTTTGATTGCGATCAGTTTCCCTGTCTTTTCCGTTACATTGATCGTTTTAACGCCTTTTCCTCCCCGGTTGGTGATTGGATAATCCGAAAGACTCGATCTTTTGCCATACCCATTTTCTGAAAGAACTAAGACATCGTCGTCAGGATCATTTACACAAATCATGCCAACTACTTCATCTGCCTCATTTCCAAGCTTTACACCTTTCACGCCCGAAGCAGTCCTGCCGATTGGCCTCACAATTGATTCATTGAAACGGATGGCTTTTCCGCTTTTAACAGCCATCATGATTTCATGGCTCCCACTGGTTCTCCTTGCTTCGAGCAATTCATCGTCCTCTTTGATCGTGATCGCATTCAAACCATTGAGCCTGGGCCTCGAATAGGCCGCAAGGGTTGTCTTTTTAATAATTCCTTTTTTGGTAGCCAGTATAATGAAATTGTTGTTGATAAAGTCCTGATCCTCCAGTGTTTTTACCCTGATATAGGCCAGCACTTTGTCTTCGCTGCTGATATTCAGTATGTTTTGTATGGCCCTTCCCTTGCTTGTCCGGCTGCCCTCCGGTATCTGATATACTTTCAACCAATAGCATTTCCCGTTCCTGGTGAACAAAAGAAGAGTGCTGTGCATCGATGCCACGAACATATGTTCGATAAAATCTTCATCCCTTGTTGCTCCTCCCCTGCTGCCTACGCCTCCCCTACCCTGGGTTTTGAAATCGGAAAGCGGGGTTCTTTTAATATATCCCAGATAAGAGATGGTGATGATCATGTCATCGTCAGCATAAAAGTCTTCGGGGATGAAATCTTCGGCATTGTATTCGATATCTGTCCGCCGTTTATCGCCGTACCGCTCCTTCAACTCTTTCAGTTCATCTTTTATGATGTTCATCCGGAGTGATTCATCGGATAATATGAGGTGATAATTTTCAATTTGCTTCATCAGTGCCTCATAGTCGGCCCTGAGTTTTTCCTGTTCAAGTCCGGTCAGTTGTCGTAAGCGCATGTCAACGATAGCCCTTGACTGGATTTCGGTGAATCCGAATCTTTCCATCAGCCTTTCCCGGGCGGCTTCAGGTGTCTTGGATGACCGGATGATGGCAATCACTTCATCGATATTGTCACATGCAATAATTAGTCCTTCCAGAATATGCGCCCTTTTCTCGGCCTGTTCCAGTTCATATTTGGTTCTTCTGGTGACTACTTCATGCCGGTGATCCACAAAATGGGAAATCAGTTCTTTAAGATTCAACATTCTGGGTCTCCCGTGCACGAGAGCAATGTTGTTAACATTGAAAGTCGATTGGAGGGGGGTCATCTTGTAAAGATTATTGAGTACGACACTGCTCATTGCATCTTTCCTGAGTTCGTACACAATCCGCATCCCTTCCCTGTCGGACTCATCGTTTACATTTGAAATGCCTTCCAGCTTTTTTTCGTTGATCAGTTCGGCTGTTCTTTGGATCATTTCCGATCTGTTCACCATGTAAGGAATTTCGGTTACGACGATTTTTTCCCGTCCGCCTTCATTTTCGATAACGGCTTTTCCCCTAATGACAATCCGTCCCTTTCCGGTTTCATATGCTTCTTTTACTCCCTGATATCCGTAAATAATCCCACCGGTGGGAAAGTCAGGAGCCTTGATGATTTCGATCAGTTCTCCCACGGGGATATCACGGTTGTCGATATAGGCGATAATCGCATCCACCGTATCGGGAAGGTTGTGAGGGGGCATGTTTGTTGCCATTCCGACTGCAATTCCTGAAGTTCCGTTAACCAGCAGGTTGGGGAGGCGGGTAGGCATAACGGTAGGTTCCTGAAGAGATTCATCAAAGTTAGGTTGGAAGTCAACCGTGTTTTTATCCAGGTCAGTCAAAACCTCCTCGGCAATCCGTGACAACCGAGCCTCAGTGTACCGCATGGCAGCAGGACTGTCACCATCAATCGATCCGAAATTGCCCTGACCGTCAATAAGCGGATACCGGAGCGACCATTCCTGAGCCATTCTCACCATGGTCATGTATACCGAAGAATCTCCATGCGGATGGTATTTCCCCAGTACTTCCCCTACAATCCTTGCCGATTTTTTATACGGTTTGTTCGACAGGGTACCTAATTCATTCATCCCGAAGAGGACCCTCCGGTGTACCGGTT
>CAYNBE010000256.1:0-4557 GCA_964395045.1 uncultured Prolixibacteraceae bacterium | reverse complement strand
AAAAAAAGAAATAGTAACGATAAAAAACAAAACAAAATTATCGGCTTTCCTTTTATGTTTTATCTATTAAATAACAAAAAGGCCGCTCATTAAAAAAATTCATTACTTTTAGGAGAAAAATAGAATCTTTATGATAAGCATTGCTGAACGGCATAAATTCATCCTCGAAAACCTCAAAAAGGATGGGTTCATCAAGGTGGCTGACATGGCTAAAGCATTGGATGTCACGAGTGTAACCATCAGAAAAGATCTGAAATATCTCGAAGAAAAAAAACTTCTTTACCGGACCCACGGCAGTGCCAGCCCGATCAATCCGCTAGCTTCTGATCTGAATGTGACGGAAAAGGAAAAAATAAAGATGGATGAAAAGAAAAGAATTGCACAGGCTGCCTGCAAACTGATCGAAGAAAACGATTCCGTCATCATTGCTTCAGGTTCGACAGTGTATACCTTTGCCGAATACCTGAAACCGGTCGGACACCTGACAGTGGTGACTGCCGCACTGAAAATCTCCATTCTTCTGAACGAAATGAACAATGTGGATGTTATTCAACTGGGAGGAAATGTCCGGAAAAATTCATTTTCGGTGGTCGGAGATTATTCAGCCAATTTTTTTGAAGACATTACCTGCTCAAAGCTGTTTCTCGGAGTAGACGGGATTGACCCGGAATATGGAATTACCAATTCAAACATCGAAGAAGCCCAACTCAACAAAAAAATGATGCAATCATCGCTGAGAACGGTAATTCTGGCAGATTCAACCAAGTTCGGCAAACGGGGGTTCGGAAGAATCTGCAACCTCGATCAGGTGGATATCATTATCACCGACTCCGGAATTCCCGCCTTTATGGCAAAAACAGTCGAAGAAGCTGGAGTCGAACTGATCATCGTATAAACAACAATTCTTCCGAACATTACGAATCCTTTCTGTCCTCATTCCGGGAGAAAGCTTTCCGGGATTTTATTTTCCGACCAAGTGAGCGGTTTTTGCGTTATTTGGAAGGGTAATAAAACCGGTCAGGATGGCGCTGATAACATATAATGCAGCCAGAATCCAAATCACACCGGCATTTCCGATCGATCCGATAAATAATCCGACCAAGGCGGGTCCGACAAAAACAGGCAGACCAGCCCCCAGGTTCAGAATCGCCATTGCAGCACCCTTCTCTTTTTGCACCAGTGAAGGCACCAAAGCCGACAGCGGCACATAGCCGGCCAGAAATGCACCCCATAACACACCCGACATCATTACAAGCCAGAAATTGCTCCCAAAAATCTGGGGGGAGTAATAAAACAACAAAGTCGAAAAGGCACATCCCACGCCTCCGAACCACATTACCGTATTCCTCCAACCGATCGAATCACCCACAAAACCAAAAATAAGGTTGAAAATGATGTTTGCAGTAAAAATCGTACCCCAGATTTGCAACCAGTCGGTGGTGTCAAATCCGTGTGAAGCCATATAAGTGGGCAGGAAAACCGGAAAGGCAAACTGCGCCGTGGTGTTGATCACTCTGACCAGACCGCCAAGCAATACTTTCGGTTCATCGCGTGCAATAGTAAATCCTCTTAATAGTTCTCCCAGTTTTTCTTTTATACCTCCTTTCATCCCTTCCGCACTTTTGTCTTTCACCAGTACCAGGGCAAAAAATGCACCCAGTAATACCCATCCTAGGGCACTCCAAAGGGTTTCAAGATAACCAAACCGGATAATGGACCAGCTTGAATAATAAGCCCCCAAGACGACCAGGCCTCCCGTAAAAACAAACCAAAACCATCCGACTGCCCTGCCCAGTTTCTCCCTGGGACTCCGGTAAGTAATCCATACCAGGAAAGAATAGGCAAACAAAGGATAGCCAAATCCACGCAATGCATAGGTGAGCAACATGAAACCCCGATGAAGGCCGGGTAATCCGTATCCGACAAAACCGACCGTACCTAGCAGGTAAAGAACGAGCCCGGCAAGCATGGTCTTCTTCACTCCGAATCCTTCGGCCAATACTCCTGAAAACCATGAAGAAATGGCTATGGTGATTCCATAAACTGTAAAAAGAGAGGCCGATTGTTGTATAGTCAATCCCCGCTCAATCAGGTATGGACTCAGCCAACCCTGTTCCATTCCGTCGCCCATCATAAATATCAGAATTCCCAGATATCCCCATGCCAATGACCTCGGAATTCCGAGCCGGTCAAAAATATTTGAAATACTTTCAGTGTTGTGTTTCATTTTATTTCTTTTATTATATTTTTCATTTTCTTTTCGGCATCGACCGATTAAAGATGCCATAAAACTAAAAAAATTCCGATATTAAAAAAAAACTTGCCGGTTTCTTTAATTTCTCACAGAAAAAATCGTAGTCTCAAGATACCCTGAAACTGGTTATACCCGAAACACGCAAATCCAATAATTTTGGTTTACTTTGAAAACCATTGAGAAACAAATGAGGTATTTTACATCAGATATCCGCAACATAGTCTTTGACCTGGGGGGTGTGCTGCTTGACCTGGATTTCACTGCACCCGTGGAGGCTTTCCGGAAGCTGGGGATAGAAGCCGATAGTCTGGATTACCGGAAATCCATTGCCGATCCGGTGTTTACGCTGTTCGAAACAGGGATGATTTCTCCGGGGGAATTCAGAGACCATATCAGGAAAATAGTGAACAATTCCAAGGTTCCCGACGCTGAGATCGATGCTGCCTGGTGTGCCATGTTGCTGTCAGTCCCTGATTCAAAAGTCGATTTACTGAAAACACTTGGCAAACACTTCAGACTTTTCCTTTTCAGCAACACCAATGCCATTCACATTGGATATTTCAGGGAAAAATTTGAAATTCAGCACGGCATCCCCATTGAATCATTATTTGAAAGACTGTTCTATTCGCATGAAATCCACGACCGGAAACCACTGTTATCGGCATTTGAGAAAGTTTCCCGGGCAGCAGGTATACTTCCGGCAGAAACACTTTTTATCGATGACTTTGAACAAAACATTGCAACAGCAAGGAATGCCGGTTACTTTGTTCTGCATTACATTCCCGGAACCGATCTCACGGGATTTTTCCTATCAGAATTAACAATTTGATAGCATCAAGGTTTTTTTTATATAATAATTGCATTTTTTTTGCACGGATCATAATAATATATATTTTTATGTCCTCAAATAGTTCAGGAATGGTTTTATACAATTTTCAATCGGACAATTGGTGGTGGCGCTGTAAAGTGATCCGCATGTAAACAATTTGTCCGTTTTGAAAATACCTGTGAAAAGAGGGATTTGTTGTTTACGCAGCAGATCCCTTTTTTTTCGTTCTTAAATAGCGGGAATAAACACGAAATCTCTCCGGTGATTCTCCCGGAAACGATACAAAACGAAATAACAAACATTATTAACCTGTTAATTAAATTGAATGCGATGACACGACAGAAAAAGATTTTCCTGGAAGAATCGGAAATGCCGAAACAATGGTATAACCTGACACCTGATCTTCCGACCCCTTTGAATCCGCCACTCGGGCCTGACGGGAATCCCATCACTCCCGACATGCTTGCACCGGTGTTTCCGATGAACCTGATCGAACAGGAAGTAAGCCAGCAACGATGGATTGACATTCCGGAACCGGTGAGGAATATTCTGATCCAGTACCGGCCAAGCCCGCTGGTCAGGGCATATGAATTGGAAGAAGCCCTGGGTACACCGGCAAAGATTTTCTACAAGAATGAAAGTGTTTCCCCGGCCGGCAGTCACAAACCCAATACAGCCATTCCTCAAGCCTGGTATAACAAGCAATTCGGAATAAAACGGCTTACAACCGAAACCGGGGCGGGACAGTGGGGAAGCGCCCTGGCGTATGCATGCAAGTTGATTGGCCTTGAATGCAAGGTTTTCATGGTAAGGGTCAGTTTTGACCAGAAACCTTTCCGGAAGCTGATGATGCAAACCTGGGGAGCTACCTGTGTACCAAGTCCGGGTACCGAAACCCAGGCCGGCAGGAACATCCTGGCCGAGTTTCCCGATACTCCGGGAAGTCTTGGGATCGCCATCAGTGAAGCCATCGAGCAGGCAGTGACTGATCCGACAGGTGAGACCAGGTATTCGCTTGGCTCGGTGCTGAATCATGTCATGCTCCATCAGACCATTATCGGACAGGAAGCAAAGAAACAGCTTGCAAAAGCCGGCATCAGCAAACCCGATGTGGTCATAGGGCGTTGTGGCGGGGGTAGCAACTTTGCCGGGATTTCGTTTCCTTTCATGTACGACAAAATAAACGGAGCTGATATCCGGATCATCGGTATCGAACCCTTCTCATGCCCCACTCTTACAAAAGCTCCCTTTGTTTACGACCACGGAGATGTGGCAAGAATGACACCCCTGCTTCCAATGTACAGTCTCGGCCACAGTTTTATTCCTGCCCCCATCCATGCGGGAGGCCTGAGATATCACGGAATGGCCCCTCTTGTCAGTGCTGCACTTCGTGACGGACTGATGGAAGCCCAGGCAATCCACCAAAGTGAATGTTTTGAGGCCGGTATCCTCTTTGCACAAACAGAAGGGATCA
>CAYNBE010000255.1:0-4568 GCA_964395045.1 uncultured Prolixibacteraceae bacterium | reverse complement strand
CGGCGTTGCAGGTGAGGTGCAGGCGGTACCGCCTGCACCTGATTCTTGGGCTGCCGATCCTGAAAATGAAGTGGCCATCTGGCTTGTTACAATGGAAGCAGGGGCGACTTTTGAACTTCCGCCTGCTCCGGTGAACCTGTCGCGGACCATTTACTTCTACCAGGGCACTTCCCTGTATGCCGGTGGAAGCACCCTGCCCGAATACTATTCTGCCGACATCAGCCCGGAACTGAAAATAACACTAGTGAATGGTCCCGGAGAAGGCCGTTTCCTGCTTTTACAGGGAAAACCGATCCATGAGCCGGTGGCGCAGGCAGGACCTTTTGTCATGAACACCGACAGCGAGATCAGGGAGGCTTTCCGCGACTTCCGGCTAACACAGTTCAGCGGCTGGCCCTGGAAACGTCCTGATCCTGTGCATGGAAGGGAAAAAGCCAGATTTGCGAGGTACGCCGACGGGAGAGAGGAACATAAAACCATGGAACCAACTAACCGTGAACCAACCTGAGAGAACCCTTCAAATCACACTTGACCGGATAAAGGATGTCGTTTTATAGTGAAAACCCCCATTGTAAAATGCTCAAAGTAAAGAAATCAGGTTGGAAGATAGTTTCGGGAACCTGGAACCCGGAACGAAAATTCCGGAAAAGAAACATTGCCCTTCCGCATAGCCAGGTTCACAGTCAGTCCTAAACAATATTTACCTCTTCTGTCAGATGAATGTCAAACATCTGAAAGACCGAAGCCCGTATTTTTGCAGAAAGTGAATCAATTTCCCCACCGGTAGCACATCCGTAATTCACCAGGATAAGGGCCTGATTTTCATAACACCCCACATTGTTTTCCCGGTAGCCTTTCCAACCCGCCCTCTCGATCAACCAGCCTGCGGGTATTTTGAACATGGTTCCGCTCATGGTTGATGGCATATCAGGATATTTTTTTCTCAGGGAGTACCATTGCTGTTGATCCACCAGGGGATTCATGAAAAAGCTTCCTGCATTGCCCAAAATTTCAGGATCGGGGAGTTTTGACCTTCTGATCTCACAAATTATTTCTGAAATAACCTGAATGGTTGGATCCTTGATATTCCGTTTTTCCAGTTCCCGGTTCAGAGAATCATACGATAGGTTCAGCCGGTGTGTTTTGGTCAGTGAAAAGCCAACCCGGCAAATCACAGCCTTGTTTTTCAGTGACCTTTTGAAAATACTGTCCCTGTACCCGAATGCACATTCCTGCCTGTCAAAGGTGATCCACTCCTGTTTATCCAGGTGAAAGAATTTTACATAACTGATACAGTCGGATACTTCTGCACCGTATGCCCCGATGTTTTGAACCGGGGCTGCCCCGACGGTGCCGGGAATGAGGGAGAGGTTTTCGATGCCTGCCCAGTTGTTTTTCAGAGAATACTGCACTAGGTCGTGCCAGATAATTCCAGCACCGGCTTCGATCAGTACATACTCATTGGTTTCTTCAACGATCCGGATTCCTTTGACTTCATTCTTAAGAACCACTCCGTCAAAATCATTCCGGAAGAGAATGTTACTGCCTTGCCCGAGCACGAGAAGTCTTGATTTCTGATCACGGACCGATCGGAGTATGGGTGTTTCAGATATACTTTCCAGCTCTTCCTCCTGCTCAAAAGTGAAGAAATGGCTGCAACTGACATCCATCCTGAACGTGTTGAGGCGTGACAGGTTTTTATTTTCCGAATAGTGAAACATGTTCAATATTACAAATTATTCTTTCCTGAATTAAAACAACGGTTATATTTACTGTGGAAATCATCTGAAAATTAAAAAAGGATATGAAATCATTTGAAGTCACGGGCGGAACCCGGTTGAATGGCGAAATTGAGCCTCAGGGTGCAAAAAACGAAGCGCTGCAGGTGATTTGCGCCACGTTGCTGACTTCCGACGAAGTAGTGATAACCAATGTTCCGGATATTATTGATGTAAAAGTACTGATTGGCATTATGCAGGATCTGGGGGTTGAGGTCGGTCGATCTGGAAACGATACCTTTATTTTCAGGGCAGCAAATATTGACCTTTCAAAACTGGATGATCCTGCTTTTCACCGGAGTGCAAACAAGCTAAGGGGCTCTGTCATGATTGCTGGGCCTTTGCTGGCAAGATTCGGGAAGTCGATGGTACCGGCTCCGGGAGGGGATCAGATCGGTAGAAGAAAAATGGACACCCATCTGATCGCTTTCAACAAGTTGGGGGCAGAAGTGACCTGTCAGCCGGCGAAGGGATGCTATGCTCTCACGGCAAAGCAGCTTACGGCGGCTGACATCCTGCTTGAAGAACCTTCGGTTACAGGAACAGCAAACCTGGTGATGGCTGCTGTGATGGCAAAAGGAACCACTACCATTTACCATGCAGCCTGTGAACCATATATCCAGCAACTGTGCCTGATGCTGAACCGCATGGGGGCGAAAATTAGCGGCATTAAAACCAATCTTCTGACCATAGAAGGGGTTTCCGGGCTGAAAGGGTGTAGTCACCGGTTGTTACCAGATATGATCGAAGTGGGTTCTTTCATCGGTCTTGCAGCCATGACAGCTTCACGGCTACGCATCAGAAATGCAGGGATTCCTCATCTGGGGATTATTCCTTCGAAATTCGAATTGCTTGGCATCAGGCTTGACATGGATGGAGATGACATCCTCGTTGACCAGGAAGATGTGTATGAAATCCGTAACAACATGGATGGTTCCATTCCATCAGTCGCCGATCATCCCTGGCCAGGGTTGACCCCTGATCTGCTGAGTGTCCTGCTGGTGGTAGCTACGCAGGCCAAAGGGAGTATTCTGATCCATCAGAAAATGTTTGAAAGCAGATTGTTTTTTGTTGACAAACTGATCGATATGGGGGCCCGGATTATTTTATGTGATCCCCACAGGGCTGCCGTAATCGGGTTGGCACGCAGCCATTCCTTGCGGGGAATCACTATGAGCAGCCCCGATATCAGGGCAGGGGTGGCCCTGCTGATTGCCGCCCTCAGTGCAGATGGGAAGAGCATTATCCACAATATTGAACAGATCGACAGAGGGTACCAAAACCTCGACATCCGCCTCAATCAGCTGGGAGCCCGGATTAAAAGGAAGGAGATGTAGAACCCGGTGGTCATGGCAGATCAGGAAACCGGGTCAGGATGGATGTTGAACTTCTTAAAATTCCTGCATGTTTTGTTTTAAACGTTCAGAAACCTGCGGTCATGGTCCCGGAATGGCAGGCTGTTCCGCCTGTGGCATTTTCTTTTCTGCCAGGTTGAACGATTTTCCCCGGAAGATAACTTTTCCGGAATGTCTTTGCCCCTTCAGCAGTATTGCAAAAGTGAACGACCTATGCCAGGAACCCTGAGGCCGGTGCCCTGGTCCATTCCATCATCCGGTTTTTAACCAGGTAATCCCTGACTCCCAGCACCCCCGACAATGGACTTAAGTTTGAAGCAGCAGGCAGGCGCAATTTGTATAATCCCAGGCCTTCGTTAACTGTTAACTTAGAATTGGAGGCTTGCAGCAACGTTCCCGGAAAACCAATGGATGGATGTTCCGGTATTCACCAGAAAAAAGATTCGGAAAATATTGAAAAATTCAATTGAAATGTTGTGATCTTATGATGGTTTGGTTTTATTTGAAATGACAAACCGAAATACAAACAAGACGCTTTTTGAGAACCCTCAGGGCCATAAATTCAATGGTGTATGGAAAAGCTGACTTATTTAGGGCAAAACAAGTTTGTTTAAGAACCTCCCCGGGGCTCAAGCTGCGATTTTGTTCCCGTCCCGGGGAGGTACAGGCAGTTTTGGAAAACCGCCCATACAAAACTACAACACGGGAACTGACAAATTATCATCATCCATATTAAAATTAAAAATTCAAAGAAATGAATAGAAGATTTTTTGTTTTCAAATCCGGTTTGATAATAACCGGAAGTGCTTTATTGTTCCATTTCATACCGGGTTGTAGCGTTGACGATGAAACAAACTCCTATCTTACAGAGAGTATTTTGAAGAAAGGAAACGGAAATCTTGAGTATGAAAAAGAAGAAATAGAGTACGTTAAAGAATTGATATCAGAATCATGTGAAATGCGGTTCACAAGTTTAAAAAGGGAGTTCAGGCAAAAAAGGATAGTCCTTTTATTTTCGGGATACCAGATTATCAGTGATAAGAAAGATAAATTCGGCAGAGACATAGATTTTTGCATCCGCTTTCATTTACAAGGCATTCTGAAATTCAACTATGATTTTTACTCATCCGATTTTGAGTCAGGAGCCGTAATTGTTAAGAAAGGAGCAAAACATTTTATATCAAAAAATTCCGGGAAAGAAATTCTTGTATTAAAAATGCCAAAAGCAAGAAAATATATTGATTTTCCCGTTCTTATCGCAGAAAATATGGGAGAATTTAAATTCAGCAAAAATACCAGGTTACCCTGCGTAATGAAAAAGAATGATATAAACCACCATTTCTGGGATTCAGGGATTATTGGTTCAATAAATGGTTTATGTTAAAGAATTAAAAGATATTAATCTATGGAAATCAGGATTGACGTTGATAGTTGC
>CAYNBE010000254.1:0-4582 GCA_964395045.1 uncultured Prolixibacteraceae bacterium | reverse complement strand
AGCCACCAGCAACACTAAAAATACCGACAGTATAAAACGTCTATACCAATCGGTTAGATGCTGTGTTACCTTCATAAATCAGATTTTTAATTAATAAATTAATAAATATGGTTGAACTTATTAGAATGAAAGCTCTTGATAGTTTAAAGAGTATTGTAAAAAATAAAATTAATCATTTTCCAGATGATCAGCCATTGTAAAGAATATTTTTTTATGATTCATAACGGGGTGTTTTAGGATTTTTAATTTTTATCAATCTGAAAAATCAATCAGCTGCTTAGATACGCTTTTTTTGTTTCGGAGCTGAAAACCAGTTTTAAGACCTTCAATATCTTAAATTTT
Source organism: uncultured Prolixibacteraceae bacterium (assembly GCA_964395045.1). Lineage (GTDB taxonomy): Bacteria > Bacteroidota > Bacteroidia > Bacteroidales > Prolixibacteraceae > UBA1413. The sequence goes on along the minus strand of CAYNBE010000254.1, from coordinate 4,240 downwards.
AATGGTTTGTTTGTTTCCCGGACCCTCCTTCCCCTGTTTTATTCAACTCTTATGCCTTGTTTGGTTTACACCGCACGACAATTTCTTCCGGCGTGCACAAGCCTGATTCAGATTAAAGCGGTACGATTCCAATACCCGGACGGTCGGGCAGGATTACTTTCCCGTCCACCACCCTGATTCCGTCGAAAACATCGTTCGAGATCAGGAGATTCCCGTCCAGGTCAGCCCAGTCAACCAGCGGGGAAAGCTGGGCTGCTGCTGTGACAGCACAGGAAGTTTCGGTCATGCATCCGATCATCACTTTCATCCCGAGTGCACGGGCAAGTTCAATCATCCGGCGGGCATTCCGCAATCCGCCGCATTTCATCAGTTTGATGTTGATTCCCGAATAAATCCTGCTTAGCGGAACAACATCCTCCACAGTCTGGACTGCTTCATCGGCCATGATGGGAATAGGGCTGTTCCCGGTCAGCCAGGCTAAATCAGATGCTGCAGTTTTGGGCATAGGTTGCTCTACAAAAACAACTCCCTGGTCGGCCAGCCATTTGCACATCTCAAGTGCTTTTATTTTATCGGTCCACCCCTGGTTCACATCCACATACAAAGGGACATCGGTGACCGACCTGACTATTTCGATCATCTCCCGGTCGTTGTCACGTCCAAGTTTTACCTTCAGAATTTTATATGCCGAGGCTTCATTCGTTTTTTTCCTGACTACCTCGGGGGTGTCGATGCCAATGGTAAAACTGGTGAAGGGAGCTTTCCCGGGATTCAGACCCCACATCCGGAACCACGGAAGACCTGCAATTTTCCCTGCCAGATCATGCAGTGCAATATCGAACGATGCCTTTGCTGCATAATTTCCGGCTTCCACTTTGTCAACAAAAGTGAGGATGTCTTCCATCAAAAAAGGATCTGTAAATCCCGAAAGATCAAGTTTAGAGAGAAAACGGGAAACAGAATCCTGTGTTTCAGCCAGGTAGGGTGGGAGGCTGGCTTCGCCGTACCCCGTAATCCCGTTCCATTCCAGTTCGGTGAGAATATCCGGAGTGGTTGTCCGGGAACTACCGGCAAGGTTGAATGCATGTCTCAATTGAAGCTCATACGGCCGAAACCGCAATGTTAAAGGCATTTCTTTCCAGATTTTTTTTTGATTTGTATCTGATATACATCCCGGAATGGTTCCGAGTGCAATGGTTCCGGCTGTCAGGCCGGCCGATTTCAGAAATATTCTTCTGCTTTCCATATATTTGATCAATTGCGATGATGTGGTTTAACAGTGTAACTCCCGCTTGCCCGGAGGCAAACAGGCTGCACGGGGCTCATACTCATTTGGCTTAATCATTTCAATAGGTGTCCATGATCATTTAACATTTTATCAGTACCAGGGATGGTCCTTCACAGGCAGATATCCCTGCTGGGGTTGAAGGCCAATAAGTCGCTTTGAACCCACATAAGTATCAAAAAGGTAATCGCTGTAACAGGCATCATTTTTATCCAGGCTGTTTACCTGGACCCATCCCGACGAATTGATCACTTTTTTGTCTCCAAGGTAAATCCCGACATGTACAATTCTGAGTGGGTCCTTTTTCCCGAAAAACAGGAGATCGCAAGGCTGAAGGTTGCTGAAATTTTCCCCCGTTTCCACGGGTTCCCCGTATTTGTATTGCTGTGATGCATCTCTTTCGAGGATGATCCCGTTGAGAAAAAACACTGTTCTTACAAAACCGCTGCAATCAAGCGCTTTGGATGAAGTCCCTCCCCACATATAGGGCACGCCCAGTAACCGTCTGGCAGTTGAACAAATATTCTCACAACTTGCAACAGCATTGTTTTGCCATTCTTTGAACCCAGTGATGCTCTCTTTACGGGTAAAACCACATCTTTTATCGGGCAGAGAAACCTGGAAAAACCCAGGAGTTTCGGCAAGCTTCACGACAATACTGCCAGCTACAAGGTCGGTTACAATGGTAGTACCATCGGGTGTTTCAGTGACTATCCCGTAATTCCCGGTGAACATCAGCCTGCTACTCTGTCTCCATAATTGAAATTCTTCGTCAGAATAAACGGATACCGATGAACTGTTTGTCCAGGAAAGATAACGGTCAGGGGTTCTGATAAACAACCATCCTGTCCTTTTTTTCAGGATTTCAACAGGTGTACCCAGCAATGCCTGGCTGACAAGTTCCGCTGAATGGGAGGGATTGCTTCTGAGGTTGGCAACACTGACAGTGATCAAACCTTTTATTTTTGCCAGAGCTGAGGTGTCGGGCAGGACAGTCATGCTGTCGGTCACCGGAATATGTTTCCCTGATAAAATTCTCAGGAGTGTATCTCTGAACAGGGAAGAAGTGACTTCCCCCTTCAGCACCAGGCTTCCCGACTTTCCTTTCCTGACCGATACATCGAAGATATCTGTCCTTTTGTCGGGAACAAGCGATTCTGACAAGGAAGTTACCGTGGTTGTCATTTCGTCAACCTTTCCCGACGTGCAACCTGACAGCCAGTAAATTGCCGGAATCAGAATGAGAGATGACCATTTCATAAGCCGGAAGGTTTAAATTGGTATTACAAAAGTATAAATTTATTGAAATTTTATATACTTCCCGGAATATTCTTTTTACTTAAGTTTCGCAGTAAATTGAAAGTGGTAATTATTTGAATAAGGAAATCTTATTGTGGAAAATGAACATTCAAAGGAGAAAAATCTGAGTGGAAAAGCAGCCCCCCGATTCCTGCAAGCAGACCAAAGAACGAAAAATGGAGGGTTGCTGCCAAAAGATTTCCGTTATGGGTTATTCCTCACCCCCCGTTAAGTGCAAATTATCTGTTGATTGAATATTTAAAAATGATTCTTATGAAAAAGATATATATCCCTGAAGCCAGTTGGTTTTATCGGAGAGGGTTGAAGAGATACTATTTTTTTTGGTTGATTTTCTTCCACACCTCCGGTGTTGGCCTGCATTCATTACACAATCCATGAGCTATGGATGAACCCATGGATATTGGAATTTGATGCCTCCGGCATCATGGATAATAATATGATAGAAATTCATCAATAGGAGGTGAGGTAAACCAACAAAGGGGGACGAGATGGTAAAATCCTGCTATCAGGTTTAAGTTACAGGAAAGAAATATTTGTTATCTTTGAGACAGCTACCAAATAACAATAATAGAAATTGTATGATGAAAAAAGGAACAATTCTTTTGCTGGTACTGGTACTAATAGTATCTGGCTGCAAAACAACGAGGACACAGAGAGGGGCGGCGATTGGTGCCGGAGCAGGTGCGGCTGCGGGAGCTATGATCGGAAAGGCTGCCGGAAATACTGGGATCGGAGCGATAATCGGCGCTACCGTCGGAGGGGTTGCAGGTGCCATCATCGGGAAGAAGATGGACAAACAGGCTGCAGAGATTAAAAACGAAATACCCAATGCCGAAGTGATCCACCAAGAGGGAGAGGAAGGAATTATTGTGAATTTCAACTCCAAAGTGCTGTTTGCTACGAACAAATTTGAACTGACCGAGAATTCAAAAGCGACACTGAACGATCTTGCTGTGATACTCAACAAGTATCCTGATACCAATCTGACGGTTCAGGGCCATACCGACAGCAGCGGATCAGATGCTTATAACCAGACGCTATCCGAGAAACGAGCTGGAAGTGTGGCTGATTACCTGAAATTGCAGGGGATTGACCCGGCAAGGATTACACCGGTAGGTTTCGGGGAAACCCAGCCTATTGCATCAAACGACACCAGTGAGGGCAGGGCTGAAAACAGGAGGGTCACCTTTGTGATTACCCCCAATGAGAAAATGAAACAGGATGCCATTAATGAGGCCAACAAATAAAAAAACAATACTATGAAAAAATTGATTGTTACAACTTTATTGTGTTTGTTGATCTTTTCGGTCACTGAGGTGAGCGGCCAGGTTTCTTTCGGGGTAAAGGGATCGTTCAACATGTTCAATATGACCGTAAAAGACAGCGACGGCGATAAATCAGAAACCGGTCTCGTACCGAGGTTCGATGCAGGTGTATTTGCTGAATTTGCGCTGGCCGATGAGTTTTTTATCCGTCCTGAACTTCTTTATGCCGCAAAGGGGATGAAGTTAAAGGAAAGTCCTCACGAACCTGTTTTTAATGTTTCATACCTCCAGGTCCCCGTTCTTTTCCTGTATAAGGGGGCGTTGTCAACGGGGAAAGTCCTGCTGGGATTTGGACCTTATTTTGCGATGG
>CAYNBE010000253.1:0-4666 GCA_964395045.1 uncultured Prolixibacteraceae bacterium | reverse complement strand
AAAATTGAAAGGGCAGAAAACCCTTTGCTGAGAAAGCCGATACTGCCCTTTGTTCGTGATTTGCAGGACCATACCACCATTGTTGTTGAAACAGTAGATGCTTATATGGAAATGATATCCAACCTGGTGGAACTCTTCCTTTCGATCGGGAACAACAGGATGAACGAAGTGATGAAGATGCTGACTATCATTTCCACCATTTTCATCCCGCTTACGTTTATTGCGGGTGTATATGGAATGAATTTTAAGAATATGCCTGAAACAGAATGGAAATGGGGATACTTTATCATTCTGGCACTGATGTTGGCGATCGGGCTGGCCATGGTCTATTTCTTCAGGAAAAAGAGGTGGCTGTAACCGACCTCCCCTTGGAGAAATAATGACAATAGTTTACTCCGCCGTCAGGATGTTAAGGACAAACATCCTGGCAGCTGAATCGGATGCGTTATATGGAACATGTGGAATATTTCCGTTAAAGAACAGGGAATCGCCTTCTTTTAAAAGATAAGGGATTTTATCGAGCAGGTACTCAACCTCCCCTGCCAGCATATAGATGTAAGTATATCCGTTTGTGGTGACCTTCTGCCGTTTTGCATGAGGCATCAGTTCCAGGATGTTAAACTGAAAACTGACGTTCCCGATATTCTCCGTCAGAATGGAGGAGTATTCAAATCCCACGGCTTCTTCCTTCTGTATCTTCTGGTAATCTTCCTTCCGAATAAAAACTGCCTGCGAAAAGGTTTGATTCTCAATTTCCCTGAAAAAATCAGAAAAGTCTACTTCCAGAGCACTGATGATCTGAATCAGAACGGGCAGCGAGGGGATAGTCCGGTTGTTTTCAATCTGGGAAAGCAATCCCTTGCTGATTTTTGCGGTAGTTGCCAGCTGAACAAGTTTGATCTTTTTTTGGTTCCTGATTTTTTGCCGAATGGGAATACAATAACCAGTAAAACCCTTACGATAAAAGGTAAACAAAACTATCCCCCCGATCATCTCGGAAAAGCGTCCGTTTTCTTGAAAAGAATTCCGGGAAATATCCTTATGCGGAACTTGTAGGGGAGGTTTTTCCCCTTGAACAGATCAACGAAGCTGTCGCGATTGCCGCCACCGGAAAATATATCCGGATCGGCATCCGTCCGTGACAGAATCAGCTAAGTATGGGTGAACCGCCCGGCGGACTGTGCAGCGAAAGAGGATTGTTAAATGGCAGAGCCCTCTTCCGGTACCAGGAAGATTTTATTCACCCTGTTGACAGTGTTGGCGTATTCCGGCTTTTCCTTCATTGTATTCCAGTCGGGATGAGACCTGAATTTGGCCCATGCTTCTTCACGGTGGGCCATGTCCCTGAACCAGAGCATATAGGCAAGTGCCGGCATGTGAGTTCCTGCAAGAATCTTTCCAAAGAACAGGGAAGGCAACCCTACTTTGTCGAAAAGGGCAAGTTCTTCGTTGTTGAACATTGTAATTTTTCGCCTCCCGGCATCCTCGTTGTAGCTTTCATAGATACGGAGTTCGAAAAGGCCCCGTGAAGGGTCGGGGGTCCTGAACCGCGGGATCGCGTCGAACGCTTCGAGCAGCATGGTTTCATACCTTTCAAACAGAGGCTTCTCCGGGGGAGATTGCAGATAGGAAGCTGCACCGGAAAGGTATGCCGGATCGTTTTCCATTCCCTTCATTTTCCAATAGAATGCTTCCGGAGAAGGGAATGTGATCAGGACATATAACCTCGGGGGTTCTGTCAAACCATACTCTGAAAATATTCCGGTCTTCCCGCCCAATTTTTGAATATAAGGTGAAACGGCCGAATTAATGTAATTCTTCAGCTGGTTTTTGGCGCCGCCGCCCGTCAACTGGTAAATTCTGAGTTCATATATCTCTTTTTCCATTGCATTGTTTGTTTCTTGTGCAGCGCCTGCGCCTGATGCCAGGGTCGTTGCACCGGCAGCCAGAGCTGCATTCCGGATAAAATTTCTTCGCTTCATGGTTGTTGTTCTTCAATGATAAGGGTGGAATCGTTCTGATGATCAAGGGCCATACCGGGAACCAGGATGATTTTGGATTTGGAGGAGGTGTTAAATTCGATCAGTTCATCGTCTTCCTCGCTGTCTAGGGTGTTGCTGAAATAGAGGTTATAGGCGGTATAATTCGGGACCAGCAACCTGCATTTCTGCCCCGGCGGAATCAGGAGGTTTCTGAAGTCACAATACACCGAATCCTTCCAGACCTGGTCGGTGAACATATTCACCTGAAGGGTGTCGGGGCCCGGGTTTACAAGCCTGATCTGCTTCAGGTTCTGGTCTTCGGGAATGTAGCTGACGTATACACCCGTGAACGCGGCAACCACCACCGATGCGAGGGTCAGGAAGGAGGCCCCGATCACATTCCCGATCCGTTTCCCGCGAATCTCCTTTTGCCGCTGAAGGGACTCCTCATCACCGATATAACGGTACGTAATGCAGGACACCAGAATCTGTGCTGCAAGCAGGAGTGCTCCGATCCTAAGGATAAGACGGTTTTTTAACATGTTCACTGATCATTTTTTATGGGAAAGGTTTACCCGAATATCGGACTGTTCCCGGCAGGACCCTTTTGTGATCCCGGTAGGTCCTGTTATGCCGGATGGCCTTTTCTCCTGATGCAAAATTATTAAAAATAGGAAAGGGATGTAGTTGCGACAGGCAGGTTTGCGCAAGATTATTCGGAAAAAAGTGTACATTTGCCGCTCAAAGGAGAGCTGCCGGAGTGGTCGATCGGGGCAGACTCGAAATCTGTTGTCCCGCATAGCGGGACCGGGGGTTCGAATCCCTCGCTCTCCGCCTGATGCCCCCAGAAACCTCAGGAAAGGGCACTCCGGAACCAAGCCAATATTTGTAACAATCCAGGCTGCAGTTATTAATGCTTCTGCTTTGCCGGGGATTGGAGGCCACATCAGTGGAACCCGGGATAAATTAAAATTGGAAAAACCTGATGTTTGTTTCTTTTCAACCTTTTCATAAATGGCAGAAATTTAGGTGGCTTATACGGCTTAACCTGAATTTATAATGATTCAGGCTGCGCAATCATTAGGTTGGTTTGTACATCTTGATTTGAGAATGCTAATAATGTGTACATGAAAAATGTTTTAATATTGATCATTTTGGGAGTTTAATGTGCATGTGTAAAAGAAAATGACGAAGGACAAAGTTTAATTGAAGGAATTAACTTTGATGACTATCCTAAGGTTGATTGTTCTATTTCAGCAAGTGTGCTGAATATGATGGTTGCCTGTAAACTGTTGGGAGTTCCTTTTGAATGGATGGAGCCGGGAGTTGTGTCTGAATGGACTCTACATCCTAAAACTGAAATACTTGACGAAAAAAATAAAAATCTTTTCTGGACTCGTGTCAACAGTTCCAAAACTTATGGTGCATTCATTAATTTGATTGATGTCAATGCTGATGTTATACTCACCCAACGTACTATTTCATGTGTTTAAGATATTTAGCTATAATGGTGAATGAATTGAAACACATGCCTGCCTGCCGGTAGTCAGGGTAGGCAGGTAATTCGCATGTAAGAGTTAATCATTCCGGTTGGTGTTTCGCTTAACATGTTCATTTCACCTGACGAATTAGCCCATGCTGATTCTGCAGGGGTCACAATGACTGAAATCTCTATCGCATCGGAGGCTTTTGTTTTTGTTGTAAACAGAAAAAATCTTGTAAAATCATTGACGGCTAATCAAATTCAGAAGTTAAACCGCATTGGTTCATCCCATTGACATTTAAAAAAATAATTACCTTTGACGTTAGTAACGTGAGTCGTTTGTATGTAAAATCTTTTGGTTCGAAAGAGGCTGAATTAATTTGGGAGGGGACCAGGTCATTGAAGTTGCCTGAGGAGATTCAGGAATTAGCAAGGAGAAAACTTAGGATGATCAACAATTCGGTTGATATAAAAGACCTAACGATTCCTCCTGCCAACAGGCTTGAAAAGCTTATAGCTGAAATGAAGCAGTTTTACAGTATCAGAATTAATGATCAATGGAGAATTAAATTCAAATGGATCAAAGGACACGCATATGATGTTGAAATTATTGATTATCATTAAATAATTAACAACATGGTTAAATTAAAGAATGTACATCCGGGTGAAGTATTATTGCAGGAGTTTCTCATCCCGATGGGAATTACAGCATATCGCTTATCTATTGAAATTGGTATTCCTCAGACCAGGATTAGTGAAATAATCAAAGGTAATAGGAGAATTACTGCTGACACTGCCATCAGATTGAGTAATTATTTCGGTAATTCAACAAAATTCTGGTTGGGTCTTCAGAATGATTTCGATGTCGAAGAAGAATTAAGAAAGAAGGGAAACGAATTTAAATCAATCAGGAAACATAAGATAAACGCAGCATAAAAAACGAATTTCAAAGCACCTGCCAGCGGGTAGCTGCAAAACGATATATACCGGTGAAATTACAAATTGGGCTCAGGTTAGCGGTAATAGTTCAATAAATAAAGTATTTACGCGTCCTCGCGATTCGGGCAGTGAGGAAGTATTCAGATTGCTGGTAATTACCAAAAAACCATCGTTGAATCTGGAAATCATTAATAATAATCAATTTTGTATATCCGCTTAGGTCGAATTCACTTTAAAACTGCAATATTATGGGAAAGCTGCC
>CAYNBE010000252.1:0-4677 GCA_964395045.1 uncultured Prolixibacteraceae bacterium | reverse complement strand
CGTCAAGGACTTCCTTATTGCGTTGTTCGCTTACCCCGTGGCAGAGCCGACGGGGTAAGCGCTCACCGGAATTCAATTATTAACAATCTTTTCTTTTGATGAGAACGAAACAAAGCACCCTGAAAGGGTGCGATATCGATAACCCGAGGCATTGCCCTGGGCAGAGACGCACAAAAAACCTTGTCCATTGTTCGTTGTACCGGCGATGATGGACATTTTATCAATCCCCCTTCTTTTCCCCCCCCTCCACCAAGGGGGACGATACAATCAAGATGATAGCTGTCTCCGCCGGAATTCGGAAAGGACGATGGCCGTGGCTGTTGCGACATTCAATGAATCGGTTTGGATCAGATGGGAGGGATACCGTGGAATTGTCAGCTTCCGGGTGATAAAGGGATGAAGAGATTCCCTGATACCATTGCCTTCATTTCCGATGACTACAATTCCTGTAGCAGGTAATACTGCCGAATAAATGTTCTCTCCATCCAGATAGGTGCCCATGACAGGGATTTCCTTTCCCTGGATAGTGGAAAGAAACATTCCCGGATCCAAATAATGTGTCCTGACCTGGCTGATGGCTCCCATAGTGGCTTGAACAGTCCTGGGACTGTATATATCGGCAGTGTCAGTCGAACAAACAATATCCCTGATTCCAAACCAGGAAGCCAGTCGCACGATTGTTCCCAGATTGCCGGGATCCTGGATGCCATCGAGAAGAAGCAGGAGATACCTTTCGGCAGTATCCGTGGGAAGGGCATATTTGGGAATCCGGCACAGAGCCATGCATTGCTGCGGATTTTTCAGGAGGCTTGCACGGATGATTTCATCTTCGTTCGCAACGATGGTTTCACTGACCTTGGAGATACCTGTTCCTACGCTGGTAAAGAATGCATCCGTTCCGATCAGCACCTCTATATTAAAACCGGCTTGGAGTAGCTCAGTGACCAATTTGTCGCCTTCTGCAAGAAAAAGATTTTCTTTTATCCTATATTTCTTGTATTCCAACGATCTGATCAATTTAATCCATCTTTTGCTTAACATCTCAATTGTTTTTTAAAGATAAGCTCAAAATTAAAGAGTTCTCTTGAATCAGTTCACTATTTTTGTAAAAACGGATTATTCCTGATGAGAACGCAGGTTCTATTTCTTCTTTTCCGGTGGTTTGTTCTGGCCCTCGTGGTGCCAGTTCTTGTGGGTTCGTGTTCAATCACGAAGTATGTTCCACAAGGGGATCATTTGCTGAATAAAGTAGAAATAGGGATCGATAACAAGGATTTCAACAAGGAAGAGCTTTATTCTTATCTAAGGCAACGGGAAAACACGCGCATCCTCGGTTTTTTAAAATTTCACCTATGGTTGTACAATCTGTCGTCACCGGATAAAGCCAAAAGCTGGTTGAAAAAAACCGGAGAACCACCTGAAATTTACAGCCAGATGCTCGCGGAGCTTTCAAAAGAACAGCTGAGGCAATTTCTCTACAACAAAGGTTATTATCACGCGACAGTGGGATATGGTACCGAAGAAAAAAGGAACACCAGAAAACTGGATTTAAAATACCTGATCACAACAGGTGATCCCTATCTGATCAGGGGAATTCGCTACGAGATCGGCGACACAGTTTTGAAGCGGCTCTTCGATCAGGAGTATGGCAGCCGTATTCTAAAACCAGGAACCCGGTTCGACCTCGATTTGCTGGACCGTGAACGGGATCAGCTTGTTGGTTTTTTCCGGAACCGGGGATATTATAAATTTTCAAAATCATATATTTTTTTTGAAGCAGATACGGTTTCTGATTTGCGGATGTGCGATTTGAAAATGTTCCTTGATCTGTCGGGAGCCACCCGGCAGGATTCATCAGCCATTCTTTCGCCTTACCGTATGAACCGGTTTGCCTATCACATCTTGCAGACAGGCCAGGAACCTGAGCAGTCCGACACCATTACAAAAGGACGTTATACTTTTATTTTTCCCCCTGAATACCATTACCGGCCCGAATTGCTGATGAGGCTGAATAAAATGTCGGCTGATGAATGGTATAACGCCGGACAAGCCGAGAACACCTTCAATGCGCTGAACCGGTTACGTCAGTTCAGGTTTATAAATTTGAATTTTGTACCGTTAGCAGACTCTGCAAAACTGAACCTACTGGATTGTAAGGTTGATTTGTCTCCTTTAAGCAGGCAATCAACTTCATTTGATATTGAAGGGACCAATACTTCAGGCAATTTAGGTATTGCCGGAAACCTTGGTTTCCTGCACAGGAACCTTTTCAGAGGGGCTGAGATATTCGAAATGAAGTTCAAGGGAGCCATGGAAAGGCAACAAGCTGTGGTCAGGAACGAATCGCGTGATTTCAATACCCGCGAACTTGGAGTGGAAGGTACCCTGACAATTCCCCAGTTGCTTGGGCCGGTCGGTTTTTTTTCTTCTTCGGGAAGTGTAGTCCCCAGGACACTCTTTACACTGGCATACAACTATCAGCGCCGTCCTGATTATACAAGAACCATTTCAACGATGCGTATCGGGTTTGAATGGATGACATCGGAATTTGAGCGGCACAACTGGAACCTGATAGATTTTAATATGGTGAGCCTTTCACAATTCGATCCGGAATTTATAAGCTCTATCTATGATTTGTATATCCGGGACAGTTTTACCGATCACCTGCTGCTGAGCGGTAATTATTCTTATGTTTACAATACCCAGAATGTAAGGGTAAAAGAGAATTATTCATTTCTCCGTTTTTCAGCAGAAGCTTCCGGTAACCTGCTCAATTTCGTCAGTGCGATGACTAGGGCAAAGAAATCATCGGAACGGGATTCCTCGGGATTCAGGCCTCAGGCATATTACAAGCTTTTTGATACACGTTATGCCCAGTTTGTGAAGGGGGATATCGAATTCAGGAAGGGATATTTCCTTGATAAATACAATTCAATAGTTGGACGGTTGTTTTTGGGAATAGGGTGGCCCTATGGGAATCTCAATGTCATGCCTTTCGAAAAAAAATATTTCACCGGGGGTGCAAATGGGATCAGAGCCTGGCAGGTACGTTCGCTGGGACCAGGAACTTATGACGCTCCTGCAGGTTCATATCCGAACCAGTCGGGTGACATAAAAATTGAAGGCAACCTCGAATACCGTTTTAAGTTGATCAAATACCTTGAAGGAGCTTTTTTTATTGATGCCGGGAATGTTTGGGCAATCAACGAAAAGGACAACAGACCCGGTGCCCAATTTAAACTGGGGTCATTTTACAACCAACTGGCACTGGGAAGTGGAATGGGTTTCAGGTTCGATTTTGACTATTTTGTGTTCCGGCTTGACCTGGGAATGAAAATGCGTGATCCTGCACAGCCGGATTATAATGGCTGGATCACCGGGAACAGGAGGTTGACAGGGAATGATTTCAACCTCTCGTTTGCCATCGGGTATCCATTCTGAAAGAATATTACAAAGAGTCTGATAAATTACAAAGGAAGGGTGGTGAAATCGGATGTATATGATCAGAAATATTATTTTTGAAGGCAGATTCCATTAATATCAATCAAATATGCAACCCGAAAAACGTGAATCCTTTGCTACCAAGTTTGGGATCATCGCTGCTACAGCAGGATCGGCAGTGGGCCTGGGCAATATCTGGAGATTCCCATATCTGACTGGAGAAAACGGGGGTGCTGCGTTTATCGTGGTTTACCTGATTTTTGTTTTTGCATTCGGCATTCCTGTCATGCTTTGTGAATTTGCAATCGGAAGATCAGCGAGGAAGAATCCTTTTGGGGCATTTCGTGCCCTGGCACCCGGAAAACCATGGTTTCTTGTTGGCCTGATGGGGATTGTAGCTGCTTTTATGATCCTCGCTTTTTACACAACGGTAGCCGGATGGACACTGGAGTACCTGTATCAGTCTGTGATAGGCGGATTGAAAAATAAAAGCGGGGAGCAACTTGTATCGATGTTCGGACGATTCAGAAGTGATACACTCAGGCCGTTGCTGTGGTTTGCCATATTTATGGGTATGACTGCAGGCATAAACTTTTCGGGGGTCAAAAAGGGAATTGAAAAGACGACTGTGATACTGATGCCCCTGTTGTTTGTGATTCTTTTGGTACTCTGTTTGCGGGCAATCACCCTTCCCGGTTCATTTGAGGGTTTGCGTTTCCTTTTTCATCCCGACTTCTCTAAGGTAACCCCTTCGGTAATCCTGGCTGCCCTGGGGCAGGTCTTTTTCTCAATGAGCGTGGGGATGGGGACTCTTATTACCTATGCTTCCTATTTTCCCAAGAAGGACAACCTTCTTAATACTTCTCTCTCTGTTTCAATCACAGATACGCTGGTGGCTATTCTGGCCGGGATTGTTATCTTTCCGGCAGCTTTTTCATTTCAGGTCTCACCCGATCAGGGACCTGGACTGGTCTTCGTTACGCTCCCCCTCATTTTTCAGAAGATTGCCGGCGGTACGTTTTTCGCAGTTTTGTTTTTCATTTTGCTGGGCCTTGCTGCTTTGACCTCCACGATCTCGGTGCTTGAAGTGATCGTTGCATTTTTCATGGAAGAGTTGAAACTTACCCGCAGAACAGCCACCTGGATAGCATCGGCTGCTGTATCCATCCTTGGACTGATGTGTGCCTTGTCGTGGAACGGAACAATGAAAGAAATAAGGCTTTTCGGTTCAAATTT
>CAYNBE010000251.1:0-4758 GCA_964395045.1 uncultured Prolixibacteraceae bacterium | reverse complement strand
CGTGCTTGAACCTTTCGATTCACACGGCTCAAGCTCTCAAAAGGCGGATTATCCATCCGGCAATTTACAAAATATTCAGTTTGCATATCTGATCCTTACCCTTTCGGCAAAATAATTATCCCATGCTTTTTCAAACGGATTTGCGTTTCTATTAATGAGCCTGTGGCATTTGATATGGAAGCAGACAAACGTAAGGAGCAGGATTATTTTTGCATCCCTGAATTCGCCGAAGAATTGCCATTTCCTGTTGCAACCCTCATAAAATTTATGAAAACGATCTATCTGAAGCCAAGTTTATTATGTCTTCGCTTTACTCAGCTCCAGTTACAAAGAGGTATTGACTTTTTCCACCGTCCCAAACCTGCATTGTTTTGTGCCTGCCTAGCGGCAAGCCTACCGTCTGCAACAGCGGAGCAATACAGGCCTACCACTTTCCGCTCAAATAAAAGGATTGGGTTACCTGCCTGCCGGCAGGTTTACGTGAGATTTTTTTTACACAGAGGTGCAGAGCCGCTATGAAATCTGGGGATACTTCTGTACTTGCCGGTGATTGCCGTCATACAGTTATACTCCCATGCCCATATGGACGAGTTCCTGCAACTGTTGCAGGGAGTGTAATCCCAGCCAGCGTAATGTACCAGTCAGGTAGTGCAATGCTTATCCCAGCCAAGCTATCGGTGTAAAGTGGAAGAGGCTGTTCCCGCATATCTATGCTTATTATAAGGATTTGAGTTTTTCAAAGTGAATCAACCATATTCACATATTAGAACAGCCTCTTCGCTTTCACGGGTTACAGCTTTTTCCCGATGTAGAAGACATAACCGTAATACTCCTTATACTTTTCGTATAGAAGGGCTTCGTGGCGTTCGTTGGCAATGAATGCTTCGACGGTTCTGTTTCCTGCATGTTTCCGTAGGTAAGCTTCCTGTGCCGCTGCCTGCGGAACATAGAAATGTTCGGTCCAGCAGTTTTCAGGCAGCACAAACGATGCCATTGGCAGGTATCCCGCCTGTTGCATTTGGGCGACCTTAACCGGAATAGTGTCAATTTCAGGATAGGCATCCTGCCAGAATTTTTCGATTTCGGCAGGCCTTTCCTGAGTAAACCACGAAGCTTCGGTAACAGCGATATAACCGCCCGGTTTCAGGAACCTTCGCCATTCCCTGAGACCACGTTTGTAGCCAATGTTGTAAATCGCCCCTTCGGACCAGATTAGGTCCAGTTCTTCATCCTGAAACGGTAGGTCTTCCATTGTTCCGGTGATTCCCTTTACCCTTTCCTGGAGTTTGTGCTTCGCTGCATTGGCGTTGAACAAATCAATAAAGACCGGAAACAGGTCGATGCCAGTGATATGCCCCGGTGCATGTTTTGCCAGTACCATGGTCTGTCCACCTGACCCGCAACCAATGTCGGCAATATGTGATTCACCGGTCAGATTATCAACAAAGCTCAGGGCTTTGATAGTCACCTCCGGACTGCCGGGTCCCTGTCGCTCCATTGTTGAAAAAAAATCACAGATCAGGCTAAAATCGAATTCGTGGATAGATATATTTTCGTTGCTCATGATGTTTAAAATGTTTTGTCTGAAACGCTTTACAGAAGTTCCTTTTTCCTATGGCGCCTCAATGTTTTGTAAATAAAATATAATGGAAACAACCCGGGCAGTAAATTGCCCTGGTTTCTGTTAGAATTCCCCGGGATACTTCCCAGGGCATTTTACCTCACCCGCTCCGAAAGATTTCTAAACATCCAATGTTTTTACTTTGCAAAGATAAATATTTTCCATGGAACAGGATTCTTTTTTTAAACTTCCATGATTTCATCCGGGCGTTCATATTATCTTCGCATAATCAGAAAAAATCTGAACTGATTATTCCAGACTAATACTGTCTATATGATACATCATTACAAAAAAGCATGGCTTTTTTACCTGCTATCCACCCTCATTCCATGGGCATTCTGGTTCCTGGCCGGAGCCATCAGCCATATCACCCCTTATGAAGAAAGGTGGATGAACATAGCCATGATCCTCGGATTGACCGGCCTGATCAGCCCGATGGCTGTCGCTTTCTGGCTGATGAACCGAAATCAGGACCTCCGGCAAGACCTATATCATAGGTTCTTCAATCTCAAAGGAGTGAACCCTTGGTATATCTTCCTCACCTTCACCCTTATGCTGATAAGCATCCTCACTGCACAGGCGGTGTCGCTTTTGTTCGGATACAGTCCGGGGCAGTTTGTCATCACCGGTCATTTTACATTTTCTTCGGGGGTGTTTCCGGTGTGGTTCATCCTGCTGATAGCTCCCATATTCGAAGAGCTGGCGTGGCATTCGTATGGCACCGACTGTCTCAGGAACCAGTACAACCTCTTCACAACATCCGTTGTTTTTGGTGCTTTCTGGGCAATCTGGCACGTACCGCTATCGACGATCAGAGATTATTATCAGAGCAACCTGGTTGAATCGGGATGGATTTATAGTCTGAACTTTATGGTCAGCATTATCCCCTATGTTGTTATCATGAACTGGCTGTACTATAAAACCAACCGGAATATTCTGCTTCCGGTGGTGTTCCACATCACAGCCGTTTTCTTCAATGAGATTTTTGCAACACATCCCGACAGCAAGATCATCCAGACCGTTTTGCTTCTGATTGTTGCGACCATTATCGTTACAAGAGAAAAAGAATTCTTCTTTTCAAAAGAATACGCTCCCATGAAGTGAAAAAAAGGGTGTCCTCTGCCGGTGAAGACAGATGATTTTATAACTTAGCATTTTCGGGACAGAACTGAGAAACAGCAACACCCGATGATTGTCACTAAGCAGATCAATTCAGGAAACCGGGAGTGTTGTAACTAAAAATTGAAAGAATAAAGAATGAAGAAAATTGCCAAGTCGATCGAAAAAATGATTGTGTACGCCCTGATCACAATGATGGGCCTGATCCTGATTCTTTCCACCATCGAGTTAGGCTATTATTTGATAATCAACATTACACATTCGAAATTTCTTTTCATTGACCTGGACGGACTGATGGACATGTTCGGAGTGTTCCTGATGGTGCTGATCGGGATCGAGCTGCTCGACAGTATCAAGGTTTACCTGCGCCAGAATGTGGTACACGTGGAGGTAGTGGTGCTGGTGGCCATTATTGCCCTGGCCCGGAAGGTGGTGGTATTAAAGGTCGAGGAGTTGTCGGGAACGTCTGTCATTGGCATCGCACTGCTGGTGGTTGCCCTGGCAGTTACCTATTATCTTATCAAAAAGGCAGGGCTGATCGTGTGCGACATGGGGGATGAAAAACAGAAAAGCAAAGAACCTGAGGAAGCGGAGCTTTAAATAAGAGGTGATTTCAATCAATGTGGTCATTTCAGAAATAATCAAAGAAAATTGATGAACCAATAAATGATTTGATTATGAAAACGTTTCTGAAACTTATGGTGTTGATCCTTGTACACATCGGCTTGCATTCCTGCTTGATCACAAGGCCGATAGAAAGGATCCCTCCGGCAAACAATAAAACTTACTATGTAGATTACCTTTTTGAACACGACGGATGCAAAGTTTACCGTTTCTACGACCGCGGGCATTACGTTTATTTCACCAACTGTTCCGGTGAAACAGTCAGTCTGCAAAAAGACTCGGCCGAAATCCGAGTGGTGAATTCCATCCGTTAACCCTGATTATTCATGAAATAACCATATTCCGGTACTACCCTGAAAATCGACAATTTAAACAGGTCCGTTCATTGGCATGGTTCAGGCTGAATCAGCCACTCACAAGCAATCATAATATCGGATTTGTGTCAGGGGATGACAGGATGGCAACTGAGAAACCTGTCGTCATGTAACGGTCATTTCCAGGAATGCTTCCCTGTAGAACCGGTTGGGTTCGACCAGCAAATGGCACGGGCCTGCTGAAGAAATAATCATGTTTTCGATAATAAAAATTCGGTCGGAATATTTCGCCGGCTAGGGGCGATGGGTCACAAAAACCACTGCTATCCTGTCTTTCAGGTGTTCAAAGGAGGCTTCAAACCCTTTGGCATCGAAACCCAGTTTCAGTGCGGCCTGGTAAAGTCCGAGCAGGCTGGTGCCGTTCAGGGTGGTGCCACTCATGTCACGCACTCTTTCCTGCGTGGTTTCACCCCCGTGATACCTGACCACAGAAGCCAGGCAGGCCGGTCCGCAGTAAAACCGGCTGTACTGCCTGACAAATGTCCGGCGAATTCTCCGGGTTAACGACGATGGCAACACCCTTTGATTGCTCTTAAAATCCCTTCTTTGTAAGATAGTCGTTGATCTTCTGACCCAATCCCATTCCCCAGGATTGCGACACCGGCACCATCTCCTTGGTAATCTGGGCATTGCCTTCCATATAATTTTTACCCAGAGGTGATTCAAAAAAACCGATCAGCTCCTTCACCTGCTCATGGGTAAAATGCTTTTTATAAACAGGTACCATCTTCTGGAAGAGGATGTCCACTTCCGGATCAAAGACCTCCTTTCGCAACAAATCAAGAACCATCTGTGTCTTCAATTTTGCACTCTTTCGCTTTTGCTTTACCATACCTGTAAATTTAAGCTTAAACCGTGCTAACTTTTAATTGGGGCCAATATATGTAAATTTAATCTTAAACCGTGCTAACTTTTAATTGGTGTCAATATAAAAAATGCAAACGATAGATTAATCGAAAATATCATTACTCAAGTTTCGCATTTGTTTTTAGTTTCTCAAGGTCAATAAGTTATAATTAT
>CAYNBE010000250.1:3919-4802 GCA_964395045.1 uncultured Prolixibacteraceae bacterium | reverse complement strand
TATTCCGGAAAAAACATCATGTATTCAGGCAAAATATTGCGCCGGATGCTTTACTCGATTTTACTGTTACGCTGAAAGAACAAAAGATGCCGGATGTGCTTCGGGCGCAAAAGCGGTTGAGCTGGGTTTTGGAAAATGAGAAGCCCGTCATCCTTCCCGATGAGAAGATTGTTTTTATGCGCACATTCCCGAAAATTCCGTAAATTTATAAAGAAGAGGAGTGGGCAGAGATTAAAAAAGAGCATTACATTCATGAACTGGGACGGATATGCAATATCAGTTCAAACTACAGTTATACCATTGAAGTTGGACTGGAACAAAGACGAAAGGAAGTTTTACACTCCATCGATATCCATATAGCAAAGGGAGACAAAAACGGAGTTGAATTTTTGCAGGCAGTCCTTCAAGCCATAGACGATATTGAAAAATTGGCCGACCGGTATGCTGAATTAGCGCAGGAATCGGGAAGAGAGGATATTTCACTCATCTTGAACCGGATTCCCCGCGAAGGGGCGAAAACCTTTCACGAAGCGTTGCAGTTTTTCAGGATACTTCATTTTGGTCTGTGGGCTTCGGGGAATTACCACAACACCGTTGGCCGGTTCGACCAGTATATGTTCAAATACCTGAAAAATGATTTGAATTCGGGGGCGCTCGATACCGATTCTGCATTTGAATTGCTGGAGGAATTTTTCATCTCTTTCAACAAGGACAGCGATCTTTATCCCGGTATGCAGCAGGGCGACAACGGACAAAGCCTGGTGTTGGGCGGTGTTGATGAAAACGGGAACGATGCGTTTAACCTGCTTTCGGAGATGTGCCTGAAAGCCAGTTTGGATCTAACGCTGATTGATCCGAAAATTAACCTGCGCGTAACGCACAA
>CAYNBE010000250.1:0-3909 GCA_964395045.1 uncultured Prolixibacteraceae bacterium | reverse complement strand
ATCTCGGCACAGAACTGACCAAACAAGGACTTGGTTTCCCGCAGTATTCGAACGATGAGGTGGTCATTCCCGGATTGTTGTCGAAAGGCTATGAACTGAAAGATGCCCGCGATTATGTAGTGGCTGCATGTTGGGAATTTATCATTCCCGGGCAGGGAATGGACATCCCCAATATCGCGGCATTATCGTTTGCCAAAGTAGTGGATGCCAGTGTGAAAAAGTACTTAAAAACAGCGAACGATTTTAATTCGTTTATGAACGGGGTCAGGCAGGAAATGAAAGAAGAGTTGGAAGCCATGGTTCCCGGACTGTCGAATATTTACTCCGAACCGGCACCTTTACAGTCTTTGCTGATGAATGGCTGCATCGAAAAAGCCCGGGATATTTCAGTGGGCGGAAAATACAACAATTACGGAATTCATGGCACTGGGATTTCCACTGCCGTTGATTCGCTGGCAGCAATTAAAAAATTTGTTTTCGACGAAAAATCAGTCAGCGCCGGGGAAATATGTGATGCCATCAGAAATAATTTTGAAGGCTCAGATCGTCTATGGGAGAAACTGAGGTACGATGCCCCGAAGATGGGGAACGACGACGATTTTGCCGATCATATTGCGGTTGAGTTACTGGATGCTTTTTCGGAACTGACCCGCGCCATGAAGAATGAACTTGGCGGATGTTTCAGGCCAGGTTCCGGTTCGGCTATGTACTATTTGTGGCATGTGAAAGACATTGGGGCATCGGCTGACGGCAGAAAAAAAGGGGAACCGTTGTCGGCCAACTTCTCCCCGGGGTTAAATGTGAAAGTAAAAGGACCTTTGTCTATTATCAAATCGTTTTCGAAACCCGACATGAAAAAGATCATGAATGGCGGTCCGCTCACCTTGGAGTTGCACGATACTGTCTTTCGTAATCCTGAAAGCATCCGGAAAGTATCGCATTTGGTGAAATCGTATATGGATTTGGGAGGTCACCAATTGCAGATCAATGCGGTAAACAGGGAACGTTTACTCGAAGCAAAGGCTCACCCGGAACTGCATAGAAACCTGATTGTCCGCGTATGGGGATGGAGTGGTTATTTTACCGAACTTGATGAAGTGTATCAGGACCATATCATCCAGCGAGTTGAACTGAATGTCTGAGAATGAAAGTATTTGTTTTCGACCTGGATTTTACCATCTGGAATGCCGGAGATACCTTTTGCAGCGAGACATCTCCTCCGTATTTCTGGAGAGACGAACAGTTATATGATCAGCAGGGAAGATGGATACGGCTTTACCCGGATTCATTGGAAATATTAAAACGGCTTAAAAAAGCCGAAAAGCTTCTGGCTGTCGCTTCCCGCACCAACGAACCGGAATGGGCAAAACAGTTACTTCAATTATTCGATATTGAGAAGTATTTTGACTTCATGGAAATATATCCCGGCAGCAAGGTAACCCACCTGAAAAACATTCAGGAAAAGGTGGGTTGCCCTTTTGACCAGATCGTCTTTTTTGACGATGAAATTTTAAATATTGAAGAAAATAAATCCAGTGGAGTGATCTGTGTATGGGTTAAAAATGGAATAACTATTAATGACGTAATTAATGTACTTTGATTGATTCTTTTATAACCAGGGTCTGCTGAAAAAGACTTTTCTCTTTGGCAATTAATATTTTATCACTACTTATTAAGCATAATAAGTGCAAGGATTAATGAATAGTGTCGAAAAAACGTGCACCTGCACCGGTTTACACGTTGGTCCCCAGTATATTGCGTGTCCGACAGATTTGGATATTTTATCAGACAGAGCTGCGTTGAAGAAGAAAGGGATTAAATTACTAGCCAAGCCACTTGGACGGCTCTCGGCAGTGCCCAATCACGTAAGACCGGGAGAGCGTAATCCGGTTGAAGGTAAGTTCGGACAAGCTAAGACCGCATATGGGTTAGACTGTATCAGGGCAAGGCTTCAGGACACCAGTGAATCATGGATTGCCAGCATCATTTTGGTGCTTAATCTGGTCAAGTCGGCCGGGGGGGCACTCCTTTGTCTTATCGATGAATGGGCGACGAGCTTTTCAGCAAGCGCACTGTTGAAACCTTTAAACGTTTTTCAGCAGATCCTATTTAAAATTGAAACAGACTTATAAAAAAAGCAGGCAAATGATAACTTTGGATATTTTATACAGAATCCTGAACGGATAAATCATTTGGAAATGGTACGATATTCATTGTTATTGGTCTTTGTACTTTGTGCAAAAATTGTTTTAGCACAGTCTTTTCCCCATCCATTTTTTAATGATGGGGCGCGCGTTTGTTTTACAGGCAACAGTATTACGAACAATGGTGAATTTCACCACAACCTGCTGTTGTACAATATTACCCGGTTCCCCGGGCAAACAGTCACCTTTTTTAATTGCGGGATTTCAGGCGATGTCACAGAGGGTGTCCTTAACCGGATGGAAGATGACATCCTCATTCATCAACCGACACATGCCGCAATTATGCTGGGCATGAACGATGTAAACAGGTCGCTGTATGGTTCAGGAGAAACTCAGAATAGCGACACTCTGAAAAGAAGGGCAGAGGCAATTCATCGCTATAAACAAAACCTTGAAAAGATCATCACGATCCTTCTTTCAAAAGAGGTCAGGGTAATTCTCCAGAGACCAACAATTTATGACCAAACAGTTGCCCTGGCGACAAAGAATAACCTTGGAGTGAACGATGCATTAAGAGAGTGTGCAGTTTTTATCGGTGAATTAGCAGAGAAATACAATCTTCCCGTAGTTGATTATTGGTCCGTCATGGAACGGCTCAACCGGGAACTGCAACAGAAAAACCCTTCGGCAACCATCACCGGTCCCGACCGGGTACATCCTGCTTCAACCGGTCATTTGGTGATGGCTTATCAATTTCTGAAAATGGTGCAGGCTCCGCAATATGTATCAAAGATCATGATCAGAAGAGGGATTCGTCCCAATTCGACAGAATGCCTGAATTGTGAAATTAAATCGTTTTCAGCAGGTAAAAATTGTTTGTCTTTTACCGTGAAGGAGTATTCATTGCCGTTCCCCACAACAGATAACCAATACGAAGCACTTGATCTTGTACCATTTATCAATGACTTTAATGTCCAGTTGCTGAAGATAGGGAATTTGAAAAAAGGCCAATACGAGTTGCGTATTGACGGGAAGGTGACAGGGATATTTTCAGATCGAATGTAAAAAGCAGGAATCAATCTTGCTGTCATTAAAAACACACCGCAATATGAACAGGCAATGGCTGTAAGAAATGAACTGGACCTGTTATGGAAGATCGAAGCGAAGTTGAGGGGAATCAAATTTATTGAATACAACAGTCATTTTAAGGCTTCGCCCGAGAAAAAAGATCTGGCGTTGTTAAGAGAATACCTTGTCCCTGTTTTTAAAGAAAAATATGGGGCAAATAGTAATTATTACATTACCCAGTTGGAGAGATATTTTGAAAACAAACCGAACAAAAAAGCGTTTGAGGAAGCATCCGATTCGTTGCGGCACAATGCGTATCGCTTAGCAAAACCTGCAGAGCACGTGTTCTCTGTTGTCGCTTTATGAAAAAACCGGAAACGGTAAAACTGCACGAACCCCAAAACCGCAAAACAAGGATAAAAGAATCAATTTTTTTATCTTTTGTCTTTTTTTTCACAAAAGGTGAATCCCGTTTTCACGGCATTTCGTGACCATCTCTTCTGGCCAGATGCTCGACTGAATCTCCCCAATATGTGCTTTCCTGAGGAAAAACATGCACAGTCTTGATTGGCCGATCCCCCCCCCAATGGTTAACGGTAACTTGTCGTTCAGGAGCAGCTGGTGCCAGAACAACTCTTTTCTCTGTTCGAGGCTCCTGATTTTCAACTGCTCAAGCAGGGCAGTCTTGTCAACCCTG
>CAYNBE010000249.1:0-4928 GCA_964395045.1 uncultured Prolixibacteraceae bacterium | reverse complement strand
TCAAAAAAAAACCGTCCCTGAGCCGGAACGGTTGAAGAATCTGTGGGAAGTTTACCAGCTAATACCAATCAGGTTATTTTAATGCATGGAGTTTGATGTTAAGTTTCTGGTCTGATTTTATATGTTCCACCTTAACCACCTCCCCTTTTCTATACGAAACAAGCGACGCAGTCACCCTGTATTCACCCGGAGTAAGGTTGGGAAATGCATAATTACCGTCGAAGTCGGTATATGTTGATACTCCCACTCCTTCAACTGTAACCTTAACTCCGGTCAGGGCTTCACCGGTTGAATCATCGGTCACTTTACCCATCAGGATAAAAGTGTCCATCTTGTCTGATATGGTTTCTTTTTTTTGCACATCTCCTTTGAGATTGCCTGCAATAACCATGTTCATGAAAAGCAAGAGTTGTATAACAAAGATCATTTTTTTCATAGTTACCATTTATTTTTCACTTCAAAAATAGGAAGGGAGTGTTACATGGGGGTCGCAAAAATGTTACAAAACTATTAAAACAATGAAGGGGATTCTTACCAAAAATAATCCCCTTCATCATCCATTCAATGATCCCTGATCAGAACGTTCTTGTGTCGATCACTTCTCCCTGTTCATTGTAATTCTTCCAGGTTCCCCTTTTCATACCTTTGCTGTAATACATCTCATACAAAAGATTTCCTTCATCGCTCCAAACCAGCCATTTTCCGTGTTTGAGACCATTCTTATAACCAGCTTCACCTACCCTGATGCCTTTTTCGTTCCAGGTTATCCAATGCCCGCTCATGACGTTTTTCCTGTAATAACGGATTTCATTCAATTGTCCGTTATTAAAGTAAACGCGGAATTCTCCATGTTTCATCCCCTTTTTAAAAGATGATTCCATTTTGATTGTGCCATTTTCATAATGTGTGACCAGTTTTCCGGAATAAGGTTTATCCCCGGAATAACAGATCCCGTTCACTTCTTTGATCTCCTGGCCTCTGACATTTAAAACCAGTAGGGACAACAGTCCGAAAAGCAGCAAGAATTTTCTCATAAAACAGAATCTGTATTACCCGGGAATTCGACCTTTCTATAAACATATCCTGAAATGCAAATATAATCATTCACTATTTCTTTATCATTCAGTTTAATGTATTCAAACATGACAGGAAATTTATTGCACTGCAATTTTTAGGGACTGGTTTGCTTCTGATGAAGAAAACCGGGTGAAGTAGATACCTTTAGGCAAATTTGAAGCATCAAAGCTAAAAGAATGGGTACCCGCAGTCAATTCACCGGCAAAAAGCAGATCGACCAACTGACCCGAGAGATTGAAAACAGTCAGGGAAGCTCTTGTTTTTTTCGCAATCGATAGTTCGATAGATGTTTTTCCGATGAAAGGATTGGGATAATTCCGCAGAGAAATGTCGTTGTTGCTCAGTCCGGTTTTTGGAGTGCCTGTCAGGAACCAACTGGAGGCATTAATAACCGGGGATCCGGCCATGGGCTGAAAGTTGGGTGATACAAGGTTAAAAGGATCGGCGATTTTTGCTTCTTTATCACTGGACAGCATCCGGTTCTTCCGAACAGGGTCCAGAAACCACAGCTCAACTTCTGCTTCCGACATCACGGCAGCATCCCCGTATTTCTTTCCATAAATACCTCCGAGAATGTTGTTTTTGACTGCAAGTTCATCCGAAACTGCTGCATTGTGTGTAAATGAGGATTCCAGCCTTACACCACGGCCCCATCCCAGAAAGAGGGAGTTGTAGATGCAAAGCCTGCTGGCCCGGCGGATGCGCATGCTGGCGCCATCCTTGTGGTTCTGTGGATTGCCTGTAAAGGTTGCAAGGTCTTTTGATGCTCCAAAGGCACTAACATTGCTGAAAATGGCTTTGGTCAGCGGGGTAAGTTCTGTACCGCTGCTGTTGTTGTCCGACTCGAATGCATTGGCTGTATCGGTATCTACAATCGCAGGATCACGCAGGATCAGCCCGAACTGTACCATCCCGCAATAGCCGTTGTCAGTATCAAAATCGTCATCTTCAGTACGGTAAGAAACCAGATACTTTGCATTGACTGCACCTCCGAACCATTCAAACCCGTCGTCGCCCGAATATGATACCTGAACATACTCGATCCTGGTGCCATTGCCCACAGAATTGAGCGTCAGCCCGTTTACCTCACTGCCTGTGGCCACCTCATACCCCGGGAATTCAATACGTACATAATTCAGTACACCCGAATTGTCTTCGTTGTTGCTGCCTCCGTACTCAGAGCCAATTCCACCTTCGGCAATACCACTGCCTCCCGGAAGGTTATTTACCCCGTAACCGTTGAGTACCAATCCCCCCCAGTCGCTGTTCGACCGGAACCCGGTGCCCTGGTTGGAGGTGAATACAATGGGTTGAGTGCGGGTTCCGACGGCCATCATTTTCGCACCACGCTCAACAGAAAGCACACTCTTGTTGGTACCCCGGATAATGGTTCCGGGTTCGATGGTCAGGGTAACGCCGGCATCTACATACACCCAGCCGTCAAGTTTGATTACGCCATTCCAGGTTTCATTGGTGGTGATGTGCAGACCCCCGGAACGGGTAAACTGTCCGTTCCCCTTTGTTACCGAAGGTGCCGGATAGTTGGTGTTCACCGGGTCCCAGTTGGTCCAACCTTCCGTCCAGTCATTTACCCCGTCAAAAGCGCCCACATAACCAACCTTCTGAAAAAAAGTGCTATTGATGCTCTGTGCCTGGCTTTGAAAAAGAAAAGCACCTATCAGCATCGTAATCGTAAGTAAAATCTTCTTCATAATCCTGTTTTATTAATTTCCAATACCTTCTGATAATCTAATATTCTAATCCTCTAATCCTCTAATATTCCTAAAGCGTCCATACAATGCTTAATGCGCATTGCCGGTTAGGAGTGTATTTCTTCGTATAAGCCCTGATATTGTTCTCTTTGCCATGGTATTGAACAAACCTGACCGGGTCATTTAAAATATCCTTAAGACCAGCCCTTATGGCAAAATGCTTTCCGATCCCCTTTTGCAAAGTCAGGTCAAGGACATTTCGCGGAAGTTCCCATGTATGGGGATTTGTGGGTGTCCCGACATAGGCTATTCGCTTCCCGATCACATTATAACTGATATTTATTTCCCAGTCATTCTCCGGATTCCTGTAGAATAAACCCAGGTTAACAATAAAAGGAGACTGGCCTGCCATTACCCGGAGGGTATCACGGGTAAACTCCTGTTTTGATGTATTGATTTCGCTTTTTATGAGGGATGCATTGAAGACAATAGCAAGGTCTTTCAGAAACCGCAATACCCCGTTTGTTTTTATAAGATTGTCGAACCGTTTTCTGATATCCAGCTCCAGACCTGTACTATAAGCTTCCTCTGTATTGTAAGGAAAGTAATCATAAGTGGTTCCCGAAGGGCGCAGAAAAGTTTCTATTGGGTCGGTGAATTTTTTGTAAAAACCTGCAAACGAGATCATTTCACCAGGAGTCGGGTACCATTCATACCGGAGGTCATAATTTTCAGCATACGCGCTCTGAAGACCTGAATTTCCATAGACAATGGCGAATAGGTCAAAATCCTGGTAATCAAAAGGCGACATTTCCCTAAACTCCGGCCGGTTCACTGTTTTACCATACGAAATCCGGAAAAGGTTCGATTGATTCAAGTTCCAGGTCAGGGTTGCCGAAGGAAATATATCCAGGGTATCCCGGATGATGGGTGTCCTGTCAGCGTTTCCTGTTTTTTCAAAGAAGTTGGTGATCTCCCGGTTCCAGTTTTCCATGCGTACACCTCCGTATATGGAGATTTTTTTTGAAACAGGGATGTTGATTGCCGCATAGCCCGCTGCCAATATATCGGTGGCATCATAACTGTCTTTAGCTCTTGAATTGTCGCGGTACGAAAGTCCATGCTGGGTGTAGGGAACTGTTCGGTCGAACCAGAAGTTGTCAGGCTTCATGATATCGCTGATCGGATTGAAAAGGATATCGGGAGGTGTCCGTATGGCAACAACACCGACCAGACGTGCATCCAGTGCCCTATTTTTCTTTTCATAAAATCCCCCTGCTTTTAACTGCCAAGGATTTTCAGAAAAAGAAAAATTGATTTGATGGGTAATATCCAATTTGGCGTCCTGGATATCTTCTTTCATATCGATCCATTGACGGCCGGCCAGATAAGGATTGGGTACATTCTGAAGCCGCAGGTAATACTGGTTAAATCGATCCGATCCCTGGTCAGTGATCCGGACGAAGGTTAACCTCCTGTTATCAGGCTGAATCTTGCTGGTATGGCCATACCCCATCATCCAGTTTACTTTGGTCCGGTCATTGTTAAATATCTGTTCTCCTGCCAGTTGCCCCGAATAAACCAACCTGCTTTCATACCGCAGGTCAAACATCCGGAGGGTTTCCACATTGTAATAATTGATGCCATCGCGCTGAGTAGTGATCTTTGCGCCCATCCGGTTCAGGAAGTTGCGAAATTCCAGTTTCTGGTTTTTTCCATATATAAAGTTCATATTCTGAATAAGACCGGCTTTGACTTCCGATTTGGCATGCAGGTCAGTAAAATCAAAATTCCGGATCAATACACCTAAGACGTCATCATAATTCTGATATTCAACCCGTTGACCGTTTGTGTAGCTATTCGTATTGCCATAATTGAAAGATGTTATATTTCCGACAGTGATTTTTCCGATTCTGAACCTGCGCAAGAACGAAACCGAGAAATTCTGGTCAGGAAGAGGTGCTTTTGACTTCACTTCCCAATTATTGGGGAAAAGCGCTGAGATGGCATTGATCTGACTGGTCCGCTCGAGATAAGTGGCAGCATCGGGCCAGTCATAGAGAAGCGCAAAAGCACTGGGTAAAGGAACCCCTGCCGGTAAAGCCCTTGATCCATCGTCCCACCCCAACCAGTCGGTCT
>CAYNBE010000248.1:0-4976 GCA_964395045.1 uncultured Prolixibacteraceae bacterium | reverse complement strand
ATAGCTGAGTCAGGATTGTAGAAGTCGAAAGCAGGGTTGTGTCAGCCGAAGACATGATGGCTGAAAGTAAAACCACGGACATGAGCCCGGTAATCCAGGGGGATAACCGGTCGATCCCGGGAAGAGGAACTACAGATGCAGACCCGGTACCACCGGATGAGTTTATACCCATAGATGTCAGCATAAAGGCAACCGGCAGAACTATCACGGCAACAAGGATCACACTGATCCGGGCCGTTTTTTCATCCTTTGCACAGAAAATTCTAGAATAGATATCAGGGCCAACAGTAAACGTAACAGAATAGGTAATCAGCAAAATAAAAAGATCGGCCAGCGAAAAGTTTTCATTCAGGATTCCCGGGACTGAAATGGGAATCTTTCCCGATTCCCTGCCTGCTGAGAGGTTCATGATAAACAACAGGGTAATTCCTGCAATAATTATGATTGCCTGAATCAAATCGGTTTTCAGGACGCTTTTTTGTCCTCCCAGCAGGGTATAGAAAACAAATACCAAACCGCACAGGATTGCACCTTGCCGGTAATCGGTCAATCCAAGGGAAGAAATAATCCGGGCTCCCGCAATCACCTGAACAGCAATAACTCCCAGCCAGGCAATCGGGATTAAGATGGTTGCAACCATTTCAGCCCTGTTACCATAGAAACGACCGATCATTTCAGGAAGGGTATAATGGCCGTACCTGCTTACCCTCGGGGCAATCAGCGCAAGTATAAAAAGCCCTGCCGATGCGCTTCCCAAAAACCAAATAGCTGCCCATCCTGCCCGTTGGCTCAGTTCAATCGTGCCTAAGATGGCCGATCCTCCCATAATGGTAGCCAGCAGGCTTCCTGTGACCTGCAGCCAATTTCCCTGCTTCCCTGAAATAAAATAATCGGATATTGTTTTAATTTTAAAATAAGAATATATGCCGGTCCCGATCATTACCGCAAAATATATGAGCAATATTGTCCTGATCTCTGTCATCCGGTTATTTCAATGCATGATACCTTTATCACAAAAATTTACGGCAGATTTTGCGAATAAGATTGATCAACTATTTTCAAAGCCTTTCTGCAGAAATTATCACTTCCTCAGGAATGACGGACTTTGTCCCATTTTTTCCCTGTAAATACGACTGAAATAACTCTCTGAATAAAAACCGGTTTCCCAGGCGATTTCTTTCAGGCTCTTGCTGGAATGGAGCAGCAACTCCTTGGCCTTGACTAGTCTCAGATTCAGATGGTATTGGCCTGGCGACAGTCCGGTGTATTTTTTAAACATCTTCCTAAAGTTGGTATATCCCAGATTCAGGGTAGTGGCTATTTCAACCCAATCGGCTTTCTGGTCCATATTCTGCTGAATCAGATATTTTGCCTTGCTGATGGTTTCCTTAACCGGTTTCCCTTCAAATTCAAGCGATTGAATATTTGTGATCGTGTACGCGATCATTCTGACAGCTTCGCCCGATGCAATTAGCTGAAAACCCTGGCTTTCATCCCGAACGAGTCTTATAACTCTCCGGTACGATTCCAGCAGATTCTCCCGGAGTCCGATCCGAATGGTTGTTGATTTCTGCAAAAGGGGGTGTGACATAAAACGCGGAACAGCATCTCCCCTGAACCCGATATACCACTCTACCCAGCCTTTGCGAGTGTCGGGCCTGTATCTGTGCCAGACTCCGGGGTGCAAAAGCATCAATGATCCGGGTTTGATTTCGTGTGATTCCTGTTTTGTTTCAAAAATGCCTTCCCCTTCAGTAACGTACACAATCTGGTACTCATTCAGGATTCTGCCGTTTTCCCACCTGAAATGATACCCTTGCGGATGTCCTCCAGGAGGATAATTCATGCCAGGAGCAACTTTTGAACATCCTGCCACAGTGACCCAGATTCCCCAGTTTTTCTCTTCAGGAGTGGGTGCCAGGTATTTGAAAAAATCTTCCATACACAGTTGTAAAAATATGCCACCATTTCAGTTCACTCATTCATCTGTTTATAAAATTTGGTTCATTAAATGCATTTTGTTGAAACAGATGCCTGCCTACCGCCTGCCTGCCACCTGCCTGCCGGTAGGCAGGGTAGGCAGGGCAGGCGGGGAATTCGCATGTAACAAATAATCATCTCAGTTTGTGTATTGTTCTACATGCTCATTTCATACAAAGAAAATAAGTTTCATACTATCCTGCACATATCAGTTGTGAAATATGTATCCTGCTTCAGGTTCAAGGATTATTCCGGCGAAGTGTCTGAAATGAAGGCGATCTATTCTGATCCTATGGGGATATTTCAGAATGATAACAGTTGGCTTTTCACCGTTGCAAAACCTCCGGATTCCGGATGAAAGAGATATATTTGTGTTTCGGAAAGAATCGTTTAGATGAACAGTCAGGAATATATCGCGGTTTCCGCAATTAGTCCGGCAATAATTGATTATCAGTAATCTTACAATCTATTTGTCTGAAATCTTTTAATACAAAATCTTTTAATCTGTTTTATGAAATCCTATTACATCTTGATTTTGGCAACCTTTTTCCCATTGCTGCTGGCCTTCGCAATTGACTTTCCTGATCCACCGGACAAACCGTTATCGCTTTCAGTTAATTTCCTGACCAAAAGCGGAGAGGT
Organism: uncultured Prolixibacteraceae bacterium; assembly: GCA_964395045.1. Classification (GTDB taxonomy): domain Bacteria; phylum Bacteroidota; class Bacteroidia; order Bacteroidales; family Prolixibacteraceae; genus UBA1413. The sequence goes on along the minus strand of CAYNBE010000248.1, from coordinate 2,354 downwards.
TTTTCTGAGCGGCTATCCCGTGGAAGTGCCCCTGCAGGAAGCTGTCATACGTCGTGAAAATTTTCAGTTTCCGGAGATCGGCCAAAAAGTCCCTTTTTTCGGGTGGACTCTAAGTTCTGAAAATAAGAATACAAATCAATCGGCATACAGGATTCTGGTGGCATCGTCGCATGAAAAAATCAGTATGGAAGAGGGGGATATGTGGGATTCAGGCAAAACGGAAAGCAGCGAATCGGTCAATGTTGCATACAATGGCAGCCAGCTTGAGCCGGGCCGGGTTTATTTCTGGAAGGTAAAAATCTGGGACAATTCCGGGGCAGAGTCTCCCTATTCCAAAATTTGCATGTTTAAAACAGCTGAAATCATGCAGGATTATCATACTGCGAGGTATCCTTTGCAAAAGCAGGATGAGTTACCGGTCACAATTGAAACCCTGCCTGGGAAACCGGTTTTCATTGATTTTGGCAAGGCGGCATTCGGGCGGTTAAGGTTGATGCTTGAGGGGATTGGTGATGAGGGACCGGTAACGGTACACCTTGGAGAATCGAAGAAAGGAGGAATGGTCGATCCCAAACCCGGCGGCTCAATCCGATACTCGGTTTATAAACTGAAATTGAAAAAGGGATGGAACACCTACACCCTGGTGGTCGTTCCTGACCGGCGGAATACGGGGCCTCAGGCAATATTGATGCCGGCTTACACGGGAGAAGTGACACCGTTCAGGTATTGTAGCATAGAGAATTACAACCGGGAAATCAGCCGCGGACAGGTTGTCAGGGAGACTGTGTTTTATCCGTTCGATGAAGACGATTCGAGTTTTAGCAGTTCAGACACTGTGTTGAACAGAATTTGGGAATTGTCCAAATATTCCATGAAAGCAACTTCATTTGCCGGGATTTATGTAGATGGCGACAGGGAAAGGATACCCTATGAAGCGGATGCTTACATCAACCAGCTTGGACAATTCTGTGTTGCACGGGAATACAGCATGGGCAGGTATTCACATGAATACCTTATCTATCATCCGACTTGGCCGACCGAATGGATCATGCAGTCGGTGTTAATGGCATGGAACGATTATATGTACACAGGCAATGACGAATCACTGCGTTATCATTACCATGACCTGAAAGCCAAAACCCTGATGGCACTTGCAAGGGAAGATGGTCTGATTAGTACCCGGACGGGAAAAGTGACCCCTGAAGTTCTGGAGTCCATCCATTTCAGGGAAACACTCCGTGATATTGTCGACTGGCCGCAGAAAGGGAGACTTGGTCTGGGAAAAGATGATGAAGGAGAAACCGACGGATTTGAGTTCCAGGACATCAATACAGTCGTCAACGCATATCACTACAAAGCACTCATTACTATGTCGGAGATTGCCGGAGTGGTTGGAAATGCCAGTGACAAAGCCTTTTTTGACAGGCAGGCAGAACTGGTAAGATCATCATTTAACAGGATGCTTTTTGATAAAAAGCGGGGGGTGTATACCGACGGAATCGGAACCAGCCATGCTTCCCTTCACGGAAATATGTTCCCCCTTGCTTTCGGATTGGTATCCGGGGGAAATGTTGAGAAAGTCTGCAGGTTTATCCGCTCACGCGGGATGGCTTGCAGTGTTTATGGTTCCCAGTTTTTGCTGGATGCCCTGTACGAAGCAGGTGAGGCTGAATACGCGCTTCAGTTGCTTTCTTCCACAGCCGTGAGGAGTTGGTACAATATGATCAGGGCTGGGTCCACCATAGCCATGGAAGCCTGGGACAACAAATACAAACCGAACCAGGATTGGAACCATGCCTGGGGAGCAGCCCCTGCAAACCTGATCCCGCGCAAACTGATGGGAATTGAACCGTTGGAACCCGGTTTCAGAAAGATCAGAATCAAACCGCAACCTGCAACCCTTGACAGTGCATCCATTCAAATGCCCACCATCAGGGGGCCTGTCAGGGTCTCATTCATGAACAAACCGGAACAGAGATTTTATTTAAAAGCAGGAATTCCGGCCAATTCATCGGCCACAGTCTGGCTCCCTCTCTATAGAAAAAAACAATCTGTAAAAATGGATGGCCAACCGGTCAGCTATACCGCTGAAGTCAATTTTGCCGTTATTGACAATGTTGGGTCCGGTAACCATACCTTCGAAGTTGTGGCAACCCCATGATAAAACACAGAAAATCCAGAATATCCACCCATGTACCACTTTTATTCAGGTGTAAAACTCTTTGAAGTGATGATATTTTTCCGTACTTTGTAAATGATTTTCATTTCCGGATTTGCCAGTGGTATTTTAATATTCGGTCAGATGAAATAGCCATAAGAACTTAAGCCCATACAAAACGGAAATGAATATATGG
>CAYNBE010000247.1:0-5003 GCA_964395045.1 uncultured Prolixibacteraceae bacterium | reverse complement strand
AAGTAATTAAAATGAAATTTAAAAAATTGATATTCAATAGAGTAAATCTCCAAAATTCTATTTGATTTCCTGGTTTTCAACAGATAATCCATTTCCCCAGGTAGAACTTTTTCTTTTTTCTTTTACAATCGGGTACTTCGAGTTGGATAAGCTGGTAGAAAGATGCCGGAACCATATGATTCGATCGGAATTATTTCTCTTGAATACTCTCCGACCAGACCGGTGAATATCCGTGAAACAACCGGTTGATGGGGCAAATGGCCAATAAACCCAACTACGACACTGAAGATGCGTAAATTATGAAACGACCGGAATAGTGGTGAAATACCTGGAACCCATCGATAAAATATTCCATAGGAATTCGGTGAAATGGTATTTGAAACGGTAAAAGAAATCAACTAAATCCGGGGCACTATTTTTCAATAAATTGCAATGATATTTTTTTTGACCACCTTTTTTGTTACAGAATTCTGATTCTCAAGCGAAAGCCTTACCAGATAAATTCCTTCATTCAGGCCTGTAAAAGGAATTTGCAGGTTGTTCCGGCCAGCAATAAACTGTTTCCCTGATATTTCCCGGACCAAAGTACCTGTTGAAGAGAAAAGAGAGATGGTGCCGCGCTTGTTTCTTTCCAGAGAGAATACTAGGGTGAGACCGTCACTGACCGGATTGGGATATACTGAAAATTCAAACTCCCCGGTAACTGCCGGGATGGTTCCCGTATAATATTGCGAAGGCAGTTCGGCTCCTTTCATTCGGGCCTCCCCTTTTGCTCCGGCCAGGTATATGTTAGTCCAACCAGGACGTTCAGGCAAGGTGTTTGCCCAAACAAGTTTTTCCCATTCCTGATCGGTCATCCTCTTAAACTGATCTGTGATGGTTTCATAGTACGACATCACAGGCCCGGTAAAGGCCATTAGTTTGTTTTTGTCAGAAGGAGAGGGGGCAATAAATACTCCCAGATTCACACGGCCCACTCCTGCATGAAGGACCTTCCCGACCACATTTCCTGATTCATCGGTTGGTTGTGTATGAACATCGACAACCGTAAAGTCGCCCTTTGCTGCATCCCAGGGATCAAAAAACAAATCGGCATACCAGCCCGAATAAGGGGGGGTCCCACTGCCGCCTTTGCTGAAAAGCATCGTTTGCAACCACTTATTTTCTTCGTCTGAGAACAAAACTCCTTCCAGTTGCTTTTTTGCCAAAATTTCGAGTTTCCCCATTACTCCGGCAAATCGGGGGAAAAAATTCACGACATTCTCCAATGCGTACCCGGAGACAGAAAGCTTGCCAAAGAAAGTCGCAGCATCGGTGGCAAACTGCTTCAGCCTGCCGTAAAAGGATGGGTAGGGCTCTATATAGGAATGGGGAAAGGAACAACCGGTTCCTCCCGTATACGATTGTTTGGCATACAGAAGATTATCATGACGCAGATGGGACCAGCTGGCCAGCTGGGTATTCATTTTTTCCTGGTGCCAGCCGGCCGATTTCATAAAAAGGGGCTGCATTTCCGTTTCCCCAGGTGGATTCAACTCCCTGATTGCATTTAGCCAGACATTGTATAAACTTCCCGACCAGAAAGCGTCCGGCTTACTGTCAATCAGGTAACGCAGATTGGCCAGCTGCCCCGCATAATGGTATTTCAGGAACTCATCCTTCAAAAGGGGCACCACATCGTTGTTTCCCAATGAAAACAGCACATCCAGGGGCATTGGCATCATCCGCTTGACCTTGGTCCCCATGTAAACCAACCTGTCGTAAACGACACTCCCAAGAATATAGGAATCAATGATGAACCTTTGTCCCGACAAACGGTACGAAACCGGCAAAACACCAGGAGTATCGGAGCCGGGATCCATCAGGAAAAAATCGCTCAATATTTTCTGTCCCAGTTCAGGATTGCTGTTCAGGGCACTCAGCAAACCATTTACCCGGTTGGTATCGCACAAAACCGAAGCATCGGAAATGCCGAGCTTTTGAAGGATATTTCCGAATTGCTCCGGAGTGATGTTGTCGCTCTCCCCAACCAGATAAGAAATCACCCGGTCGTTAAACTCAAAGAGGTCCCTTGAATCCGAATGCAGGTCAAGTTCATTGACCAGACAGGCACCCATTTGCATTCTTTGAATTTCTATTGTACTCCATGGCTTTTCCCAGGGATTGGAGGGGGGCGGCGTAAGCAAAAAGTCGGTCCGCCCGAGCCACATCATGGTCCTAAAATAAGGTTCCAGCGATTTCAGGTTCATCCACTGATCCTGCTGCGTATAAACATAATGCCCCCTGACTGTAAACTGGCTGAAATCGAGATTCCGGTTCCTGCCCGGATAGGTAAAGAGAGGCATGGAAACCATCTTCTCGCTTCTGATGGCTTCCCAGACAGCTTTGACAGATTCTGCCGAAGCCGTGTGCGGGATTTGTAACTTATCAAGGATCAGTGAATAAGCGATCGTAATATATAGGTCGGCATCCGACAGCGATGGCGCCATTTCAGAGTTCGCACCGTATTTCTTTTCAAGCTTGTCAAAATTGTAATACAGCGACTTCAGATATTTCTCCAGGTTGATTGCCATGATTTCCCGCTCCATTGTCTTCAGGATATTGTCATACGACATGTGAAGGGCATGAAGAATCGCATCGGTGGAGACAAATACCGGAAGATCGAAATTGTAAATTTCATGAAATGCCTGTCCGAAATTGTGATACGACAACCTTTCTGTTACAAAAAACAGGTTCTTTCCCAGCAAGCTCTCTTCATCCCCGGTCATCTTCAGCTTTAGGGCAACAGAATCGAGATATCCTACATTTCTGAAATCGATTTTTCCCCCGAAATTGGTCAGGTAATATGCAGCCGGTCTGGAATATCTGTTCTCAAGCTGAATTGCCGAAAGATCGCGGTTTTGTTCCCTGACCTGCAGGTATTGATCCTGGTTGAAAGCCTGGCCGCTGACCATCAGAACCGATATAGTCAGTAAGAACATTGTGAACAAGAGCTCTGATTTTTTCATGGCTTACGGTATTTTTCTTTTAGACTGATTATGACCGCAAAAGGTTGCTTTCTTATTGTGAAAAACAAATTGTGCTTCATTAAAAAATGCTATCCGGACAACTGGTTCAAACAATAACTTTGAAGGCAAGGACTATCCCCCCAACGTTAAATCTGTCATCCATTGCCGTTGGTCCTGCAGGAGAAGGAATGCCACTACCGATGAACAAACAAAAACAGTTCCACGTATGTTTCGGCAGGATTTGCGTCAGTCATTGGCGATGGAGTGAAAGGCCGAGTCACCGGAGGCGGAAATATCGTGGCTAAAGAAAATGTTCTAACCTGTCTTCAAAATAGTCGAAATACTCCTGTCATGCAATAAACTATCAATCAACTACATAAACCTGCAATCAATTCCGGTCTGTTAATAGTCTGTTAATAAACAGAAAACAAAATAATATAAGACATTTTTATCTTATATTTGTATCATATTATAAAATTCAAAAGCCATGAAAATGAAAACACTCTTGATACCGTTACTTATGCTGATTGCATTTTTTAGCTGGTCTCAGAACAAGAACTCAGGGATTCCATTGATCGGTTCTAAAGCACCTTCTTTCACCGCCGAAACCACAGAGGGGCCTATCCGGTTTCCGGACGATTTCGGGAAAAACTGGAAAATACTTTTCAGTCATCCAAGGGATTTCACCCCTGTCTGCACTTCGGAAGTGATGGAACTTGCAAGGATGCAGGAGGAGTTTGAAGCTCTCGGAGTAAAAATAGCGGTTATTTCGTCAGATGACGTTGTGCAACATAAAAAATGGAAAAAATCGATCGAAGATTTTTTTGCAGAAAATAAGGAACAACTTCAAATTAATTTTCCGTTCATTGACGACCACAAGACTGCTGTTTCAGAACTCTATGGTATGATTCATGAAAAAACCAGGGATGTAAGATATGTCAGAGGAGTGTTCGTTATCAACCCGGAAAACGTCATTGAGGCGATTACCTTTTATCCCATGAAGGTGGGAAGAAATATGGATGAAGTGAAAAGGAGTGTTGAAGCATTGCAGACAGCAAATTCACACCTTTCGACCCCCGTCAACTGGAAACCGGGAGAAGATTTGTTGCTGCCGGCATCACCCTATTTGATTCCCGGGAATGAAAATCGGACCGGGATGAACGAGCTTTATTATCAAAAAGGGAATCTGCTTTGGTATAAAAAGGCCCATCAATCTGTATCCCAATAATTCTGCACGACCCGGGACTTCTGATGTATGTTGCTTTGACGGTCAATAGTCCTGAATGGCGGAAAAAACTTACGCCTGCGCTCTGTCGTTGATCTTTTTTTCTGTCCATAATTCACCTTTTTACAAGCCATGACAATGACCATCCCTGAAGGCTGTTTAAGCACTTGGCTTTAAATCAATTAATCACCGAAGTCAGACAGGCAACCTTCCACCATGAAATAATAACATATATTTTACTGCTTTTCATTGAACATTCAAAAACATAAACATGGATTCCGTGATTCATTAAAAAAACAGCCGGCTACTTCTACGGTATCCGGCTCTCCTTTTGTGGGTCGTACTGAATTCGAATCAGTGACCTCATGCCTGTCAAGCATGCGTTCTGAACCAACTGAACTAACGACCCTTTCCCGTGCAAAAATAGAAAAAAACAAACAACCTGATTGCACCCACCTGGTAAAACACCTTTTTTTTCGCTTGGCGAAACTCTTCACAAATTGGCGATGAATGGCGTCTTGGTGGGCAAATCTTCGTTTGATTGGACTTGTAAATTTTAACTTTCATAGAAGAAATGTGATTTCCGACTGATTCGGCCAGTTATAAGGTATATTTTACCCCGATGGTCGGCATACAGTGAAATCCCTTTAGGCCCCCGAAATTGCTGTCCAATTCAACTTCGCCCCCCACTGAGAAGGTTTTATTCAAATTATACCTAATCTGGGGTGCCATATTCAGGCAATATTTCGTGACCGTATGTGCGAAAATAA
>CAYNBE010000246.1:0-5080 GCA_964395045.1 uncultured Prolixibacteraceae bacterium | reverse complement strand
ATAACTGACTTATGTTCATTGAAAATGAACAGCGAAATGGAATGAACAAGATAAAAAATCTATATTCTTTTTTGAGATATTCAGTTTAATAAATAACATTTTATGAATGAATTCAGAAAAGCCCCCCTTTCATAACTTGGATGAATCACTGAACAAGCCTCTGCATGTTAATCAGCCGGCACATGTTAAAAAGGGAAGATTCTTTTTTTTGCTCGATTATCATCCAATTTAATCTATTTTTACCAGATAATTTAGGCGAAACCAATGGCAAAAAAGAACAAAGGAAAAGTAATTCAAATGCTCAGCCCCGAAAATTACATCCGGCAAAAGGCGCGGACGTTGCCTGTTTTTGAGTGTATGGTAAATAAAGGATGGGAAGATAGTGGGCTCGCCACCATCACAGTTGCCCGGAAACATACCAACGGGAACATCACCATGGGGATGTACCTGGTTGACCTGAAATGCCTCGGCATCAAAGATGCATTTTACAGGTTTAACATTCCGGAAAGCGAGTATCGTGAATTATTGGAAGAAATGGAGGAAAACATGGATTTGGAATCCATTTCCTACACGCTTGCCCACAACATTATTTTTGCAGGAATTGAATTTGCCGAAGATTATGGTCTGAAGCCCCATAAGGGCTTTGGCGTGGCAAAATATATCCTCGAAGAGGATACCGATGACATTGATCTGATTGAAATAGAATGCGGAGAAAACGGAAAACCACTTTATGTGCAGGGGCTGCTCGACAACGATGTGCGGGCACGCCAGGTTGTAGCACATCTCGAAAAACACGCCGGTCCCGGCAACTATCACTACATCCTGGCGGGAGACAACAACAATGAATCTGAAGATGATAGCAATTATGACGACCTGGAAGAAGAATACGGGGATTTGCCGCTTGATCAAAAAATCAGTATGATTGAGGATTTGGCCGGTGAAGGGGTATATCTATCCCAGACAGATCAGCAAAGACTGGCATATCTAGCTGCTTCGGTCATCAGGGAATTTATTGATCCAAGCAAGACAGAATATCTGACCGACAACCTTCGGCCCCTTCTGCAAAAAATTGAGGTGGTTGAAGAAACTTTTAACGAATTGGTAGGAATTGACAACCTTACCGCTTGAGGGGCTTATGTATTAAGGAACATTTTTACTGAAATTTATAATTTGATAGACACCGACCTTCGAATAGCAAAAAATGAACTTAAAAAAGTAAGGGCAAAATACCCTGAAAACCCGGGCTTATGTTACCTTGAACTCCTTATCCTGCGATCTGGAAAACAAACAGAATACGAGAATAAAGCACAGGAATATTACAGGAAATTTCCCGGATACCCTCTGATAAAAATCGAATGGGCTACGAACCAGAGTTTAAATGGCAAGATGGAGTGGTCCGAAGAACTTTTCAGAAAAGGACCTGCCGATTTTTTTCAAAGCAGGATTAAACTGCACCGGATTGAATTGTTCCAATATCTGATGCTGCTGGCATTTTCATCGGTTACCGAGCAAAACATCTCATGCATACATTCACTCGCAAATATCATTGAAGAAATCGAGCTGGAAGGAACAGATTATCAACAAATCTCGGAAATCATTTCTATGGGGCAAATGAATTTTATCCTTTCAAGGAAGGGGAAAATGAAAAAAAAGAGGTAAAAAGGAAACTCAAAGGATTATTCCGAAAAAAGAAAGGTTGTTGCGATTTCATTCAGTTACCAGCATGGGTTCTTAAACCTAACCTTGTGATATCTCCTTTCTGCCTGATACAGCCGATGTAATTATGAATGAACCAGGAATGAGGCCTAATATTCATTTTGCATCACACCTACTTTACAAATATCATTTTTGCCTCATCGGGAATGGATTCACCGTCCCAGCGATATGCAGTAAGCCTTCTTTTTCCGGTAACGCAACCATCCACGCAGCAGAGGTTTCGGGCAACAACAAACGGTCCGTTGCCCCGGCAGTAGTGACCGAAAAACAGGAGGGGGGCATCTTCAGGATAAGGTTCAACCGAAGGGATGATTTCTATTGGAATCGTATAGGAAGGGAGCCTGAACTTGCTCTCGAACGACCACTCCTGAAAGGTGAGACCTTGCGGATCCTGCCACCAGCGGATCCTGTAAAACCGGTGGTGCCTGTGGCGCTGGTCGTAAATCCTCAGATCGCGGGGCAAGATATGGTGAACGCCCCTGATGGTTTGAAGGATCGCCTGCGAAAGCCCCGAATTATACTCCGTCACCAGGTTTCGCAAAACAACCTTGGGTATCTTCCCAACCGGTAGTTTTTCACGGATGACCGAGATGTTGGAGTCTTTCCAGCAGGCATGGACAATGCGGATATCTCCCAGATCCAAAAAAAGCGGCAGGGTACGGAGCCACTTCCGGTAAGCTTTCCATTCCCCGGGATTATCCCTGAACTGATAAACAGTCTGGTAAACCGACTGAAATCTCTTCCCTTTGGGAAGCAAAAGAGATTCTTTTTTTTCACCTTTTAAATGATAAAGCAGTGCATTGATTTCATGGTTTCCGAGGATGGCCAGTGCACTGCCCTGTTCGGTCATCTGGCGTATGATTTTCAGGGTCTGGGGTATCTCCGGTCCCCGGTTCACAAAATCACCTGCAAAAACCGCCTTCCTCCATGGATGGAAATATCCTTGTCCGCTCTTTGAATATCCAAGTTCCCTTAAAAGCTTCTTCAGAAGGAAAGCTTCCCCGTGCACATCACCGATGATATCGTACATTATGATCCCTGGAATATGATTTAGACTCCAAATTGTCTGTGCCAATATAGCAAATATTTACACAAGCCTGAACTTTACCGGAAGCATAAACCAAAGACGGGAAGGAGGGAAAGAACAAGATATTATATCTTTCCCTTTCTGCCTGCCTCGCAGGGGCTTTGATATTGGTAGCCCGGGGCACCCCCCCGGGAAAGGACGCCCCCCTTATTCCGGTCAGTGGTTCGTTGCACCGGCGATTGCGACAGTTGAACAAGGACAAAGACAAGGATGAGGATGAGGTCAAGAGTAAATAGCAGCAGGCAGCAGCAGTAAGTAGAAAGCGACTGTTGTTGTTATGGTTGTAAAGGTTATCATTGTGGTCGGGATTGGCATATCAGGGCGAATGTTCCCTTTTTGAAGATTGGAAGGATGAATTTTGAAGATTTGAGTGTTTTTCGTTTGTCGGGCAAGACCCATTCTAATATTCAAGATTCTAATCATCAAGATTTTTACATTGTTCAAGGCCAAGGAAAAGGTCGAAGCCAAGGTTAAGGTTAAGGCAATCCGAAATCTCAAATCCGAAATGGACGTCCGGGGGTGGTCAGAGTGACTTTCTCAGGATAATCCCCGATTTATTCCTGATCTGAGTTTTTTGCTTCTTCAAGACCATTGATGCCAGTTTTTTTCCCATATCTGCGAAATCGGTTGAAATGGTAGTAATGCCACCGGCGACCACCTGCTTCAACATGCTGTCGTTGAATGAGATTATACCGAATTTTTCACCGATTGCAAAATCACATTCATTGGCAATTCTGATCAGTTCGACCAGCAGCCTGTCGGATGGAACGAGGTATGCATCATATAGCGCAGGTTTAATCTCTGCCAGTGATTTAATCACCTTAAAATCATATTTATTTTCCTGGCAGAATCTCTTGAATCCGGGTACCCGTTCTGAAGGTTCTTTGCCTCCGGGATGGATAAAGACGAGTCTCCTGTATTTGGCAAGCAGGTCATTGACCGCCACCAAGGCTTCGTGCACATCCGATTCAAAATCCTGGTAAATACCTGGATAACCAGCCATTTCCGGCATCAGCCTGTCAAGGATATAAATCCTGTCGGAAGGGAGCTTCTGGATCAGATGGCCGATATTGTCGAATAACGCCGGCATGATGATATAGGATGTATATTTCCCGGCACTCTCAACGATCAGGTTTTTAAAAACCTGGTAGTTGTATTGATGGAAAAAAACATCGACCGATGCACATGAATCCAGACTTTCCACAAAAGAATTATACAAATCCTCCTTGAAAGCATTCAACTCATCAAACAGAAGGAAGATTTTCTCTTCAAGCTGGATGTCGGTACTTTCCACGTAATAACCTTTACCCTTTCTGCTGCCTATAATGCCGTGCGACTTCAGTTCATTATAAGCGAGCATCACAGTGTCGCGGCTCAGGTTATACGAAGAACACACTTCATTCAGGGAAGGTATCCGGTCTCCCTTTTTCAACGATTTTCTTTCAATCGCCCACTTTACCGACTGAATAATCTGACGGTATTTCGGGACCTCAGAGCAAGGATTAAAATGAATGATTGTTCGTGACATTAGCCAGGTTTTACCAACAAATTACATCGGGCGTAAAGGGAGACCGGTGAAAACGGTTTTGCATCCGAATTACCAGGCAAAATAATGATTTATATCATCTTTTACAAGAACCGATGCCGAAATTAATGGTTAAAAATAGTTACATTTGATATAACATAAAATGAAAAAGCATAAAATTGCGGAAAATTAAGGTTCGCCGGACATTCAGCATGATCAAGAAAGCATGACAATGTTTCGATCATTATTAAACCAAATATGAATATAGGGATGAGAACGATCATTGAATTATTTGAAACCAGTGTAGGGAAGTATGCCGAAAACATTTACCTGATGGAAAAGCGAAATGGAAAATATGAGGGCATCACTTACCGGGAAACACGAAATGAAGTTATGCGCTTTGCTGCGGGTTTGCTCCGGCTTGGTTTGCAGAAAGGTGACCGGGTGGGATTAATTTCGGAAGGGCGGCCGGCCTGGGCGATCAGTGAACTGGGAATCTTATATGCAGGCGGGATCAACGTACCCTTGTCAACGAAGCTGGATGCCCCATCTGAACTGATTTTCAGGATGAACCACTCAGAAGCGAAGATGCTGATTGTTTCGGCCAATCATGCATACAAGGCTGATGAAATCAGGGGCTCACTTTCCAATTTGAAGACTGTGATTTATCTCGACGGGAATCCGAATCCAAAAAACGGGGATATCGCTTTTGAAGAGGTGAAAAAGCTTGGGGATAAATTTTTAGAGACAAA
>CAYNBE010000245.1:0-5158 GCA_964395045.1 uncultured Prolixibacteraceae bacterium | reverse complement strand
AGTCCCACGAGTGGAACCCTGGATCAACAATTGGGCCCCAACCAGCGTTTCCCTGGTTTTTGAATCACAGACAACCCCACGGATATTTCCGGCCAATCCATTTTTCTGCATGGTAAAACAAACCAATGAAAAAACAAGCAGCACTCCGGTAATTGCCCTGCCCCTCTTGAGAATTCCCTTCACTGAAGAGTGAAAAACAGCAGACATGTGGTTCAAAATAACAAACTGCAGATTTTTGGTGGAATTCTCCGGAATGGAGATTTTCCGTATCAAATGAAGAAAGCCGGACGAGAGAGAAGAAAAAAACATGCAAATCAACTTCAATTACGGGGACAAAATTGACCGGCTTATGTTACAACCCCGTTTCATTAAAATTACAGATGGATTAAATTATTCCATCAGGGAATTTTTACACCTGTATGAATCATCCGTAAACAATACCTCATCCTGAATGAGATAAAGCATACAAAAAACAGGATTTACCAATCTCAGGAAATTATCCGGTTGGCATGAATGAAGTCGCGGTGCGATTTCAGCAGATTCACAGTCTGGAGCAGAAGGTTTTTAGTTTCCGCAAGTGCTTTGAAAAAGAGGAGTGAATTCCGGGTGTTTACCTCTTTCTCCTTGATTCGCCTGACCTGGTCTTTTTCGATATTATAGATTGTTTCGAAAAGCCTGAGCCTGTTCGATACCAGGTCATCGATGGCTGAGAATTTTTCTTCCATTACAATTTGCCTGGCAAGGTTGAAGAATCCACTGGTTTCGGAAATCATTTGCCTAATTTCATTTGCCTGGGACTCGGTGAAGGGTTTGTGCTGGTTTGCCAGGTGTTCCATCAGGGGTTCAACCATGAAATGGAGAGAGTGAGCCATTTCACGCTGGTAATCAACTACCTGAATATAGAAATATCCTGAATCGAGGTCAACCTTTTTCATTTTGGAAATTGTTTGGACGATCTTTCCCTTCTGCTTTTTCGTCCTTGCATCGAACTGCCTCTCCATCTCCATCGCTTCTCTCAGGTTCACGATGTCTTCGTTCAGGAAACTGTCAAGGGCCAGGGTGAAAATCCGCTCAGAACCGGTGATTGTTTTCAGCACCTGGCTGGTACATTTCTCCACTCTTTTGACAGCCCCGTCATTTTCATTGATCATCTCTTCCTCCTCGGATGTTTTACTTATCCTGCGGCGGAAGATGGTATGCGTCCGGATGACAAGGATCAATGCAAGGGCAATTAACCCGATAATCACCCACATCCCTCCGATGGAAATGGTCCACGCAATAATAGATGAAACCGTAAAAGCAATGAGAGCGGTCAGGAACCAACCTGCAACGACCGCAAAAACACCCGAAATACGGTAGACAGCACTGTCACGGCCCCATGCCCGGTCGGCCAGAGAAGACCCCATGGCTACCATAAAAGTTACATAGGTGGTCGACAGAGGTAATTTCAGGGAAGTTCCGAAAGCAATCAGGATACTGGAGACCATCAGATTCACTGCTGCACGGAGTTTATCAAATGCGGGGGCATTTGGATCGTCCATCATTTCGACAGGTGAAAACCGGTTCATAATAAAATTGTTGCCCGATTCGGGCAGATATGATTTCACCTTTCTGTTCAACCGGATGGAACTTCGCACAATGGCCCGTGCGATAGCCGAAGAGCCGAACCTTTCCACCGCTTCCCCCTGGCGTCCCAGGTTGATCCCGGTTTCCACGACCGTTTTTGCTTTCCTGCTTGTTATCAGGGTAACAATCATCACTGCTCCTGAAAATAGCAAAAACAGAAAGGGAGTTTTTACATCCCCGAGCAAAACATCCATCCTCATCAGACCGGGGTCCGGGCTCCCGGCAGCATGCCAGGCCTGGTACGAACTATAACCTGCCATGGGGGTCCCGATGAAATTAACCAGGTCGTTTCCGGCAAAAGCCATGGCCAGCGCGAAGGTACCTGCCAGTACAACCACCTTCAGGATATCGATACGGAATATCCAGTATAAAAGCTGAAGGAAGGCCGTCCAGAAAACCAGGCTGAGCAACATTAGAAGTGTCGAATTTTCATTGACCCACCGGCTCAGGGGTATGGCTCCCTTTCCGACCGGGATCCCGGCGAAGGAGGAACCGTCGATCCCCTTGATCAGCATGAAATAGGAAATCATGGTGATTGCCAGGCCTCCGAATAACGACCCGAAATAACGAAACAATCTGCTATAATCAAATGTAAAAAACAACCTGATGAGATATTGGATGAGCGATCCGAAAGTAAATGCAATGATGATTGAAACAAGTATGCCGGAGATAATGGCCAGAGCTTTGTCAGTATTTACATACTGGCCAAGATCAGCAACCGTACCGCCCAATCTGCTTATTTTCACCAGTGAAACGGCAACAGCCGAACCGAGCAACTCAAATATCAGGGATACAGTTGTTGAAGTTGGGAGTCCGAAGGTATTGAAAAAATCAAGCAGGATCACATCGGTGATCATCACCGCAAGGAAAATTATCATGATTTCGGAGAAAGCAAACATGTCGGGATGAAACACTCCCTTGCGTGCCACTTCCATCATGCCGGTCGAAAACGTTGCTCCGATCAGAACGCCCATGGCTGCACAGCCGAAGATCAGCCATTTTGAAGCAGCCCTTGATCCGACAGCTGAATTCAGGAAGTTGATAGCATCGTTGCTGACCCCGACAATCAAGTCTGAAATTGCGAGAGCAAACAGGATCACCACAACGACCAGGTAGAAATTCTCCATAACCTGACAGTAATTTCACCACAAATGTAAAAATTCTGAATTTACAGCCCTCAATTTTATGTTCAGCAAGCCAATTCAATTTGATATTCATTTTCGAAAAATCCGCAGAAATATGTAGTATACAAAAAAGATTCCTCCCGGTTCGTGCAGTGAAAGTTGCGAGCTAAACAACTAAAAAGCTGAATATTTGTCATATATGAAAAATCCGTTTCTTCAACACAAAAATGGGACGACTGCCCAAATTCGGTTTCAACCAGGTTGAGATTGCCGGGAACTCATGAAATGTAACAGAAATGTAACAGAATGAGGTTGGTTAAACCTTAACATTCATCCTGAACCCTATCCCATGAAGGTTCATGATCCGGATGCCGGGATCGTGGCTGAAATATTTCCTCAGCCGTGAAATAAAAACGTCAAGGCTTCTGCCCAGGAAATAATCGTTTGTTCCCCACACCTGTTCCAGAATCTCATCCCGGGTAAGCACTTTGTTCAGATTTGATGCGAAAAACCTGATCAGTTCAGCTTCTTTCAGGGTGAGGCGCCGCTGGTTTTCACCGCACACCAGAAGAAGATCTGATTCGAAAAATGTATAGGTCCCGATGCGAATTCCCTGCTTTTTGTTTTGATCCGATGCATTGCCCTTCAAACCGCTGCGCCGCAAAAAAACCTTCATTTTTAAAAGCAGTTCCTCCAGGCTGAATGGTTTTGTAATATAATCATCCCCGCCTATGGAAAGGCCGAATATTTTATCTTCAGTCATCGACCGTGCTGTTAAAAACAGAAGGGGAACCTGTTCATCGGTTTTCCTGATCTCCCGTGCAACTTCAAATCCATCTTTCTTCGGAAGCATCACATCGAGAATAATCAGTGCATAATCACCCGCCCGGAACATTTCCAGCGCTTTTTCTCCGTCTTCGGCAACATCTACCTGGTAATGGTGCAACGTCAGGTTGTCACGGATGATAAAACGGAGCGTAGCATCATCCTCCACGAGCAATATTCCGGGTGATTCTTCATTCATCATTTTTTGGTATCATGATCATAAACACTGAGCCCCCGTTGTTGTTTTCACCGACTTTAATTTTCCAGCGGTGGGCTTTCACGATCCGGCTGACATAATCAAGGCCAAGTCCAAATCCTTTTACATCGTGAATATTACCGGTTGAAACCCTGTAAAACTTCCTGAAAATTTTCTTTCTCTCCCCCCGGGGAATACCAATCCCGTTATCTTTAAACATCAGATAAATGTTCTTACCTTTCTTCTGTGTGACGATCTCAATTTCAGGCGTTCTTTTACAATACTTTGCAGCATTCTCCAGGATGTTCTGGATCACATTCCCAAAATGAAAAAGGTCGGCCCAGATAATCTCTCCCGGGCTTTTATGGGTAAAACGGATCGAGGTATGTATTCCGATCTCAGACTGAAGAAACCGTTCGGCTGTTTTACCGACAAACCCGTCCAGATCGGTTTTTTCACGGACAAGCTGAATCCTGTTTTTCTCGAGCGATGCCAGATTCAAAACCTTTTCCACATTTTTTGCCAACCGGTTGCTTTGCTCAAGAATAATCCTGACATACTCCGATAACCGTTGGGGATTATCAACAATATGCTCATCGCTCAGCACCTGGGCCGATAACCCGATCGAAGAAATGGGGGTTTTCAGCTCATGCGTAAGATTGTTGATAAATAGTTTCTGAATATCTGAAAGCTGACGTTGCCTGATGATAACCCACATGGCATATCCGAAAAAGAACAGAACGAAGAATAACAAGCCTGTCAGAATGTACCAGTTGCTTAACCTGTTGTTGAAATAGGGCGAAAGATCCGGGAAATTAACCCCGAAATAATGGTCATATCTGGTGCTCACGGGAATTCCGCTGGTTTTCAATTGCCTGCAACTGTCACCTTCCCCGCAAATATAGTCACCGTACACCATTATCTTCTTCTCAGGATCGTACAATGAATATTCAAAATCGAGCCTGATTCCATGACGTTTAAGCTGCTCCTTTAGTTGTGCTCTCAGGATGACCGGATCAATGATGTCATTCACATTCACCAGATAACAATGACGGTTTACCCTCTCAATGGGATCGAGGGTATCGAATTTGGCAGCCTGCCCCGAAGCCTCCAGTATCTGCCAGGCTACTTCTTTGAGTGCAGTAGTAACCGATTCATGAAACTCCTGTTCTGATATCTCATACGCATTTCTCAGAAAAGTATACTGAACCAGCAAAATACCAGCTACCACGGTTACAGCCAATAAAATGAAATATTTCAGTGCCCGATGCTTCAATTCAATCCTGATTGATTCAGCTAATCTAATTATTTTTTTTCATCCCCTAAAAAAAGATTAACCTAACTTGCGGGGCAAGTTAGCCAATGAAATTTTTCTCATTTTGTAATA
>CAYNBE010000244.1:0-5164 GCA_964395045.1 uncultured Prolixibacteraceae bacterium | reverse complement strand
TTGGGTTGTGATTTTTTATATAAAAACCACAGGGATCGAATAAAAATCAGTCCCAATAAATCCAATACCGCAATTTTAAAAAACTTTTTCATGGCTGTTTGTTTATTTTTCTGTTTTTTCGTTGTTAACCAACTTTAATGGTAATGAATTCAATGGTTAAATCATGTTTATTCTTCACGCAGGGCTTCAATGGGTTTGATCTGAAGAGCCCTTTTGGCGGGGATTGACCCGGCGAACAAACCGGCCACCACCAATACAGCCAGTGCAGCCAGTGCAACACCGATGCTGATCTCCGGGTTCCTGAAGAATATTTCATTTCCTTCCCGCGGCTGGCTATCGATGACCTTGCTGACTAACTCGAGTAACCCTACTCCCACAGAAAGTCCGATATAACCGGCAACAGTGGTTAGGGCAACACTTTCGAGCATCACCTGGGTAATAATGGTAACGGGCCGTGCCCCGAGTGCCCTTTGGACCCCAATTTCCCTGGTTCTTTCCTTAACGATTACCAGCATGATATTGCTCACACCGATCACTCCGGCCAGCAAGGTCCCGATCCCGACAATCCAGGTCAGGATATTGATTCCGATAAACAAACCCCGCATCTGCATAAATTGCTTCTCAATGTTAATACTTCGGATGGCCTGAACATCGGTAGGAGAAACAGAGTGCCTCTTTTTCACTATTTCTTTCACCTTTTCTTCCACAACACTGACAGGAACACCCTTTTTAGCAGTAAAAGCGATGATATGTATCTCATTCCCCATGTTATAGGTCTGCTGCATGGTGGTGAACGGCATGAATATCGATTCTTCGGTACGTCCGTTAATGTTGACCCTGGTTTCCGGTTTGATAACCCCTATCACCTGATAATAAACACCTGAAATTTTCAGATATTCACCCAGGGGATTTTCATCGGGTTTAAACATCTGTTCATAAACCTTGGTTCCGATGGCGCATACTTTTCGTTTTTCACGGATATCTATCTCATTTATCCAGCGACCCTTCACCAGGGTGGCAGGATCGATCTTCAGATAATCGGGGTAATCACCCTTGATATTGAAAGAGCCGTTCAGTTTTCCCCTGATAGTGTTGGGTCCGCTGTTGCTTCGGCTGCCGAAGTTTTTTGGTGACAGGATTTCAATTTCAGGGACTTTGTTCCGCAGAACATCAAGATCCTCAGAATCCATATTCCATCGTCTGCCTCTGATAAAACCTTTATAGGGTTCACTGGTTCTCTCCGTCCACATAAAGGCCGAATTGGTGGCAAATTTTGCTACTCCTTCGACCAGGCCGTTCCGGAGTCCGTTCCCAGCACCCGACATGACAACCAGCATAAAAATTCCCCAGAAAACACCAAATGCTGTTAACAGGCTGCGAATCTTGTTCTTTGCCAGTGCATGCCAAATTTCATTCCAACGGTCAAAATCAAACATTCCTGATGCTGTTATAAGTAATTGTATCTGCTTTTAGTGTTTTGCTATGTTGCATTTAGTCTTTGCAACCTTATTCGTCACGAAGTGCCTCAATCGGTTTTACGTTGGCTGCCCGCCGGGCAGGAATATACCCAGCCAGTGCTCCTGAAAAAATCAGGATAATTGTGGCTGATACAGCAGTCATGAAATCCACAGTGGGATTCCGGAAAAAGATCTGGTCGCCCCCACCTGCCGCAAACATTTGCTCAAGCCCGAAATGAACCCCCTCCATCAGTCCAACCCCCAGCACAAGGCCGATGTAACCTGCCACAGTGGTAATCAGCACTGATTCAAGCAGGACCAGGCCGATCACAGAGGCGGGTGATGCCCCCAAAGCCTTCCGGATACCGATTTCGCGTGTTCTTTCCTTCACCAGAATGAGCATGATGTTGCTCACCCCGACGATCCCCGCAATGAGTGTCCCGATCCCAATAATCCAAACAAATATTTTTATAGCCTGAAAAATTTTCATGGTCCGGATATATTCGGTCAACATATTGAACGACCCCATTGCCCGCTTGTCAGATGGATCAAAATCGTGACGCCTGGCCAGTTGCTCCCTGATTCTGTCGCTGATCTCCGTTGCTTCCTTTTCCGTTTTTACCATCTGGGTGGTCAGGGTAAAGTTATGAACCCTGTCGCCCCCGTTGAACAACCGCTGGGCAGTCGTGAAAGGCATGTAAGCCTGTCGGTTATCATCCGATCCCGGATCAAGTGACACGCCGACGACTTTGAACGGCACACTTCCTACCTTAATGTATTTCCCCATCGGATCTTCATGCTTGAAAAGTGCTTTCCGGATATCATCCCCAATAACAATCACCTTACGATATTCACTGATATCCAGTTCGTTGATAAACCTTCCCCTGGTAAGCTTGATTTTTTCCATTTCCATCAGCGAGGGATGACAGGTACTGGTAGAAAATGAACCATATTCCTTTCCATATGAATAGGTGATATCCCCTCTCAGATAAAAACGGGAAGAAACCTGTTCAATTTCGTCGGTCCGTGTGGTCAGATAGCTGTAATCTTCATTGTTGAACTTCACCTCACGACCCTCCTTGAGTCCTTTGTACGGAATAGAGGTCTCACCGGTCCAGAGCCACATGATGTTTACCGCTTCATCGGCAAACTCCTCCCTGACACCATTCTGCAACCCGTTCCCCGAACCCAGCAATACCATCAGCATGAAAATTCCCCATGCCACTGAAAAGCTGGTCAGAAAAGTACGCAACTTGTTCTTCCGGATGGTACTGAAAATTTCCTGCCAGATATCTACATCAAACATAGCTGAAAGATTTGTCGTTTTTTATCCTTTCGCGGTACATCTTCAACTCCCCGTTAATGATGGTCTCTTCGATCATCCCGTCTTTCAGCCGGATGATTTTTCGGGTCATTGCAGCAATATCGTGCTCATGTGTGACAATGATGACTGTAATACCCTGGTCATTCACTTCTTTCAGGATTTCCATCACCTCAAAGGAAGTGGCTGTGTCCAAAGCTCCGGTTGGTTCATCGGCCAGGATAATTTTTGGTTTTGATATCAGGGCACGGGCAATGGCCACCCTTTGTTTCTGTCCCCCGGAAAGTTCACCTGGAAGATGGTCGGCCCATTCTTTCAGACCGAAGCGATCGAGGTACTCCATTGCAATCAGGTTGCGTTTCTTCCGGCTGACTTTCTGATAATAGAGGGGTAAAGCCACATTTTCCCTGGCATTTTTAAACGAGATCAGGTTAAACGACTGAAAAACAAAACCAATCATTTCATTTCGTGTTCTGGCTGCATTCGTCTCGTTCAATCCCCTGATCTGCTTTCCGTCAAGGGTGTACAAACCTTCATCATAATCATCGAGAATTCCGAGAATATTGAGTAGGGTCGATTTTCCTGACCCGGATGGTCCCATAATGGAAACAAATTCACCTGCACCGATTTCAAGGTTTATCCCTTTTAAAACATGCAGTGAATTGTTCCCTGTGACATACGATTTGTGAACATTGTTTAAGACTATCATGGCTTTTCGAAAAAAATAATATCCTGACTATTGTATTTCTTCCCGCATATCCTTTCATCCTCCCCGTTCATGCTTTTTCTGAATCCAAAGATGAAGAGGTTATGGTTTTTTCCTGTCACCTTTACCGATAAACGGCGGAAAAATATCCGTAAACAGAACTTTTTCAGTGCCGGCTTGATAGACAGAGTCAGTTTTCATAGCAGCAACGGAAAATATTATAAAAAAAAGAGGCACCGGTTCAACCGGAGCCTCTTTACAAATTAAATATCAGAAAATCAAACTATTCCCTGCGCAAGCATGGCATTTGCCACCTTCAGGAATCCTCCGATATTGGCACCTTTCACATAGTTGACATAGCCATCGCTTTCCCTGCCGTATTGCACGCAGGTTTGGTGTATGTTTTTCATGATGGAATGAAGCCGCGAATCGACTTCCTCCCGGGTCCAGGTCAGCCTCATGGAGTTTTGGGTCATTTCAAGCCCCGAAGTTGCAACTCCGCCTGCGTTGGCAGCCTTTCCCGGTGCGTACAGCAATTTGTTTGACTGGAAAACATGGATCGCTCCGGGAGTGGATGGCATGTTGGCCCCTTCGGACACACATTTGCAGCCATTGGCCACCAGGGTGCGGGCATCGTTTTCATCTATTTCATTCTGCGTTGCGCAGGGCATGGCAATCTGGCACGGAACCGACCACGGACGTTGATTCTCAAAATATTTGACCCCATGGAATTCGTTCGCATATTCCCTGATCCTTCCCCGCCATACGTTTTTAAGCTCCAAAACATACTCCAGCTTTTCTCTGTTGATTCCTTCCGGGTCATAGATATATCCATTCGAATCGGAAAGCGTGACCACTTTTCCCCCCATCTGGGTGACTTTTTCGACTGCATACTGCGCCACATTCCCCGAACCCGAGATAACCACGGTTTTCCCGTCGATGCTGTCGCCGATTGTATCCAGCATTTCGCTGGCAAAATAAGTGGCACCATATCCGGTGGCTTCAGGCCTGAGAGGACTTCCTCCCCACCCCTGTCCCTTTCCGGTAAAGGTTCCCGAAAACTCGTTCCGTAATCTCTTATACTGACCATATAAAAACCCGATTTCACGCCCGCCAACGCCGATATCTCCTGCCGGAACATCCGTATCCGGTCCGATATGCCGGTATAGCTCACTCATAAACGACTGACAGAAACGCATCACTTCATTGTCGGATTTTCCTTTTGGGTTGAAATCGGATCCTCCTTTTCCACCACCCATGGGAAGTGTAGTCAAGCTGTTCTTCAACACCTGTTCGTAAGCAAGAAACTTAAGAATGCTCAGGTTCACCGATGGATGAAGCCGTAGACCCCCTTTGTAAGGCCCGATGGCACTGTTCATCTGTATCCGGTAACCCCGGTTGATTTCAACCTCACCACGGTCGTTGGTCCAGGGTACCCTGAAAATGATGATCCTTTCCGGCTCTGCCATCCTTTCAAGGATCTTCGCTTTCTGATAAACCGGATTTTGAATCACAAACGAGGCCAAACTCTCAACGACCTCATGAACTGCCTGGTGAAACTCCTTTTCAAGAGGATCCCTGGACACAATGTTCGACATAAAATTTTCCACAAATTCTGCTGCTTTTTTTTCCATAACCAATTTCTTTAGTTTTTTATGTTCTTAAAATTTCAAACATATT